>CAMDAM010000298.1 GCA_945888575.1 Asaia bogorensis | reverse complement strand
GAAGGCCATACCTTCGACCATCCCGACATGCCGGAAGCGGTGCGGCTGGAGGTGCCCGATTGGGTGCTGCCGCATCTGCAGGCCCGATTCGGCGATGCGCTGCCAGCCGAGATGGCCGCGATGGGCACCGAAGCACCGCTCGACCTGCGGGTGAACCTGCTGAAGGGCACGCGCGACGAGGCGATCCGCGCGCTGGCCATGGAAGGGATCGAGGCGGTGCCGACCGTGCTCTCCCCCTGGGGTCTCAGGGTGGAAGGGCGCCGGCCCGTGACATCAGGGGCAGCGTTCCAGAGCGGGCTGGTGGAGATCCAGGACGAGGGCAGCCAGCTGGTCGCCCTGATGGTGGGTGCAGCGCCCGGCATGCGGGTGGCCGACTGGTGCGCCGGTGCCGGCGGCAAGACACTGGCGCTGGCCATGTGCATGGAGAACAGGGGCCAGGTGGTGGCCTGCGACGTGCACGACAAGCGGCTGGAGGGGGCGGTGCAGCGGCTGCGGCGCGCGGGCGTTCACAACGTGGAGCGCCACCTGATCGTCCCCGGCGACAAATGGGCCAAGCGCCGCGCCGACAGTTTCGACCGGGTGCTGGTGGATGCCCCCTGCACCGGCACGGGCACCTGGCGGCGCAACCCGGACGCCCGGCTGCGCCTGGTGCCGCGCGACCTGGAGGAACTGGTGCCGAAGCAGGCCGCCATCCTCGAAGCCGCGTCCCGCCTGGTTCGCAAGGGCGGCCGTCTGGTCTACGCTACCTGCTCCGTGCTGCTGGACGAGAACGAGGCGCAGGTGCAGGGCTTCCTGGAGGCGCATTCCGACTTCCGTGTGGTTCCGCTGGCCGAGGCCTGGGCGGGCCAAGGGGGCACTGTTGGTGATGCGCCGGGGGCGGGCCCGTACCTGTCCCTCACGCCGCGGCGCCATGGCACGGACGGGTTCTTCACCGCGGTGCTGGAACGGGCGGCATGATCACCATCCGGCGGGCGCGGTTGAGCGATTCGGTGCCGATCGCCGCCGTGCACGTGGCGGCCTGGCGCAGCACCTACCCGGGCATCCTGCCGGACGGCTACCTCTCCCGCCTGTCGGTGCCGCGCCAGGCCGGCCACTACGAGCGGGCGATCCGCGCGGGCGTGGGGGTGCATGTGGCCACCGCCTCCGGCATCGACCTCGGCGCCGAGGGCGGGCCGCCGCGCGTGGTGGGCTTCTCCACCTGCGGGCCAACCCGCGCGCCGCAATCGGCGGAGCTGCTCGGCCAGGGCGAGATCGAGACGCTCTACGTACTGGATGACTGGCGCGACCGCGGCATCGGGCGACGGCTGATGCGCGCCGCGGCCGGGCACCTGGCCGCGATCGGCTGCGCCAGCGCCTTCCTGTGGGTGCTGCGCGAAAACCCCAACCGCTGGTTCTACGAACGGCTGCACGGCAAGCCCACCATGGAATCCCTGGTAGAAGTGGGCGGGCAGGCGGTGCCGCAGGTGGCCTATGCCTGGGCGCCGCTGGAGAAGCTGGTGCAAGCCACGCAGGCCACACCCTAAGCGAAACGCATTGCGGCGCAGCCCCCGGCGTGGTCGAAGGGCGCGCACTCGCAGCAAGCAGGTGCCCCCATGCCCCAAACCACTGACCGCGTGCTGATCCTGGATTTCGGCAGCCAGGTGACCCAGCTGATCGCGCGCCGGCTGCGCGAGGCGGGCGTGTATTGCGAGATCTGGCCGTTCAGCGCCGATCCCGCCCGCATCGCCGACTACAACCCGCGCGCCATCATCCTCTCCGGCGGCCCGGCCAGCGTGCCGGACGGCAACAGCCCGCGCGCGCCGCAGATGGTGTTCGAGCGCGGCGTGCCGGTGCTGGGCATCTGCTATGGCCAGATGACGATGTGCGCGCAGCTCGGCGGCGAGGTCGAAAGCTCCGACCACCGCGAGTTCGGCCGCGCCTTCGTGGACGTGAAGGACGACTGCGCGCTGTTCCATGGCGTATGGGACAAGGGCGGGCGCGAGCAGGTGTGGATGAGCCACGGCGATCGCGTGACGCGCCTGCCGCCCGGCTTCCGCCCGGTGGGCACCAGCGAGGGCGCCCCGTTCGCCGCCTTCGCCGATGACGAGCGCCGCTTCTACGGCCTGATGTTCCACCCCGAGGTGGTGCACACGCCGCACGGGGCGCAGCTGCTGCACAACTTCGTGCTGAAGGTGGCCGGCTGCACCGGCAGCTGGACCATGGCCGGCTTCAAGGACACCCAGATCGCCAAGATCCGCGCCCAGGTCGGCACCGGCCGGGTGATCTGCGGCCTCTCGGGCGGCGTCGATTCCAGCGTGGCCGCCGTGCTGATCCATGAGGCGATCGGCGACCAGCTCACCTGCATCTATGTCGACCACGGCCTGATGCGCGCCGGCGAGAGCGAGGACGTGGTGCGCACCTTCCGCGACCGCTTCAACATCAAGCTGGTGCACCGCGATGCCAGCGACCTGTTCCTGGGCCAGCTCAAGGGCGTCACCGACCCCGAGGTAAAGCGCAAGACCATCGGCCGCCTGTTCATCGAGGTGTTCGAGGAGGAGGCGGCCAAGATCGGCGGCGCCGACTTCCTCGCCCAGGGCACGCTCTATCCGGATGTGATCGAAAGCGTCAGCTTCACCGGCGGCCCCTCCGTCACCATCAAGAGCCACCACAACGTCGGCGGCCTGCCGGAGCGGATGCGCATGCAGCTGGTGGAGCCGCTGCGGGAGCTGTTCAAGGACGAGGTGCGGGTGCTCGGCCGGGAGCTTGAGATCCCGGAGATCATCGTGGGGCGGCACCCCTTCCCCGGGCCCGGCCTGGCCATCCGCATCCCCGGCGAGGTGACGCGCGAGAAGGCCGACCTGCTGCGCAAGGTGGACACGATCTACCTGGAGGAAATCCGCACCGCCGGCCTCTACGACGTGATCTGGCAGGCCTTCGCCGTGCTGCTGCCGGTGCGCACCGTGGGCGTGATGGGCGATGGCCGCACCTACGACATGGCCTGCGCCCTGCGCGCCGTCACCAGCACCGATGGGATGACGGCCGAGTTCTACCCCTTCGACATGGGCTTCCTCGGCCGGGTGGCGAACCGCATCGTCAACGAGGTGCGCGGCATCAACCGCGTCACCTACGACATCACCTCGAAGCCGCCCGGGACGATCGAGTGGGAGTAGGCCGGCGCCACGGCGCGGGCACCATGTGGCCGCGCCGGATCGCCAACACCAGCAGCACCACCCCCGCCGTGGTGCACAGCACGAACGCCACCACCGACGCCTCCAGCCCGAACTTGCCGCCGGTGAGCATCGCCGGCCCGTCGATGCTGGGGCGGATCAGCCCGGGATCGCTGTCCCCGCCGGAAACCACGCCGGAGAAGATCGCCGACTGGGTGTAGTTCCAGGCGAAGTGGAAGCCCATGCTCATCCACAGCCGGCGCGTGACCATGTAGCCGGCCGCCAGCAGCAACCCGGCCTCCACGCTGATGAACACCGCGCCGGTGAGCGTGGCGGCCGGGTTCAGCAGGTGGACGAAGCCGAACACGAACGACGACACCGCCAGCGAAATCCAGCTGCCCAGCCATTCCTCCACGATGCGGAACAGCGCGCCGCGGAACAGCAGCTCCTCGAAGACCGCCGAGCTGATCGCCATCGCCACCGCCGGCACCAGGAACGAAAGCGGGTTCAGCCCCTCGATGCGGTAGATGCCCAGCGCCATCAGCACCAGCACGCAGCCGGTATGGAGCCCGGCGCCGATCGCCAGGCCCACCGCCAGCTCCCGCCCTATGCCGGGCAGGGCCAGCTCGCCGACGGGCCGGCGCTCCACCAGCCGTACGAAGCCGACATAGAAGGCCAGGCCCAGCGCCGCCATCGCGGCGGCCGCGGCGGCGTCCTTCCATGGGCTGGCGGCGAACCATTCCATGACGGTGTTGCTGGTCGCCAGCATCAGCAGCAGCACGCCGCCGAGCAGCAGCAGCCGCGTGGCCGGGAACAGGAGCACGCGCCGCCATAGGGCTGGGGCATCGGTCATGGCGAGGTTCCGGCCCGGTCGAGGGCATGTTCGGTGAAGGGAAGATCGCCTGCCTGTCGCGCCGGCCGTTGGTGCACTATCACAGCGACTACAACAGAAGCATGCGGATCATGGCAACAGCAGGCGGCCCGGCCCGGCGCAAGGGCGAAACGCTGCGGCGTTCATGCATCGTCGTCGCATTGGCCGTGCTGGCGGCCCTGCCATGGCAGGCGGCGCAGGCGCAGGAGCGGCTGGCGATTGCCCCCGGGAATACGCTACGGCTGCACCCGGCGCCGGGGCCGGAGCAGCCGGTGTCGGCGCGCTACACGGTGGAACTGGCCCAGGGCGACTGGCTGGCGGTCACTGCGCCGGCGTCGATCATCCAGGGCGCGGGCACCGAGCCACCGCTGCGCCTCATCGGGCCCGGCGGGCAGGAGGCCCGCGAGTTCGGCCGCCTGGTGCACCGGGCCGATGCGGCCGGCACCTGGGTGCTGGAGGCCAGGGATTTCCACACGCTGTCGGTGGCGCGCTACCCCGCCGGCCATCCGGTGGCGGAACCCGGCATCGCGCCGGAGGCGGTGCGGCTACAGCCCGGCACGATGGGCCGCGTGGCGATGGCCGCCGAGCCGATGGAACCGCGCTACGACGACGCACCGCCGCCCAGCGGCTGGCCGGCGCGGCTGACGATTCGCGTCGGCGAGCGGATGGTGATCCATCTCTACCGCCGCGCGGCTCTGCGCCAGATGGCGCTGTGGCCGCACGATCCCACGCGCAACATCGCCTCCCTGCTGGCCGGCACGGCGCCGATCGAAGCCGGGCTGTACCTGCCGATCTTCCCGCTGGGGAACGACTTCCTGGCCTTCGCCGCGCAGGCGGAGCGGGTGCAAGGCGCCTGCTTCACCTGGCTGCGCTATGTCGGCCACTGGGCGCAGGAGGAGGCCTACCCGTTCGCGCAGCTGACCTACGCCGCGCTGGGGCTGAGCCGGGACGGGCAGTGGTTCGCGGTGGCCTCGGCGGAGCTGGTGCCCGCGGCGGTAAAGGGCCAGCCCGCTGAGGCACGGGACGGGCGTTCGCCGGAATACGAAGCGGCGTTGCAGCGTGCGATCGCGGAAAACCCCTTCGCACTCTCCCCGCGCCTCGGCACGTTGGATGCGGTCGTCGCCAGCCTGGCGCCGCCCTGCGATGGGCGCTGAGCCTCAGGCGGCGGCGCGGCGCCTGGCGGCGGCAAGGCCGAGCAGTGCCGCGGCCATAACAAGGGCTGCCGCCGGCTCCGGCGTATCCACGGCGGCGGGGCCGGTTGCCAGCGTGATGGAGCTGGGGGTGTCTTCCTCGACAAATTGGAACATGTCGAGCGACCCTCGCACGGAGTAGCTGCCGGTATCGGGGTCCGCGAGCGGGTTGTCCGTGACCGACAGGATGATCTGGTAGGTGTCTGAGGAGGCAAAGGCCACATTCAGGTCGAAGACGATCCGTTCGTAGGAGAGGTCGTTGCCTCCGGCCGCGGCGACATCGGCGGCCGACAGCGTCATGGAGCCGATGATGACGTCGTTGGTGTCGTCGAACAGATCCATGCGGATGCCGTAGCTGGTACCGGCCTCCATCTGCATGGCGAACACGCCGGCCTGGAAGGCGTTGTAGGGCGGCATTGCCGTGAAGGTCCAGCTGAGCGGGTTGCCTTCGGAAATGGTGACCGTTTCCGTGCCAGTGCCGGTGGTGACGTAGATGTTGGTGGCATTGGCTGGCGAAAGGGCCAGCAGGCTGGCGGCTGCGATGGCAAGGGGGAAGAACCGCATGGCCGAACCTTTCTGTTGGCTCTGATGCCGCGTTCAATGTTTGAGCGCAGACTCAATTATTGAGTGAATGCACTTATGTGCGATTGACACTGAAATTGCAAGCGTTCACGGATGATGACGCGAATGTGAACTTCGCAGGGCGCATCAAGCAAAAGCGGCGCGGACCGAGGTCCGCGCCGCTTCAGTCCAACGATGTCGGGCCGCGTCAGGTGGCTGCGGCAACCCGCAGGCCGGGCGTGCGCCGGCGGATCGCGCCAAGCGCCATCAGTCCGGCAATCAGCGTCAGTGCGCTTGCCGGTTCCGGCACCAATTGGGCCGTGACGTTGATCGGGGCCGGTGCGCCGGTGGAATCCTGGAAGGTCAGGGCAGAACTGCCGCCCTTGATGAAGTACTGCTTGCTGTTGATGACCGTCGAGCTGAGTTGCAGGAAGTAGGTCGTGTCCTCGGTAAGGCTGCCGAGTGGGATCGGCCTGGTGGCGCTGAAGTGGAACCAGCCGGAGAAGGCGCTGGCCGATTTCAACCAGGCGCTGACGATCCGCCACGACGTGCCCTGGGCGCTGTTCGGTCGCGGCATCCTGCGCAGCCGGCGCGGCGACCCCTAGCGTGCCGCGGCCGATATTCGTGCCGCCCAGGCGCTGGACCCGAAGGTGGGCGAGCAGCTCGCCTGCTTCGGGATCCGGCCCTAGGAGCCCGTCCGAGTAACCCTTGCGTCGTGGGATCGGATGGGATTCGCTGCGTGGATGACGAAGACCTTCCGTCCCTGGGACGTGGACCAGCATTGGCTGTTGCCGGCATCGGTGCATGAGTTCGTGCCGCCAGGGCACCTGG
>CAMDAM010000297.1 GCA_945888575.1 Asaia bogorensis | reverse complement strand
GCCTCCCGCCAGCCGATCACCGACATCTTCGAGGAGGCGGACGCCATCATCGTCGTCGCCGAACTCCCCGGCGCCGACCCCGCCACGGTTCGCTGCACGCTGGACGGGCTGTCGCTGCTGATCGAGGCCGCCGGTGCACGGGCCTATCGCAAGTCGCTGGTGCTCCCGGCCGCGGTTGCGCCCGAAAGCCTGGAGACCAGCTTCCAGAACGGCATCCTCGAAGTGCGACTGGCCCGGAGCACGCGCGCATGACCACCCCGGAACGCTTCTACGTCTATGGCCTCGTCGCCGCCGGCCAGCGTCTCGACCCCACCGCCTGGGGCACCGGCGTTGGCGGTGCGGCCGTGACCCTGCGCGGCGAAGGCGCCCTGCAGGCGTTGGTCAGCGCCGTCGAGCCAGGCGAGGTCGCGCAGACCCGCCGCAACCTGCTGGCGCACACCGCCCTGCTGGAGCGCGTGATGACGCAGGCGACGGTGCTGCCCGTCCGCTTCGGCACGGTGGCGCCCGGCGAGGCGGCGCTGAATGCCTGCATCGCCACCAACCAGGCCGCCTTCTCCACGGCGATGGCCGCGATCGACGGCAAGGTGGAACTGGGCGTGAAGGCAAGCTGGCGCGAAGGCGTGGTGTTCGCCGAGATCATCGCATCCGACGTCAATCTGGCCCGGCTGCGCAACCGCCTGCGCGACCGCCCGGCCAGCGAGACCTACTACGAGCGGGTGGAACTCGGCCGCCAGATCGAGCAGGCGCTGGCCAAGCGCCGCACCGCCGATGCCGAGGCGATCCTCGCCGAGCTCGCGCCCCTGGCCGACCGCGAAGCCGAGCTCAAGACGCTGGACGACGACATGGTGCTCAACCGCGCCTTCCTGGTGTCCCGCGCGAACGAGCCGCAGTTCGACGCGCGGATGCGCAGCCTGTCGGAGAGCCGGGAAGGCCGCATGGTGTTCCGCTATGTCGGCCCGGTGCCGCCCTACAACTTCGTCCAGCTGCGCGCCGATTGGCAGATGGGGGCGGCGCAGGCATGAGCATCCTCGGCTCCATCATCGCCCTGCCCGTGGCCGGCCCGCTGGGCGCGCTGCAATGGATCGCCCGCCAGGTGGCCGAGCAGGCGCTGCAGAAGATGCTGGATCCCGCCCGCATCGAGCAGGCGCTGCGGCTGCTGGAACGCCAGCTCGACAACGGCGAGATCACCGAGGAAGCGTTCGAGGCCGAGGAGTCCCGCTTGCTCGAGGAGCTCATGGAAATGCGCGCCATCCAGGCCGGCACGGCAGCCGAGGAGCCGGCAGATGCGGCCTGAGCCCGCCCTCAGCCTCACCGTGGCCCAGGCCACCGCCGAGGATGCCGGCCGCGGCGTGGCGCGCATCGACCCGGCAGCCCTGCTGGCGCTCGGCGGCAGCACCGGCACCCTGCTGGCGGTAACCGGGAAGTGCACCAGTTTCGTGCGCGCCCTGCCGCAGCGCCCGGCCCTGCGCGGCCAGGGCCTGCTGCATATCGACACGGCAACGCGCGCGAATGCCGGTCTGGTCGTGGGCGGGCAGGCGCACATCGCCCTCCACGCGCCACCGGCAGCCGCCGAGCGACTGCGGATCGAGGCGCCGGCGGGGATCACTGCCGCGATGGTGCAGCGCGGTCTCGCCGGCGTGCCGCTTTGCCTCGGCGAGCGGTTTCGCCTGGCCCTGACCAACGGACGCGAGGCCGAGCTGCGCGTGCTCGCCATCGCGCCGGACGGCCCGTGCGTGCTGGCGGAGGCCACCGCGGTGGAGATCACCGCCCGCCCGCGTGAAGCCGCCCGCGAACCCGGCGCCGGCCCGCGCTACGAGGATGTCGGCGGCCTCGTCCGCGTCGTGCAGCGGGTGCGCGAAGTGGTGGAATGGCCGCTGCGCAACCGCGAGGTGTTCGCCCATCTCGGCATCGCGCCGCCGAAGGGCGTGCTGCTGGTGGGGCCCCCCGGCACCGGCAAGACCATGATCGCCCGCGCCGTGGCGGCCGAGACCGGCTCGCACTTCATCACCATCAACGCGCCGGAGATCGTCGACAAATACTACGGTGCCTCCGAGCAGCAGCTGCGCGCCACCTTTGAGACCGCCCGCAAGCAGGCACCCTCGATCATCTTCATCGACGAGATCGACGCCATCGCCCAGAAGCGCGATGCGCTGTCCAGCGAGAAGCAGGTCGAACGCCGGATCGTCGCCCAGTTGCTGACCCTGATGGACGGGCTGGCCGAGCGCGGCGAGGTGATGGTGCTGGCGGCGACCAACCTGCCCGACGGCATCGACCCAGCCCTGCGCCGCCCCGGCCGGTTCGACCGCGAAATCCGCGTCGATCCGCCAGACCGGGAGGGACGGCGGGAGATCCTGGCCGTGCATACCCGCGGCATGCCGCTGGCCGGCGATGTCGATCTCGCCCTGCTGTCCACCGCCACGCATGGCCATGTCGGCGCCGATCTGGCGGCGCTGTGCCGGGAAGCCGGCATGGCCGCACTGCGGCGCGACGGCGCGATGGCGGCCGGGCGGACGCCCGATCTCGGCAACTTGCAGGTGGAGGCAGGCGACTTCGAGACGGCGCTGCGCGAGGTGACGCCGACGGCACTGCGCGAGGTGTTCGTTGAAATCCCGGATGTCAGCTGGGCCGAAGTCGCCGGCATCGACCATCTGCGCGACACGCTGATCCGCGCAGTGCAGCTGCCGCTGGCCGAGCCCGGCCGGTTTGCCCGGCTCGGCGTGAAGCCGCCGCGCGGCGTGCTGCTGCATGGCCGGCCGGGCACCGGCAAGACGCTGCTCGCCCGGGCGCTGGCAAGTGCGGCGCAGGCGGGGTTCATCTCGGTGCGCGGCCCGGAGCTGCTGGCGGAGTGGCAAGGGGCGAGCGAACGGGCGCTGCGGGAGATTTTCGCCCGCGCCAGGATGGCGCAGCCCTGCGTGGTGTTCTTCGACGAGATCGATTCCATCGCTGGGCGCCGCGGCAGTGGTGCCGGCGCCACGGTGGAACGCATGGTCGCCCAGTTGCTGACGGAGATGGACGGCATCACCCAGCCCGGCGGCCTCGTCGTGCTCGCCGCCACCAACCGCCCCGACCTGATCGACCCCGCCCTGCTGCGGCCCGGCCGGTTCGATCTGGTGCTGGAAATGCCGGTGCCGGACGAGGCCGGTCGCGCCGCCCTGTTCGCGGTCCATACCCGCCCGATGCCACTGGCGGCGGGCGTGGACATCCCGGCCCTCGCGGCCCGCACCGAAGGCTGCGTGGGTGCGGACATCGCCGGCATCTGCCGCCTGGCCGCACTGGCTTCGCTCTCGCGCGACCCGGCAGCGGCGGAGCCGATGGTCTCCGCGGTCGATTTCGATGTGGCACTGCAAGAACACTCAGGAGGACGATCATGGCGGATGTGAGCATGGCACCGACGCGGCTGTTGGGCTTTGCCGGCCTGGCGGATATCGACGGCCTGCGTGCGGCGATGGCCGCCGTACCGGGTCCGCCGCTTCGCGCGGTGTGCGGCCCGACGGTCGCTGCCCTGATCCAGGATGAGCCGCCGACACCCCTTGCCCGCCGCGGCCGCAAGGCGCTGCTCAGCGGGCTGCAGGCGGTGCACCGCCGGCTGGAGATTGCCTGCCAGTTCGGACCGTTTCTGCCGATGGACCCAGGTGCTGCCTGCTGCCCAACCAGCGCGATCGATGCGCTGCTGGAACTGTCCTGGGAGGATCTGGGCGCCAGGCTCAGCCAGCTGGGGGCGGTGCATCAATGGGATCTCGTGATCAGCTGGCCGCCCGAGGCGGTGCTGGCCACGCAGCGCGAAACCCTGCAGGAAGCCGCCGCGAAGGGTGATCCGGCCCTGTTGGCGCAGGCCGTCCAGGCTCTGCTGCGCGCCGAGCACGCCGCCCGCTCGGCCGTCGTGCTGCAGGCGCTGAACCGCCATGTCCTGGCCATCGCGCCGGGCTCCACTGCGGGCGGGGAGACCGAGATCACCACCACCGTTCTGGTCCCCCGCGGCCGGGAGAACCTGATCGAGGCCGCCCTCGGCCAGTTGCCGCCGGCCCAGGTGGCGGGGGCCAGTGCCGACCTGCGCGGGCCGATGCCGCCAGTCAGCTTCCACCCGGTCCGGCTCACCCGCGTTGAGGCAGGGGACATCGCCCGAAGCTGGCGCGTGCTCGGCCTGCCGGAGAAGGTGGATATCACCCTGCTGCATCGCCAGTGGCGGGCCCTCGCCGCGTCCGCCCATCCAGACCGTCGCCCCGGCCAGCCAGTGTCCACCGAGGCCTTCACCGATATCACCGAGGCCTATCGCCTGCTCCGCCCGCTGCTGCGGGCCGAGCCGCGGACCTTGCGCAGCCTGGTGCGGCAGGCCGGCTATCGCCTCGTGCTGCCCGAGCTCGCGCCGGTGGCGGGGCAGGTTGTGGAGCATGCGGCATGACCGCGCTCACCGACCGCGCCTGGTATGTCTATGCTGTCATCGCCCCGGGCCAGCCGGCGCCGGATGTTCCCGGCCTGCTCCCGGGCACCACGGTGGATGCGATTTCCTTCGGGACGGTCGATGTCCTGGCAACCCTGGTGCCCCGCGCGCTGTTCGAGGACGGGCAGGACGGCAACCGCACCGACGATCCCGACTGGATGGCGGAACGCGCCGCCGCGCATCACGCCGTGGTCGCCGCAGCCGCGTCGCGGCAGGCCTGTCTGCCGCTCGGTTTCGGAACCCTGTTTTCGAGCCTTGACCGGCTGGCGGGGTGGCTGCGACCGCGCGCCGCCGCCATGCGCGACGGGATCGCACGCATGGCGGGTCATGCGGAATGGTGCCTCTCCGTTTGTGCCGATCCGGCCCGGCACGCCGCCTGGCTTGCCAGCCACGACGCCGAACTGCAACGCCTCGCCCGGCAGGCCGAGAATGCCGGCGCCGGCACCGCCTTCCTGATGGCGAAACGGATCGACAAGGCGCAAGTCGCAGCACGGGTCGAGCATCTGGCGAGCGTGGAGGCGCGCATCACCGCGTTGCTCCAGGCCGCGGGCTGGCCGGTGCTGGTGGAGCGCCAGCGGGATGGATCGCCCTGCTGGAGTGTGCTCGCCCCGACGGATGCCGGCGCTTCGCCCCTCGTCCAGGCATGGCTCGCCGCCCTCACCGAGGAACTGGCACCGTCCGGGCTTGCCGTGCGGCTGACCGGCCCCTGGCCCGCCTATGCCTTCGCCCGGGCGGCGCTGCAGGGGGAGGTCGCCCATGTCTGACCGCATCCCCCTCACCGACGGCGCGCAACCGGCCACGCTGGTGGATGTGCTGGACCGCCTGCTGGATACCGGCGTCGTCGCCGATGGACAGATCGTGCTGACCGTCGCCGGGGTGGACCTCGTCTATCTCGGCGTGCGCGCATTGCTCGCCTCGGTCGACACCGCCTCGCGCATGACGCTGCTGCCCGCCGCAAGGCCGCAGGCATGAGCGTCCTGGACCTTGATGTGTCGGCGTCGTCCCCCCCGGTGCTTGGCCGCATCAGCATCGATCCCGACCGGGTCGAGCAGGATCTGGCCCGGCTCGTGCTGACCCTGGTCGAGTTCCTCCGCCGCCTGATGGAGGCGCAGGCGGTCCGGCGGATGGAGGCCGAGACGATCACGCCGGAGGAGGCCGAGCGGCTCGGCCTGACCCTGCTGCGATCGCGCGATGCGGTGGTGTCGCTGTGCGCAAAGCTCGGCGTTGCACCCGACAGCCTCAATCTGGAGCTCGGACCCTTGGGCCGGCTGATGTAGCGGAGCGGCACGATGGATTGGCAGAACAAGCTTGGCTGGCTGTGCCTCGCCCTCGCAGTCCTGGCCGGTCTGGCCGGCATCGCCGCGCTGGGGCCGCCCCTGCTGGCTGATATCGGCACCCATGGCTGGACGCTGCTGCCGTTCCTCTCGGCCGCGCTCGGCTGCGGCGCCGCCGTGATCGTGCTGCGATCGCAGGCAACCGCCGCACGTGCGGGATCTGGCGCCGCCCACGCGGATGCGAGCGAACACGCCGACTTCCGCGCGGCGATCGAGGATATGCGCGCGCTGATGGACGATGAGCGCCGGCAATGGGCCGTCCTGCGCGACGCCGGCAGTGCGGCCGCCCGGGAGTCGATGGTGGTGGGCGCCAACCTTGCCGGCTTCGCAATGGACGCCGAGAAGCGCCTGTCCGAGAGCACCGAACAGGCGGAATTGTGCCTGCGTGACACGGTGACCACGCTCGAGAGCGCCGTCACGATCGCGGATCGGTTGGAGCGGATCGCAGGCGACCTCTCAGCCCGCGGCATCGAGCCGTCGTATCCACAGGATGGCGCCGCCGCGACGGCCCTTCCGTTGCACAGCCTGACGGTGGCGGCCGACGCGGCGGCGCACGCGCTGGAGCGCGCGACCTCCGGCATCGTTGTGCGGATCGGCGCCATGGGCGATGCCTCGGGCCGCATGGAGCGGGACGCGGCCTCCCTGGATCAGGCCTGCCGAGAGATCGCGGCCGCGGGCGCCGGCGTTGTTGCGCGGGCCCACGAAGCTGTGGGTCGCGTGGAGACAGTCTTGGCCGGCCTGCCGGAACTCGCTGCCACCATCACGACCCAGACCGACCACGCCGTGCAGGCCCTCGACGACGCTGCCCTGGCCCTGCAACAGAGCAC
>CAMDAM010000296.1 GCA_945888575.1 Asaia bogorensis | reverse complement strand
GGGCAGGAGCGGTTCAGCCGGCGCCATTTGGGTGCGCTGGCCGTGGGCGTGCTGGGCGTGCTGGTGCTGTTCGGCCCGAAGGCCGCCATCGGCGCGCTGGACACGCTGGAGGTGCTGGGGGCGCTCGGCGTCATGATCGGCAACCTGCTGTATTGCTGGTCCTCCGTCTCCGCCCGCCCGCTGATGCGCTCCCTGCCGCCGGTGCACCTGGTTGCGATCACCAACTTCATCGGCGGTGTGGTGCTGCTGGTCTTCGCGCTGCCCTTCGAGCCCGGAGCCCTGCAGGCGGCACGGCTGAACTGGAGCTGGGTGGCCTGGCTGTCCTGGTGGTACCTGCTGCTGCCGGCCTCGCTCGGCGCCACGATCATCTATTTCCGGCTGATGCGTGATTGGGGGGCCGGGCGCGTTGGCACCTACGCCTTCATCTCCCCGGTGGTGGCGGTGCTGGTGGGTATCCTGGTGGCCGGCGAGCAGGTGGGGCTGGTGGATGCCGCGGGCATGGCGCTGATGCTGGGCGCCGCCTTCCTGGCGCTGCACAAGCCAGCCAGCGAAAAGGCGGCCGAGGCCCAGGCCAAGGCGAACGAGCCCAAAACGACTTAGGGCGGGGTTTCCCCCGCCCCTCGATTTCAGGCAATCGCCGGCTTCACTCCGATAGGGTCCAGCCGGTAACCACCGCCCTCGGTGATCAGCAGGCGGGAATTGCTCGGGTCCGGCTCGATCTTCTGGCGCAGGCGGTAGATATGCGTCTCCAGCGTGTGGGTCGTCACGGCGGCGTTGTAGCCCCACACCTCGTTCAGCAGAACCTGGCGCGCCACCGGTCGGCTGCCGGCGCGATACAGGTATTTCAGGATCGCGGCTTCCTTCTCCGTCAGCCGGATCTTGCGGTTGCGCGCAACGTCCTGCAGCAGCTTCGCCGCCGGGCGGAAGGTATAGGGCCCGATGGTGAAGACCGCGTCCTCGCTGTTCTCGAAGGTGCGCAGCTGGGCACGCAGCCGCGCCAGCAATTCCGCCAGGCGGAACGGCTTGGCGATGTAGTCGTTGGCACCGGCATCCAGCCCGCGCACCACGTCGGACTCATCGTCAGACCCGGTGAGCATGATGATCGGCACCTTGATGCCCTGGCGGCGCAGGCGGGCACACAGGTCCCGGCCATCGCCATCCGGCAGGCCGACATCAAGGATCAGCGCGTCGTAGCGCTCGTTGCCGGCAAGCAGCCGTGCCTCCGCCTCTGCGGCGGTGGCGGCTTCCGCGGCGGTGAACTCGCCGTCGAACGCGAGCTGTTCTGTCAGGACTTCCCGCAAAGCCTGGTCGTCATCCACGATCAGGATGGGGCGCTCGCCCGCCATGCCGTTCTCCTTCTCCCGCCTGCATCCCCGACTTGCGAACAATTCGCCTTGCACCGACCAAAACAGACCGCCGCAATCGAGTCGCAGCAAGCATGCATTGAACGTGCATCTTGGCCAAGGGATGCATGGCCGCGTCACGTTTTCGTGCTGCTGCCCAAATTTGCGGGGCATCGCATCCAGCGCGGGTTCCAGGCCGTATAGGCGACATGCGTCGGGCTGGCTAGGCAGGCGCGATTTTGGCCACACATGAGGGGCATGGTAATGCGATCGCGAAATGCCGGGGCCAGAATGAATCCAGCAGACCACGTGCCGCCCGTGCAAGACCCCGCACCTGTCGACGCGGCAGCCCCGCGCCCGGAGATGCTGGCCCGCCTGCGCGCCGTGCACCGGGCCGCGGGAGAACTGCGTCGCGGCACGCCCGTCTTGCTCCTGGGGGCCAGCCCGCTGGTGATGGTGCCGGCCGAGACCGTCGGTGCGCGCGGTCTGGCGGAGCTGAAGGCGCTCTCGGCCGGGCCGTCGGTGCTGCTGCTCGCCCCCACCCGCGTCGCCGCGCTGCTGCGCCGGCCGGTGGCCCAGGCGATGGAGCCTGCCGAGGCGGCCATCGCGCTGCGAACCTCCCCCGCCCTGCTCCAGCCCGAGGTCCTGCTGGGCCTGGCTGACCCCACCGCGGCGCAGATGCTGCCGGAAGAACCCGTTCCGGCCGATTGCCCCGCCCTGGCCCCCGCCGCCCTGGCGCTGGCCAAGCTCGCCCGCCTGCTACCCGCTGTTCTGGCCGCCCCCGCGCCCGACGATGCCGCCGCCCGCGCCGAAGCGATGGGGCTGATCGCGGTCGGTGCCGAAGCGGTGCTGGCGCACCAGGTGGAGGCCTCGCTCGGCCTGCGCCGCGTGGCCGAAGTGCCGGTGCCGCTGGAGGATGCGCCCGATGCCCGCATCGTGGCCTTCCGTGCCCCGGATGCGGGGATCGAACACATGGCGATCCTGGTCGGCCGGCCGGAGGAAACCGCCCGCGCCGGCACGGTGCCGCTGGTGCGCATCCATTCCGAGTGCTTCACCGGCGACCTGCTGGGCAGCCTGCGCTGCGATTGCGGCCCCCAGCTGCGCGGCGCCATCGCCCGCATGGCCGCGGAAGGCGGCGGCGTGCTGCTCTACCTTGCCCAGGAAGGCCGCGGCATCGGGCTGATGAACAAGCTGCGCGCCTACACCATGCAGGATCGCGGGCTGGATACGCTCGATGCCAACCGCGCCCTGGGTTGGGGGGCAGACGAGCGCAACTTCCTGATCGCCGCCACCATGCTCCAGGAACTCGGCATCGACCGCGTGCGCCTGCTCACCAACAACCCCGGCAAGGTCGCCGCCCTCCAGGCCGCCGGCCTGCGCAGCGTGGTGCGCGAACAGCACGAGATCGCGCCCAACGGCGTGAACGACGAATACCTCGCCACCAAGGCCCGCCGCTTCGGCCACCTGCTCGGCCTGAAACTGCAACCATGACAGAAGCGATCGTCCACGCCGACGGCCGCCTGGTCTTCCAGGGCCGCACCTTCCGCTGCGCCCTCGGCCGCGCCGGCGTGGTGCCCGCCGAACGCAAGCGCGAAGGCGATGGCGGCACCCCCACGGGCCTATTGCCCCTGCGCCGCCTCCACTACCGCGCCGACCGCCTGAAACTACCGCCCAGCCCCCTCCCACGCGCCCCCATCGCGCCAGACGACCTCTGGTGCGATGCCCCCACCCACGCCAGTTACAACCGCTTGGTGCGCAAGCCCTTCGACGCCAGCCACGAGGAAATGTGGCGAGCCGATGAGCTCTACGACATCGTGGGCGAACTCGGCTGGAACGACTCCCCGGTGGTGCCATGGCACGGCAGCGCCATCTTCCTGCACCTGGCAAGGCCCGACTACGGCCCCACGGCCGGCTGCGTCGCCCTGGTGCGCGCGGACCTGCTGGAAGTCCTGGGCGCCGGCCTGACGGCGCTCAGGGTTCTTCAGTAGGAAGAATCTTCTTTTTTCTGAAGAAAAAAGAAGCAAAAAAGACTTCATTTATTTGCGCCGAGGCTAACTCCGGCGCAAATAAATGAAAGTTTTTTGGTTCTTTTTTTCAAAAAAGAACCGCTTCCTTCCTTCAGTCCAACCGATACGGCTTCGCCATCTCATCGTAAGCCGGATACCCCATCAGCTCCCGATGCGCGGCCCCCGAAAGCGCCAGGTCAGAGGCATTGCCCCCGGCCTTCAGCGCCGCCAGCCCCTGCAGCATCGCATTCGCCGCCGGCGAGAGCATGATCGTGGGATAGGTGCCGATCTTCACGCCCAGCTTGATCGCTTCCTCGCGCGAAGGGATCGGCCCCGGTCCCGGCGAGAGCACGTTGAAGCACGGCTTGCCGCCGGCCGCTTCCACGCCCATGCGGTATTCCTCGTGGCTGGCCGGGCTGTCCAGGAACAGGATGTCCGCCCCTTCCTTGGCATACATCTCGATGCGGGCCAGCGCCTCGTCGATCCCCTGCGTCGGCCGGCAATCGGTGCGCGCCAGGATCAGGATGCCGCTATCCTTGGCGGCATCGATCGCCGCACGGATCTTCATGCGCGCCTCGTCGCGCGTGATGCAGGGCTTGCCGGCGGAGGTCAGCGCGCGCGGCGTGATCTTGTCCTCGATCAGGATCGCGGCGGCGCCCGCGCGGCCATAGGCCCGCACCGTGCGCTGCACGTTCATCGCGTTGCCGTAGCCATGGTCGCCATCGGCCAGCACCAGCGTGTTCGGCGCGGCACCGCGCACCATGTTGAAGCTGTCGAACATCTCGGCAAACGAGATCAGGTCCAGGTCCGGCCCGCCCAGGCGCGAGGCGGCGCAGCAGGAGCCGGAGAGGAACGCGGTCTCGAAACCGGCCTCGGCCGAGAGCCTGGCGGTCAGCCCGTCCCACACCGCGGGCATGGTGACAAAGCCGGGCTGGGCAAGCAGCGCACGCATGCGCTCGGGGGCGGTGGGCATGTGGTTCGTTTCCTCGTGTGTCGTGCCGCGAACGCTAGACCCAATCATGGGCCCAACCAAGTGGCAGACGCCGCGCGCGGTGGTAGAGAGGACGAAACGCGAGGGAGACGACGATGGCGATCTACGAAATGCGCACCTACACGCTGAATGTCGGCGCGATGGGTCCGGCGGTGAAGCTGTACCAGGAATTCGGCTACCCGGCGCTGGAGAAGGGCGGCCACACCAAGCACCTGGTGGGCTACTTCGTGGCCGACACCGGCATGATCAACCAGTTGGTCCATTTGTGGAAATTCGAGGACGACGCCGAGCGCCGCGCCCACTGGAAGGCCGTCTTCGCCAACGTCGATTTCATCGAGGGCTTCGCTGCCAAGTTCCGCCCCCTGATGCAAAGCCAGGAAGTGAAGCTGCTCACCGCCGCCCCCTGGGGCCCCCACCCGTGAGCGGCCGGAACCTGCCGCTGTCCGGCCAGCGCCTCTGGGACAGCCTGATGGAGATCGCGAAAATCGGCGGCACCGCCAAGGGCGGCTGCAACCGCCAGACCCTCACCGATCTCGACGCCCAGGGCCGCGCCCTGTTCCAGAAGTGGGGTGAGGCGGCCGGCCTCACCCTCGCCACCGATCGCCTGGGCAACATGGTCTTCACCCGCCCGGGCCGCGACCCCAGCCGCAAGCCCATCGCCATCGGCAGCCATCTCGACACGCAGCCGACCGGCGGCAAGTTCGACGGCATTCTGGGCGTGCTCGCCGGGCTGGAACTGATGCGCGCCCTGCACGAAGCCGGCGCCGAAACCGAGGCCCCCCTCGTCCTCATCAACTGGACCAACGAGGAAGGCGCCCGCTTCTCGCCCCCGATGATGGGCAGCGGCGCCGCCATGGGCCTGTTCACCGAAGCCGAAATCCTCGCCAAGCAGGATGCCGCCGGCCTGCGCTTCGGTGAAGAACTCGCCCGCATCGGCTGGCAAGGCACCGCCGACCCCGCCGACCTGCAGAACCTCGGCGCCTACTTCGAACTCCACATCGAGCAGGGCAAGCTGCTGGAGGATGCGGGCCTCGATCTCGGCGTCGTCACCCACGCCCTCGCCCAATCCTGGTACGAAGTCACCGTCACCGGCGCCGATGCCCATGGCGGCAGCAACATGGAAGGCCGCCGCGACGCGCTGATGGCCGCCGCCCCCCTCATCTCCGCCGTCGAGGAAATCGCGCTGGCCGCCGTCTCCCCCACCGGTGAACTCGGCCGCGGCACCGTGGGCGTGGTCGATGTCCAGCCCAGCAGCCGCAACGTCGCCCCCGGCCGCGTCTGGTTCAGCATCGACACCCGCCACGGCGACCCCGATTGCCTCGCCTGGATGGGCCAGCAGATCAAGGCCCGCGCCGCCGAGATCGCCCTCCAACGCGGCGTCACCATCGAGGTGCAGGATTTCTGGCACGCCCCCATGACCCAGTTCGACCCCACCCTGGCCGAACACCTCCGCCAGGCCGCCACCGCCCGCGGCTACCGCTTCCAGGACATGCCAACGGCCATCGGCCACGACGCCGTCTACGTCGCCCGCAAGCTCCCCGCCGTCATGCTCTTCTGCCCCTGCCACGGCGGCCTCAGCCACAACGAGGCCGAGAGCATCACCCCGGAATGGGCCGAAGCCGGCATGCTGGTGCTGGCCGACGCCGTCCTCGCCGCCGCCAACGCCCGAGAGGCCACGCCATGACCGACTTCACCAAGCTCCAAGCCGCCATCGCCACCGCCGAAGCCGCAGGCTGCACCCTCGGCGTCACCGCCATCGCGCCGGACGGCACCCGCTTCGCCCACAACGGCACAAGCCGCTTCGTCGCCGCCAGCACCATGAAGATCCCCATCATGGTCGAGCTCTTCCGCCGCATCGACCAGGGCCGCGACAGCCTCGACCACCTCCACGTTCTGCGCGAGGAAGACAAGACCACCGGCGGCGGCGTGGTGAAGGAACTCCACGCCGGCATCACCTTCACCGTGCGCGACCTCTGCTACCTGATGATGGCGATCAGCGACAATTCCACCACCAACATCCTGATCGACCGCGTCGGCATGGCCGAAACCAACGCCCTGATGAAGTCCCTCGGCATGCAGGGCTCCATCCTCGGCCGCAAGGTCCGCGGCCGCCCGCCGGTGGAAGGCGAAACCGAGAACTGGGCCCTCCCCGACGAATACGCCGCCCTCATCGCCGCCATCCTGAACAACAAAGCCGCCTCCCCCGCCTCCTGCGCCGCCATGGTGCAGATGCTGGAAAAGCAAACCAACGACCGCCGCATCGCCCGCC
>CAMDAM010000295.1 GCA_945888575.1 Asaia bogorensis | reverse complement strand
CGCTTTTCCTGGCCGGTGAAGACGTTCTTGAACTGGACCATCCCCGAGTTGGCGAACATCAGGGTGGGGTCGTTGCGCGGCACCAGCGGGCTGCTCTCCACCACGGTGTGGCCGTGGCGGGCGAAGTAATCCAGGAAGGTGGCGCGGATGTCGTTCGAGGAGGTCATTTTCCAGCCCGGGCAAGGTGTGGAAGCGGGGCGGTTCACCTAGCGCAGGGGGGGCCGCATGTCACGCGCGCGGGGCGGGGGGCTGGTCACCAGACGGGTTGGTCCTGCCCGAGTTCGGAGGCGCCGCGGGTCCAGCGGGCCGGGGTGGCGGAGAGGTGGGCGGCGTGGCTGATCGCCGTGCTGGGGGTGGGGCCGAAGCTGCTGGGTTCCAGCAGGTCCTGCACCGCGGCGAGGTCCTGGTCCGGCGCGGCGAGGCCATCGATGCGGCCGAGGCTGCGGAGCCAGTGGCCGGTGGTGGCGAGTGCCACGCTGACTTTCCAGCTGCCTCCCTCGCGTGCCTGGCGCAGGCGGGCGGCCATGGCGCCGAGGGCGAGGAGGTAGCCGCTGGCGTGATCGAGCGCCTGGCAGGGCAGCGGCTTCGGGCTGCTGGCGCCGGCGGCCTCGGCTTCCGAATGGTTGAAGCCGGTGGAGGTCTGCACCAGGGAATCGAAGCCGCGCTTGCCGGCCCAGGGGCCGGTGTCGCCATAGGCCGACAGCGTCGCCACCACGATGCCCGGGCGCATGGCCGCCACCTGCGCCGGGCCGAAGCCGTGCCGGGCAAGGGCACCGGGGCGGTAGGATTGCAGGAAGATATCGGCCTGTTCGACGAGGGCCCGGAGTTGTGCCCTGCCCTGCTCCGTTTCCAGGTCGATCGCGCAGGCGCGCTTGCCGCGGCCGGTATCGGCGATGAGCGCCGGCAGGTTGGGCACGTTCGGGCTGGCGACGTAGAGCACCTCCGCGCCATGGGCGGCCAGCGTGCGGCCGGCGACGGGGCCGGCGATGACGCGGGTGAGATCCAGCACCTTCACGCCATCGAGCGGGCGGGTGGGGTTGGGCGTGAAGGGGACCGGCGGCGCATCGCGCAGGCGTTCCAGCCGCACCGGCGGGATGCCGGACAGGGCCTGGGCGTGGGGGTGGGCATCCCACTGGGCGAAGCTGCGATAGGCGCTGACGCACATGCCGGCCTTCCAGGCTTCGGTCTCGAACGCCTCGGCCTTGCGGCGGCGCAGGGCGGCGGCGACGTCCTCCTTCGTGTTGGCGCAGCCGAGCAGCTTGAGGATTCCGTCGCGGTGGTGCGGGAAGTTGGTGTGCAGGCGGACCCAGCCATCCGCCGTGGAATAGGCGCCTGCGATCGGGTCCCAGATCTCCTTCGGTTCCTGGCCGGCGACGCGCAGGTAGCGCTCGCTGCGGAACTCGGCGGCGGCGTGGCGGATGTCGATGGAGACGCCCTGCCCCGCATTGGTGCGGTGGCGCCAGATCGCCTCGGCCGCGAGGCCCGCGGCGCCGATGCTGGCGGCGGCGGCGGCGTCGACGCGGAACGAGGATGGCAGCGCCGGCTCGGTGCCGGTGACCTCCAGCGGGGCGGTGTCGCGCAGGCCGGCGAGGTCGCAGAGTTGGGCGGCGATCTGGGCGGGGGATGTCGTGCTCATGGGCGCAGGCTACACTGCGGCGGCGCTGGGCGCACGGGGTGCCGGGGCCGCAGGTTTCATCGTTCTGCCATGCATCGGGGCGTGCCGTGCGCTAGCGTGCGATGGAATTTGTTTCGAATTCGGTGATATCATGGGCTTGCCGACCGCCACCGATACTGCGCTGCTCGGTCTTGTCGCCGCGGGCGTGCCTTGCCTGGTCTGGGCGTATCGCTTCGATGCCGAGGGCCGGGCGACGCGACTGGACAATGCCGCGGCCTTGGCGCCGCTGCCGGTGGATGGCTGGGTGTGGCTGCATTTCGACCTGGCCGACACGCGCAGCGCCGGCGTGCTGGAGGGGCTGCCGGACCTGCCGCCCGAAGCGCTGGAGCTGCTGGTGGAACCCGGGGAGATGATCCAGCTGGCCGCGGAGCCGGAGATGATCGCCGGCGTGGCGCCCGATTTCATCCACGGCGCCGAGCCCGATCCGCGCAA
This sequence comes from Asaia bogorensis, assembly GCA_945888575.1. Taxonomy (GTDB): domain Bacteria; phylum Pseudomonadota; class Alphaproteobacteria; order Acetobacterales; family Acetobacteraceae; genus CAMDGX01. The sequence goes on along the minus strand of CAMDAM010000295.1, from coordinate 4,563 downwards.
GATGACGACCTGGCGCTTCGCCATGCAGCCTCGCCGGCTGGTGACGGCGCGGCGGCGGCAGGTGCGCACGTTGGGCGCGCTGCACGAGGCCCTGCTGGCGGGGCGGCGCTTTCCCGGCGTGCTGCACGTGTTCGATGCGGTGATCGACGGGCTGGCGGACAGCATGGCGCTGCTGGTGCGCCGCATGTCGGACCAGCTGGATTTCGTGGAGGATGCGCTGCTGGACCGCGATGAGCAGGAATACGAGGCGCTGGGCCATGTGCGGCGCGACGCCACCCGGCTGGCGCGGCTGATGCCGCCGCTGGGGACGATGCTGCGCGGGATCGTGGCGCACCCGCCTTCCTGGTTCACGGAGGATGCGCTGGAGGAATGTGCCTATGTGGCGCAGCGGCTGGAGAGCCTCGCCGGCGATATCGGCGCGCTGCAGAACCGCGCTCACGCACTGCAGGACGAAATCGCCTCGCGCCAGGCGGCGCAGACGAACCAGCAACTGACGCTGCTTTCGGTGATCACCGCGCTGCTGATGCCGCCGACGCTGATCAGCGGGATCCTCGGGATGAACGTGGCGCGGCTGCCGTTCGTGGACGAGCACAGCGCGGGCTTTGCCGCGGCGATGGGGCTGATCGTGCTTTCGGTGGTGGTGATGCTGGTGGTGCTGAAGCGGTTGAAGTTGATCTAGGAAAGAGTCTTTTTTTTCTGTAGAAAAAAGAAGCAAAAAAGACTTTATCCGTTTGCGCCCGCTTTATTGCGAGCAGCAAACGGATAAAAGTTTTTTGGTTCTTTTTTTCAAAAAAGAACGTGCTTTCTTACTTCGCGATGATGGGCAGCACGATGCGGCTTGGCCGGCTGGCGTCGGCGAACACCGTGTTGCGGGCGATGCGGCGGCGGGTGGCCGCGCCTTCGGGTTCGCCGGTGTTCGGGTTCACGTCGAAGCGCGGGAAGTTGGACGAGGAGATATCCAACCGGATGCGGTGGCCCGGCAGGAACAGGTTGGCGGTGGCGAAGATGGTCACCTTCAGGTGCACGATCTCGCCGGGTTGGCACAGGCGCGGGGTGGCGGGGTCTTCGGCGTAGCGCAGGCGGACGATGCTGTCGGCCAGGAGCATGGCGTAGCCGCCGGGGTAGTCGGCACTGGCGGGATGGACGTCGATCAGCTTGGCGGTGAAATCCGTGTCCGGGCCGTCGGTGGCGACGTGGAGGTCGAGCTCAATCGGGCCGGCGATGGTGAGCGGGGCGGCCAGGGGCTCGGTTTGGAAGACGAGGATGTCCGGGCGGCTGGCGAGCGGGAGGTAGGGGGGCGTGCAGCCGAAGAAGGCTTCGGATTCCACCTGGTTCCAGCTGCCGGGATGGGCGACGGGGTCCAGCGAGGAGTGGTTGCCGCCGATGGTGGGGACGGGGTTCGACGGGTCGAAATCATAGCTGAGCGGCGCGGCATCGGCGGCGGGCCGGGCTTCCGCGAGGGTGCCGTTGGCGTGCAGGTGGTAGGGGGTGAAGGTGGTGCCGGGGAGCGGCCAGTCCTGCGCGGTGATCCAGTGGCCGCCGTGGTCCAAGCGGCCTTCGGGGGTGCGCGTGCCGCTGCCGCCGCCCATGACGAAGAGGCGCACGGGGGGCTCGGGGTTCGGGGTGCCCTGGGTGACGTGGTTGAACAGGCGCAGGCGGTATTGGCGCCAGTCGCCGCACCAGGAATCGATCGGGGCGGCCTCGCCGAAATCGACGTCGCCGGAGAAGCGGCGGCTGCGTTCGCCGTGGGTCCAGGGGCCGAGGATCAGGTATTGCGGGCCGCGGGCGCGCAGGCCCTGGAAGTTGCCGATGGCGCCCAGCGTGTAGGGGTCGAACCAGGCGGAGAGGTGGACAACGGCGGCCTGGCTGTAGGTCTCGTGCCAGGTTTGGGTGCTGATGCCGAGTTGGGTCCAGAAATCGTCCCGCGCGCCGTGGCGCCACTGGTCGAAGAGGTAGGCCTCGTAATCCGGGTGGTGGCGCAGCGGCGAGTGGCCCGGTTTCCAGAGGATGCCACGGCGCAGGAGGGTGAACCAGTCGAAGATGTTCTCGGCTTCCAGGGCGGCCTTCATCACCGGGTTGGCCTGGGCTTCCGGTGACAGGAGCGCCTGCTTGTAGGCCCAGGTCGCCTGGCGCAGCTCGAAGGCGCCGTTCTGGCGCACGCCGTGGTGCCAGGCGTCGAGAAAGCCGCCGCAATCGAGCACCTGGGCCAGCAGGCCGGGCGGGTTGAGGCAGCCCAGCGCGGCCTGGGTGTGGGCGCCGTAGGAGAGGCCGAGGGTGACGACCTGGCCGTTGCACCAGGGCTGGGCGAGGAGCCAGCGCATGGTGTCTTCGCCGTCCTCGCCGTCGGTGAGGTATTTCACGAAGGCGCCGTCGCTGCCGAAGCGGCCGCGGGTATCCTGCACCACGGTGGCGTAGCCGGCTTCGAGGAAGGGGGCGGCGAATTCGTCAGGTGTGGCGATGGCGGGGTTGGCCGCGGTGTTCTCACGCCCGCCGGGGAGGTGGCGGCCGTAGGGGGTGCGCTGGAGCACCACGGGCCAGGGGCCGGGGCCGGCGGGGAGCCTGATGTCCGTGGCGAGGCGGATGCCGTCTCGCGTGGTGACGTTTTCGGTGCGGAGGGGATCGTTGCGCATCATCGGGGGATGATGCGGCAGGACGTGGGGTTAGGGAAGCAAGGGGATCGCCTGCCCCCGCCTCTCCATGGAGCGACGGGCGCAAGCGAACAAAGTCTTTTTGCTTCTTTTTCTTCAGAAAAAGAAGGCCTTACTTCAGGTTCTTGCTGAACAGCGCCACCGTACGCTCCCAAGCCAGTTTCGCTGCGGCTTCCTGGTAGCGCGGGGTGGAGTTGTTGTGGAAGCCGTGCTGGGTGCCCGGGTAGGTGTGGCCTTCATAGGTCTTGCCGGCGGCCTTGAGCGCGGCTTCGTAGGCGGGCCACTGGCCGTTGATCCCTGCATCGTTCTCGGCCATGTGGATCACCAGCGGGGCGCGGATGTTAGCCACCGTGTCGGCCGCGGCGGCGGCGCCGTAGAACGGGGCCCCGGCCTGCATGTCCGCCCCCATCGTGGCCGCGAGCCAGTTGGTGGTGCCGCCGCCCCAGCAGAAGCCAGTGACGCCGAGCTTGCCGTTGGACAGCGCGTGGGCCTTCAGCCACTTGGCGCTGTTCAGCATATCCGTGCGCAGCTTCGGCTGCTCGAGCTTGGACTGCATCGCGCGGCCGTCATCGTCGTTGCCGGGATAGCCGCCGAGGGGGAACAGGCCGTCGGGCGCCAGGGCGAGGAAGCCCTCGGCGGCGGCGCGGCGGGCGACATCCTCGATATAGGGGTTAAGGCCGCGGTTCTCGTGGATGACCAGCACGGTGCCGAAGGGACCCTGGCCGGTGGGCTGCACGAGGTAGCCGCGCATCTTGCCGGAGCTGCCGCCGGGGCTGTCGTAGGTGACGTAGGTGGCCTTGATGCGGCTGTCGGTGAAGCTGATGGTTTGCGCGAGGGCGTAGTTGGGGATCAGCGCCTGGGCCATGGCCAGGCCGCCGACGATGGCGGCGCATTGGGCGAAGAAGCTGCGGCGGTCCATGTGGCCGTGGCAGTATTCGTCGTAGAGGTCGAAGACGCGCTGGTCGATGTCCAGCTGCGTGAGCGGCGCGGGCGGGTTGGCGGAAAGCTGGTCGGTCATTGTGGCCCCCTGGGTTTTGGGCAGGTTAGCGCATGATCTCGGAACGATGCACGGCAACAGTTCGGTGAGCGTTGCACAGCCGCGGCGTGGCTGCCACGGTTCGGGCAACGAAGCGGAGGGAACGGCAATGGCCGATGCGTGGCTGGGGCTTGCGGGCCAGGTGTGCGTGGTGACCGGGGGCGCGGGCGGGATCGGGCGCGCGGTGGGGGCGGCGTTTGCGGCGCAGGGCGCGCGGGTGGCGCTTCTGGACCTGGATGGCGCGGCGGCGGCCAGCGCGGCGGCGGAAATCGGCGGGGTTGGGGTCGGGTGCGATACCTCCAGCGAGGCCTCGGTGCGGGCGGCGTGCGCGGAGGTGGCGGCGAAGCTTGGGCCGGCGGATGTGCTGGTGAACAATGCCGGCATACTGCGGCCGGGGCCGTTGGCGACGCTGCCGGTGGCGGAGTGGAACGCGATGATGGCGGTGAACCTCACGGGGTACCTGCTGTGCGCGCAAGCCTTCGGGGCGGGGATGCTGGAGCGGAAATCCGGGGCGCTGGTGCATATCGCCTCGATCGCCGCGTCGTTCCCGCAGGGGCAGTCCGGCGCGTATTCGCCGGGCAAGGCGGGGGTGGCGATGCTGTCCCGGCAGTTGGCGCTGGAATGGGGGCCGATGGGGGTGCGTAGCAATTCCGTCAGCCCCGGGATGATCCGCACACCGATGTCGGAAGCGTTCTATCGGGCGCAGGGGGTGGCGGCGGCGCGGGCCAATCTGGCGCCGCTGAAGCGCTATGGGGTGCCGGGGGATATCGCGGATGCGGTGCTCTACTTCGCCTCGCCGCGGGCGGGGTATGTGACGGGGCAGGATCTGATCGTGGATGGCGGGGTGGCGCAGATCACGATGCAGCAGATCCCGCGGCC
>CAMDAM010000294.1 GCA_945888575.1 Asaia bogorensis | reverse complement strand
TGGGTGATGTGGAAGCCGCGTGCCTCGATGCCGGCGATGACGGCGGCGGGCGGGGGCGCGCCGGCGGTCATGAATTCCACGGTGCGGGGCAGGGGTGGGAACTGCGCGTCCGGCACGTTGATCAGCATGTTGGCGATGATGGGGGCGCCGCACATGTGGGTGACGCCGTGGTCGGTGATCGCGCCCAGCACGGCCTGGGGTTCGACGCGGCGCAGGCAGACATTGGTGCCGGCGACGGCGGCCATGGTCCAGGGGAAGCACCAGCCGTTGCAGTGGAACATCGGCAGGGTCCAGAGATAGACCGGGTGCGGGGGCATGCCCCAGGTGAGGACGTTGGAGGTGGCGTTCAGGTAGGCGCCGCGGTGGTGATAGACCACGCCCTTGGGGTTCCCCGTGGTGCCGCTGGTGTAGTTCAGCGCGATCGCGTCCCACTCGTCATTCGGAAGGTCGATGGGGAAATCGGGGTCGCCGGTGGTGAGGAAGGTTTCGTAGTCGGTCTCGCCGAGGGTTTTGCCCGGGGGGGCGAGGTCGTCGATCACGTCGATGACCAGGGGGCGTTTTTCGGCGGGGATCTGGGCCAGGGCGGCTTCGATGGTGGCGCTGAATTCGCGGTCCGTCAGCAGGATCTTGGCCTCGCCGTGCTGCAGGATGAAGGCGATGGTGGCGGCATCGAGGCGGATGTTCAGCGCGTTGAGGACGGCGCCTGACATTGGGACGCCGAAATGGGCCTCCCACATCTCCGGGATGTTCGGGAGCATGGCGGCGACGGTGTCGCCCTTGCCGATGCCGCGTTTGGCCAGCGCGCTGGCGAGGCGGCGGCAGCGTTGGCCGGCCTCGGCCCAGGTGATGCGCCGCGTGCCGTGGATGGTGGCGATGCGGTTGGGGTGCACGGCCTCGCTGCGGGCGAGGAAGGAGAGCGGGGAGAGGGCGGCGAAATTGGCCGGGTTCTTGGGGAGGTCGTAGTCGGTGGCGGCCATGGCGCGGGCTCCGTTGAATGGCCGTGGTCGGCCTTGGGCGGAAGGTAGCGCCGGATGACGGCGGGGGGAACGTATGGCGCGAGAGGTTGGGAGAAGGTATCGTATTCTTCAACCAATTCCGTGCCAGAAGGGTGCGGGGTGCCGCAGGCAGGCGCTGTGCCCTGCTGCCCGGCGCCCTTGTGCCCGGTGGGTTCGGGCCTGAGGGTATGGTGGCTGAAGGGCGGCATGTGGATTCGGCGACAATGAGCGCGATGCGGACGGGACGGGCCGGATGACGGCGCGCATCCTGATCGTGGACGACGTGGCCGCGAATCTGCGGCTGCTGGAGGCGCGGCTGAGTGCCGAATACTACCAGGTGGCCACGGCGCAGGACGGGCAGGAGGCGCTGCGGCTGGCGCGGAGCTGGCAGCCGGACCTGGTGCTGCTGGATGTGATGATGCCGGGGCTGGACGGGTTCGAGACGTGCCGGGCGCTGAAGCGCGATCCGATGACGCGGCATATCGCGGTGGTGATGGTCACCTCCCTGGACCAGAGCGCGGAGCGGGTGCGCGGGCTGGAGGCCGGCGCCGACGATTTCCTGACCAAGCCGGTGGATTTCACCACGCTGCTGGCCCGCACGCGCTCCCTGGTGCGGCTGAAGCGGCTGCTGGACGAGTGGCGGGTGCGCGGGGAGACGGCACGCGCGCTGGGTCTGGGGGCGGATGGTGCGAGCCTGCCCTCCGTGGCTGGGGCGCGGGCGCTGATCGTGGATGACTGGGAAGACTCCGCCGAGGCGATGCAGCAGGCGTTGCTGGAGGAGGGCATCCTGGCCGGGCGTGCCTCCAGCGAGGCGGAAATGCTGGCGCTGACACAGGCGATCGCGTTCGACCTGGTGGTGATCAGCCTGTCGATGGTGGGGGATGATCCGCTGCGGTTGGCCTCGCGCCTGCGGGCGGGGGAGAGGACGCAGGCGGTGCCGATGCTGGTGGTGGCGGAGCCGGAGCAGCGCGATCTGGTGCTGCGCGGGTTCGACCTCGGCGCCAATGACTGGCTGATGCGGCCGCTGGACCCGATGGAGCTGCGGGCGCGGGCGCGCAACCAGATCCGTCGGAAATTCTACCAGGACCGCCTGCGCAGCGACATCGGCCACGCGCTGGAGCTGGCGCTGACCGATCCGCTGACCGGGTTCTACAACCAGCGCTATCTGTCGCGGCATCTGCAGACGCTGCTGGCGGCCGGGGCGACGAATGGCCTGGCGGTGCTGATGCTGGATGTGGACCATTTCAAACAGATCAACGACCGCTGGGGCCACCAGATGGGCGACCAGGCGCTGACGCTGATCGCGCAGACGCTGCGCAGCCGGATCCGGGTGTTCGATTCGATCGCGCGCTATGGCGGCGAGGAATTCGTGGTGGTGATGCCGGGAACCGGGGAGCTGGACGCGCTGAGTGCGGCGGAGCGGCTGCGGGGCGCGGTGGAGGAGATTCGCTTCGTGCCGGAGACCGGCCTGGCACATCCGCTGACGGTGAGCGTGGGGATCGCATGCTGTGCGGCGGGGAGCCAGACGACTCCGGAGCGGCTGATCCTGGCGGCCGACCAGGCGCTGTATGCCGCCAAGCGGGCGGGGCGGAACCGGGTGGAAGTGGGCCAGATGGCCTGAGAGCCGTACACGCGAAAAGGGGCGCTCGCGCGCCCCTTGCGTCCGTGCAGCGATGTGCTGCGGCGGATTACTTGATCTTGGCTTCGCGGTACGCGACGTGCTTGCGCGCGACGGGGTCGTACTTGCGGAACTCCATCTTGCCGGTCTGGGCGCGGGCGTTCTTCTTGGTGACGTAGAAGTGCCCAGTGTCGGCGCTGGAGACCAGCTTGATCTGGATGGTGTTGGACTTGGCCATGGAACGGGATCCCAAGCGAAAAGCGTGATCGGCAGGCGTGCCGGCGACGGGCCATGCGGAAGGTTCCGCGCAGCCGGGCAGGGCGAAGGCGGCTAGTTACGCACCACGGAGGCTGGCGTCAAGCCCGGCGGCGGAGTCGCGGGCATGGGCGCGATGATCGGTCGCACGCCGAGGATGGAGCGGGGCGGCAGGGGCGGCATGAGGGCGGCGGTGTAGGAGGCGGGGGAGCGGACGAGTTCGCGCGCGGCCAGCAGATCGAGGTCGCTGCCCTCCGCGGCGGGGCAGATGGCGCGCATCTCCAGCACCGCCGGCGGCGCGAGGGGTGCGCGGGCGGCGCGGTGGCGTTCCAGCCCGGCCTGCAGCGGCTGCTGGCCGCGCGCCAGGGTGGCGAGGTTGCGGGCCAGCGCATCCTGGCCGAGCGAGGTGCAGAGTTGGGGCACCACGCCGAGCGCCTGCAGCGGCCAGCCGCGCGGGGCCAGCAGGCGGGCCCAGGTGAGGGAGAGCTCCCCGCCATCGGGCAGCGGGGCGATGGTCTGCACCAGGCCCTTGCCCAGCGTGGTGCTGCCGACGACGACGGCGCGGCGCTGGTCGGCCAGGGCGGCGGCCAGCACCTCCGCGGCGCTGGCGCTGCGGCCATCGACGATGACGATCACCGGCAGGCCCGGGGCAAGGTCTCGTCCGCCATCGGCGCGGTATTCCACCGCGGCGGCAGGATCGCGGCCCGCGGTGACGGCGACGACACCGCCGGGAACCAGCATGGCGGAGGCGGCGACGGCCTGGCGCAGCAGCCCGCCGCGATTGCCGCGCAGATCGATCACGATGCCCTGCAGCGGCACGGCGCCAGCCGGGGGGGCGGTGGTGCCGGCAATCAGCTCCTGGCCCAGCCGGGCGGCGGTGTTGGCGGCGAAGCTGGTGATGCGGACAACCAGGAGTTCCTCGCGCCGCGTGGCGGTGACGGTTTCCTCCGGCAGGGAGACGCGTTCCAGCACCAGGGTGCGCGGACCTTCCCGCCCGCGCAGGGCCAGCGTGAGGCGGCTGCCCTCGGGGCCGGCGAGCAGGGCGTTGATCGATCGCAGGTCGGCCCCCTGCACCGGCTCGCCGTCGATGGCGGTGATTCGTTCGCCGGGGCGGATGCCGGCCAGCGAGGCGGGGCTGCCGGGCTGGAGGCTTTCGACCAGTACCTGGCCGCCACGCAGCTGGGGCCGCAGTCCGACGCCGGCGCGGCCGGTGCGGCGGGCGCGGTCGGCGGCGGCCTCGGCGGGGGTGGCGTAGCGGGAATAGGGGTCGAGATGGTTGAACAGCTCATCGAAGAAGCTGCGCAGGATGCCCGCCGTGCCGGCGCGGCGGATGGTGTCTGACCCGTCCCACGCGGCGCGGACCATCTGGGAAACGGCCTCCCCCCAGGCGGTGGCGTTGTCTGGCGGGGGGGCGGGGCGGGAGAGCAGGACGCGGCTGGGTCCGATCAGGCGCAGGGTGCGGCCGGACTGGAGATCAGGCGTGAGGCGGGCATCGAGCGTGGTGAGGCCGCGCAGGCCCCACATCGCCATCTGCGGGATCGGGATCGGCTCCAGCGTGCGCGGGGCCATGAAATCGAACGCGGTGGCAGTCACTTGCGCGACGAGGAAGGGGCTGAGGCTGGGGCCGGTGCCGAACGGCTCCGCACGGGCGGCGCGGTCTGGCGCCACCAGGGCGAGCAGCAGCAGCAGGAGCCAGGAACGGTTCACCGGTGCCGCCGGGGCCCCCCACTGCGCGCGGGTGTGCGGGAGAAGCGCTGGCTCCCACCACGCCCGGCTGGGGCAGTGCCGCCCTGCAGGATCTGGAAGATCAGGCCGCCGGTGATCGGGCTCGCTTCGGCCAGGCGCGCCTCCACTTCCTGCGCGAGGCGGAAGGTGAGGCCGCTGCGCCGCCCGGTGAGGGTTTGTGCCGCTTCGTCGTGCATCCAGAAATCGTCCGGCAGGGAGGAGATGGGCACCAGGCCGCTCGCTCCGCTGTCCGACACTGTGACGAAAAGCCCGAACCGGGTCACGCCGGAAATGCGGGCTGCGAACACGGAACCGACCTTGTCGGCCATGAAGGCGGCCAGATAGCGGTCGATCGCGTCCCGTTCGGCCAGGGCGGCGCGGCGTTCGGTGGCGGTGATGTGCTCGCAGGTGTCCGGCAGGGCCGGAACCTCCTCCTCCGAGAGGCCGCCCACGCCGAGTCGCAGCCCGGTGATGAGGGCGCGATGCACGCAGAGATCGGCGTAGCGGCGGATCGGGCTGGTGAAATGGGCGTAGCGGGACAATGCGAGGCCGAAATGGCCGATATTCTCGATGTCGTAGGCGGCCTGGGACTGGCTGCGCAGCATCACCTCGTTCACCAGCTGGGCGTGCTCGGTGCCCTGCACCTTCTTCAGCACGCCCAGCAGGTCGCGCGGATGCACCTGGCCCATGGGGGGCAGGGAGATGTCGAACTGGCGCAGGAAGGTGCGGAGGTTGGCCAGCTTCTCGTCGGTGGGCGGCGCGTGGATGCGATAGACGCAAGGGCGGTGCAGGCGCTCCAGCTCCTCGGCGGCGCATACATTCGCCAGCACCATGAACTCCTCGATCAGCCGGTGGCTATCGAGGCGCGGGCGCGGGGCGACGGAGAGAACCTGGCCCTCGGCGCTGAGGATCACCTTGCGTTCCGGCAGATCCAGATCGAGCGTGCCGCGGGCCAGGCGGGCGCCGAGCAGGGCGTTGTAGGCGGCGTAGAGGCTGGGCAGCGGCAGGTGCAGGTCGTGGCCGGCATCGTGGGCCTGCTGGACCTGCTCGTAGGTGAGGCGGGCGGCGCTGCGCATCAGGCCGCGGCCGAAGCGGTGGGACAGCTTCTTTCCCTCGGCGTCGACGATCATCTCGACGAACAGGCAGCCGCGATCCTCGTGCGGGCGCAGGCTGCACCAGCCGTTGGACAGCGCCTCGGGCAGCATCGGCACGACGCGGTCGGGGAAGTAGCAGGAATTGCCGCGGGTGCGCGCGGTGCGGTCCAGCGCGGAGGCGGGCCGGACGTAGTGGGCCACGTCGGCGATGGCGACGATGAGGCGGAAGCCGCCTTCATGCGGTTCGGCGTAAACGGCGTCGTCGAAATCGCGGGCATCCTCGCCGTCGATGGTGACGAGCTGGGTGTCGCGCAGGTCGGTGCGGCCGCGCACGGTGACGGCGCGGGCCTTGGCGGCCTCGGCCAGCGCCTCGGCCGAGAATTCCGTCGGGATGTCGTGGGTGTGGATGACGATGAGGCTGACCGAGCGGGCATCGCCCATGGCGCCGAGGCGTTCCACCACGCGGGCCGGCTTGGGGCCGTAGTGGCGGCCGGGTGCCGACAGCGGCGCGCCCAGAACGATCTCGCCATCCTCGGCGCCGTTGTGCTCGCCGGCGGGGACGAGCCATTCGGCCTTGGCGCGCCGGTCGGTGGGAATGATGCGCGCCTCGTCGCGGCTGCCGCGGGCGGCGCGGAACACGCCGAGGATGCGGCCGGGCTCGTCCGACAGCCGCTTCATGGTGCGGCCTTCGTACTTGCCCTGGCCGGTTGGCTTGAGGCGGGCGAGCACGCGCTGGCCCGGCGCCAGGGCAGGGCGGCCGGGGGGTTCCGGGACCATCAGGATCATCGGCGGCGGGCCCTGGCCGCGCCAATCGACCGGCTTGGCGATGGCGTCGCCATCGTGGTCGGTGCCGGTGACCTGCACCACCGTGACGTCCGGCAGGCGGTTCGATTCCGAGCGGTGCAGGGGGCGGTTTCGACCGGCCGGTGTGGTGTCGGCCTTGTCGCCAATCTGTTTCATCAGGCGCCGGAGCGCCACGCGGTGCTCGGGGCC
>CAMDAM010000293.1 GCA_945888575.1 Asaia bogorensis | reverse complement strand
CGCGAATTCGCCGTCCTGCGCCTGCTCGTGCTCCGCCGCGGCGCCGTGGTGCGCAAGCAAACCATGCTCAGCCACCTCTACGCCCAAGACAGCGAGGAACCCGACGGCAAGATCATCGACGTCTTCGTCTGCAAACTCCGCCGCAAACTCGCCGAAGCCGGCGGCCGAGACGTCATCTCCACCGTCTGGGGCGTAGGATACCGCCTCGACGCCCCCGCCGAAGCCACCGCCGCCCTCGCCTCATAGCAAGGAAGCAAGCGCTTCTTTTTCTGAAGAAAAAGAAGCAAAAAGACTTCCAAACCACGCACCCCACCACCCGGAGCAGGGCGGAACGCGAAGCGGTTCCGCCATCTCCCTTTTCCGCAGCAGAGCAGGCTCAAGCCCGCCAACGCGCGGAGAAAAAGCAAGCAAGCGGACACAAAGACACTAAGACACAAAGAAGCAAGCCAAGGGAGAAGCAAATCATCTCTCCCACCCGAAGATGGGCGAACCGCAAAGTGGTTCTGCCACCTGCTTCCTCCTCCCTTGCTTTGCTCCTCTGTGTCTCTGTGCCTCTGTGGCCCCTTTCTTTCTTAATCTCTCCATACCCCCAGCCTCTTCCCGCTTCCTTTGTGTCTTAGTGGCCGCTTTCTTCATTGCTTCTCTCCCCTCGCTCTTGGGCGGGGGGAGCCGGAGGGGGGCTCTTGGAACCTCCACATCCACCCAAAAATATTCCTATCCACCCCTTGCACCGCCACTGATGGTTAGTTATATAACTATCCATGATCCAGCTCTCCCTCCTCCTCACCGGCCTGATCCAGGGCCTGCGCCGCGTCATCACGCGCGCAGCCCCTGTCGTCAGTGCGCCCGCACGCCCGATCTGGGCCGGGCCCGAACAGCGCTGGATCATCGCCCCCCACGGCGACCTCCCCCTCCTCCCCGGCCCCGTCTGGACCCTCCTCTGGCTCCGCCTCCACCGTCTCAACAACCGCCTCACCCGCCTCTACGAGCGCTGGCAAACCAACACCCTCGCCAAACCCCGCAAAACCACCCAACGCCCGAAAACCGCCCGCCAGCCTCCACCCCAGATCCCGGAACTCCCCGCCCCCGGCATGCCCCTCGTCGACGCCCCCACGCGCCTCCCCCAGGGCCGAGGCTGGATCACCCGCCGCATCCCGGAATCCGGCCCCAGCGCCGGCCGCCTCCACGATCTCCTGCAAAATCCCCACACCCAGGATTTCGTCCAGGCCGCCCCTCAAGCCGCCCGCCTCCTGCGCCCCCTCTGCCACGCCCTCGGCGTCGACCAGCCCGCGTGGCTCAAGCTCCCCCCACGCCCGCGCCGCGCGCGCAAGCCCAGGCCGGCCAAACCCCGCCGCCTGAAACTCACCGACCCGATCCTGAACCTGCGCCCCTACGAGATCGCCGCCGCCCGCTACTTCCTCAAAAAATACGGCCGCGACTGAGCCGGCAAACCCACGTCCTATTTGTTCCGTTATCATAATTAAAACCCTCCCACCCCTCCCGGAGTAGCCAAACCGCCGCCAATGTGGATAACTCCGCCCCAATACCGCCCCCCACCTTCGCCACAGGGGGCGTGACGGGAGCGAGACTGCGATGACCACCACCTGGACCCCCGACTCCTGGCGCCAGCGCCCGATCAAGCAGGTCCCCGCCTACCCCGACCAGGCCGCCCTCCAGGCGATGGAAGCCAAGCTCCACCGCTACCCCCCGCTCGTCTTCGCCGGCGAAGCCCGCAACCTCAAATCCGCCCTGGCCCGCGTCGCCAACGGCGAGGCCTTCGTGCTGCAGGGCGGCGACTGCGCCGAATCCTTCGGCGACTTCACCGCCAACATCATCCGCGACACCTTCCGCGTCATCCTGCAGATGGCCGTCGTCCTCACCTTCGGCGCCGGCGTGCCCGTGGTGAAGATGGGCCGCATGGCCGGCCAGTTCGCCAAGCCGCGCAGCAGCGACAACGAGACCATCGGCGGCGAAACCCTGCCCAGCTACCGCGGCGACATCATCAACGGCCCCGAATTCTCCGCCGCCGCCCGCATCCCCGATCCCGCCCGCATGGAAACCGGCTACTTCCAGTCCGCCGGCACGCTCAACCTCCTGCGCGCCTTCGCCACCGGCGGCTATGCCGACCTGCACGAAGTCCATCGCTGGAACCTCGATTTCGCCGCCCGCTCCCCGCTCGCCGAGCGCTACCAGCAACTCGCCGGCCGCATCGATGAAACCCTCGCCTTCATGTCCGCCTGCGGCATGACCAGCGCGAGCATCCCGCAGATCCGCGAGACCGATTTCTACACCAGCCACGAGGCCCTGCTGCTCCCCTACGAACAGGCCCTCACCCGCATCGATTCCACCTCCGGCGATTGGTACGCCTGCTCCGCCCACTTCCTCTGGATCGGCGACCGCACCCGCCAGCCCGACGGCGCCCACGTGGAATTCCTCCGCGGCGTGAAGAACCCGCTCGGCCTCAAGGTCGGCCCCACCACCACGGTGGACGACCTGCTGCGCCTGATCGACACGCTGAACCCCGCCAACGAACCCGGCCGCCTCACCCTCATCAGCCGCATGGGTGCGGAGAAGGTCGAAAGCATGCTGCCCCCCCTGGTCCGCGCCGTGAAGCGCGCCGGCAAGAAGGTGGTCTGGCTGTGCGACCCCATGCACGGCAACACCATCTCCACCGAGAGCAAGGTGAAGACCCGCAACTTCGAGTCCATCCTCCAGGAAGTCCGCGGCTTCTTCGATGTCCACGCCGCCGAAGGCACCTGGGCCGGCGGCGTCCATGTGGAAATGACCGGCCGCGAGGTCACCGAGTGCATCGGCGGCGCCCACCAGCTCACCGCCGCCGATCTCGGCGACCGCTACGAAACCTTCTGCGACCCCCGCCTCAACGCCAGCCAGTCCCTCGAACTCGCCTTCCTCGTCGCCGAGGAGCTGAAGGAACGCCGCGCCCAGCCCGCCCTGCAGCTCATCGCCGCCCAGTAAGATGACCGAAGGCGACCTGGCGCGTGAGATCGCCGGCCGAACCGACGTCTATTTCAACCGCACCCGTGCCGTGGTGGAACGCTTCGGCGACAAGCGCGTCACCTACGCGATCTTCCTCCGCCGCCCCGTCATCTCCGCCCCGCGCCTGATGCTGGATTGGCTGGCGGAGGTGGCCGCCGAACGCGGCACCACCTTCGACATCGACGTCACCCACCCCGAAGGCTCCTGGACCGGCGCCGGCGAGCCGCTCGCCTACATCGCAGGCAGCTTCGCCAAGCTGGCGGACCTGGAGACCATCCTGCTCCAGAAGCTCGGCCCCGCCTGCGTCGCCGCCCACAACGCCTACCAGATGGCCCTGGCCCTGCCCGAAGTCGGCTTCCTCGCCATGGATGCCCGCCACTGCGCCGGTGCCGAGATGCAGCAGATGATGGCCTACGCCGCCTCCGTCGGCAGCCGCGCCGCCCAGGCGGAAGGGGCGAAGGGCTTCATCGGCAACGCCAACGACTTCACCGCCCACTGGTTCGGCAATTCCGCCGGCCGCGGCACCATGCCCCACGCCCTGATCGGCTACGCCGGCAGCACCGTCCGCGCCGCCGAGATGTTCCACGAAACCTTCCCGGACGAGATGCTCACCGTCCTGGTGGACTACTACGGCCGCGAGATCACGGATGGCCTGGCCGTCTGCCGCCGCTTCCCCGACCTCGCCGCAGCCGGCCAGCTCGCGCTCCGCCTAGATACCCATGGCGGCCGCTTCCTCGAGGGCCTGGACCCCGCCGAAAGCTACGCCGTGCTGGAACGCCACGCCCCCGGCGCCATCCGCCGCTACCGCAGCGAGACGGAGCTGCGCTACCTCGTCGGCACCGGCGTCTCCGCCGCCGCCGTCTGGCGCATGCGCGAAGCCCTCAACGAAGCCGGCTTCCCCGCCGTCCGCCTCGTCGCCTCCTCCGGCTTCGGCGTCGCCAAGTGCCGCGTGATGTCCGATTGCCGGGCCCCGGTGGACGTTGTCGGCACCGGCAGCTTCATTCCGGACATCTGGAGCGAAACCTACGCCACCGCCGACATCGTGGAATACGACGGCACACCGATGGTGAAAGTCGGCCGGGAGTTCCTCCTCCGCCGCAACGGCGCCCGCCGCAAGGGAGCCTGAACCAAGCAGCATTGCAGCGAACGGATCACGTCCCTATAAGGGCGCCCTGCCGCACGGCCTGGAGAGGTGACAGAGTGGCCGATTGTGACGGTCTCGAAAACCGTTGTACGTGCAAGCGTACCGTGGGTTCGAATCCCACCCTCTCCGCCACGCAGCCGAGCGAACGCTACTCGCTGCCCCCAAGCTACTCGCTTCCCTCTGGCACCAGGGATTTGATCAGCTCGAACACGCGCTTGCGCACCGCCGGATCGGTGATGCGGTAATAGGCGCGCACCAGCTCCAGCGTCTCGCGCCGGTTCATTGCCTCGTCGGCGGCGCCGCCGAAGCTTTCCTGGCCGTCGGCGAAGCCAAAGCTACGCCGTGCGCCCAGCGCCGCGGGCTGGCCGCCATAGCTGGCCGCCAGCGGTTCCGGCATGTCGTCGAAGAAGAAGCTGATCGGCACATCGAGCACGCGCGACAGGTCGAACAGGCGGGAAGCCCCCACCCGGTTCACGCCGCGCTCGTATTTCTGCACCTGCTGGAAGGTCAGCCCCAGCGCCTCGCCCAGACGCTCCTGCGACATGCCGAGCAGCGTACGCCGCAGGCGAATGCGCGAGCCGACATGGGCGTCGATCGGGCTTGAACGCGATTCCCGCTCAGGGCGTGCGCCGGGCTCTTCGTCCCCGTCACCCAACGATCCCGACATGCCTACTCCATCCTGCTGTCGGGCATCCTGCCCGGACTCAACCGGTCCAGCACGCGCAACCCCGCATGGGCCACCCGTTCCTGGTTGCCCAGAACCTTAGCGCTGCAACCTGAGATCGTCAACAAATTATGAAACACCCGTTGGTTTGTCTCGTCGGTGGAGAATTCGTGACAAACAGGCGCATCCTACCGCTACCCCAATCGTCAAAAGCGATAGAAACGCCGGCACCGCCAACCCCCAACGCGCGAACAGCGTCGGCGGCAACGCACCCGGCAGCGCCAACGAAATTGCTCCCATTTCGTTCATGCCGATCCGGCCGAGCTCCCGCCCGAAGGCGTCGTACCCGGCGGAGATGCCCGTATTGGCCGCGCGCATGATCGGCAACCCCTCCTCCACCGCGCGCAGCCGGGCGGCGGCGAGGTGCTGGCGCGGGCCGGAGGAATTGCCGAACCAGGCGTCGTTCGTCACCGTCACCAGCCAGTCCGGCCGGTCGGACCGGTCCAGCACCGTGCCGGGGAAGATCGCCTCGTAGCAGATCAGCGGCGCCACCGGCGGTAGCCCCGGCACCCGCAGCGTCTCCGGCCCGGGGCCCGGCTGGAAGCCCGAGGGCCCGAACTCGACCGGCAGCGGCAGCCAGTTGGGCTGGTACTCGCCGAACGGCACCAGATGCCACTTGTCGTACAGCGCCACTGGCGGTGCCGCCCCGGCCAGCGCCACCAGGCTGTTATAGGGCCGCCGCGCCCCGTCGAAGCGCACCGTGCCGACCAGTGAGGGCACCACCGTGCCATCCGCCCGCCGGCTGGCCGCCGCGATCATCGCCCAGGCGCCGGCATCCCGATCCAGCAAATAGGGGCTCGCCGTCTCCGGCCAGACCACCACCGCTGGCCCCTCGCTGCCCGCCACCGCCTCCCGGGTCAGCGCCAGATACCGATCGAAGATCGCCGCCATCAGGCCGCGATCCCATTTCTGCCCCTGCTCCACATTGCCCTGCACGAGAATCACGGTGACCCCCGGCGCCGCGCTGGCCGGCTGCCCCAGCCGCCACCAGCCCAGCCCGGCCCAAAGCACCAGCACCGCCAACCCGCCTGCCACCGCCCGCCGCCCCAGCAACGGCGTGGCCGCCAAGCCAAGCGTCAGCAGCGTCAGCCCATGCACACCCAGCCACGCCGCCGGCTGCAGCATCACGTCGCCCGCCCTGCCCGGCACCGCCCACACGCTGCCCCAGGGGTTCCACGGAAACCCGGTCAGCACGAATTGCCGCGCCAGCTCCGTCACCCCCCAGGCCCCGACCAGCCCTAAGACCCGCGGCCAGCCCGCCGGGAAGCGCCACGCAACCGCCGTCGCCGCCGCGATGAACAACGCCATCCCCGCCGCCAGCGCCGGCACCGCCAACGGCACCAGCCACCAGTAGCGCGCCGCCTCGAACAGGATCGCCTCGGTCACCCAATACAGCCCGGCCACATGATGCCCGAACCCGAACGCAAACCCCGCCGCCCACGCCCCACGCCACCGCGCCTGGCCACCCACCGCCCGCAACAACGCCGGCACGGCCAACCACAACACCGGCACCAGATGCACCGGCGGCAACGCCATCGCCGACACCACACCCCAGGCCACCATCCGCAGCAAGCGCATCTCCTTGGTTGAGGGAGGGAAGGCCGGGGCTTCCGCCCCGGACCCCGACCAAGGGCCCTGCCCTTGGATCCCGCTGGGGCCTTAGGCCCCAGACCCCTTTACCTTTTCCGCCTTCGGCGGGGAGGGGCCGGCCGGGTCTCTCCACCGCCTCGACGGCCCCTCCCCGCCGAAGGCGGAAGGTCACGCGGGTCCAGGGACCTCAGGTCCCTGGCGGGTCCAGGGCAGAGCCCTGGACTTGCTTTCCTTCAGTGCCTGAAATGCCGCATGCCGGTC
>CAMDAM010000292.1 GCA_945888575.1 Asaia bogorensis | reverse complement strand
TCGGTCAGGTCGCTCGGATAGCGCAGGCCACGACGCTCGTAGCGCGCTCGATTTGCGTTCGTCCACATGGCGAAAGCATCGACGTCGCCTCCGTGTCGGTCAAAATCACAACCGATTCAACTCGCTACCCATGTTCCCGGATGGACACTGAGTGATCCCCGAGCGAGGCGGGGCCGCCACGCCTCACTTTGGTCGAGCGAGATGTGGAAGTAGCGTCGCAGCGCCGGTCAAACTGAGGTTGCTCTGCGAAACTGGATTCAACCCGCTAGGCAGTTCAGGCGCGGAGTCGGCGCGCCGCCAGAACGGCAAGGCCGAAGCCGAATAGTGCCAAGTTCGCCGGTTCAGGCACTGACGCCGCAGGCAGGATGTTAGCGTATCGAATATTGTCCACAATGAGATACTGGCCTGCAAGCCCGCCGATAGTGACTGCCGAGAAGCTGCTGTCCGAGATGTACCCGTTGAAGGCAAGCGGGTTACCAAGAATGGCTGTGCTGGCGTCGCCATTGGTAAAGCTTAGTGTCACTGTCCCCGCGCGGCTCTGAAAACTACTGAGGTCAAGGGCAAATGCGTTGATCGGCGTGCTGAAGCTGATGGTGATGGGGCGGCCAATGTCTGCGTGCAAGATGTTGCCGGTGCCACGATCATAGAAGGCTGGAGAAAGTGCGGGCGCGATAATGTAGAGTTGACCGCTGGGAATGCTGAAGGTCGCGCCGCCGAGCGAGAAACCTGCAGGACTGTTGGCGATCCAGAGATTTGCGCCGCTTGGTGTCAGGCCGTCAAAACTCGTTCCGGTAAAGTCGACAAGGCTGCTGGAACCAGTCGCGGCGCTGAACGTAGCCATACTGTTATAATTGAGAACGATCGCGTCAGCCGGGCGCGGGATCGCCACAAGACTGGCGATGGCCGCTGCCAGCAAGGCCGAGTTCAGGCTGAGTGCGTTGTGCATGTCAGATGGCCCCTTCGCCTCGATCAGCGACTACAAAGTCTGCCCGACCAGATATACATCAAATATACCGGGCGCAGGACCGCTGACGAGCAAACGGCATGCCATCGTAATTTTACCTTTGAGTACAGTGCCCTACCGTACCGGCGCGTTCAGCCCGCAAGCCACGTGTAAAAAACTCCGACAATCTCGGCACTCGGCCGGTAGGCCTGTGACGGTCACAGACCTACCGGCAGTACAGATCAACCCTTCCTGACACCCCAGAGCACGGTGTTGGCCGCCTTCACGAAGCCGGAGAGCCCGGTGCGGTAGGCTTGCGGGATGAAGTACTGGCCGACCGGAATGTAGGGAGGCTCGGTGAAGCCGAGCATCTGCATGTCGGCCGTCGCCTTCTGCTGGGCGGCGAGGTCCCGGGCATCGAACCAGGCGTCGCGCAGGGCTTCCATCTTCTGGTTCGGGTTGGAGCCGTAGATCGGGATATGGCTGCCGGGGTTGGAGGGCCACAGCCCGGCCCAGGCGATGCAGTAGACGTTCCAGCCCTTCACCACGTTGGGGTCCTTGGACTGGATGCGGCCGATCATCGTGCCCCAGTCCATGGTCTGGTAGTCGAGGTTCAGGCCGAGCGCCTTGAACATCTCGCGCGCCACCTCGCCCATGGCGTTCGGCGCCGGAAGTTCGGCGGGCACGAGTTGGACGATCTTCTCCCCCTTGTAGCCGCTGTCCTTGATGAGCTGGCGGGCGCGGTCGAGGCTGCGCGGCGATGTGATCGCGTCCAGCCCCGCGGGGCCGGCATAGGGCGAGCCCGGGGTGAACATGCCGACGCCAGTGCGCGAGAGGCTGGCTTCGTCGCCCACGATGGCCTGCATGAAGTCCATCTGCTGCACGGCGGGCAGCAGGGCGGCGCGCAGCTTGGGGTTGTCGAACGGCGGGGCGGCCTGGTTGAAGTAGATCATGCCGTAGAAGCCGAGCGGATCGAGCGGCTCCACGCGCACGCCGGGGGCCTTGCGCAGCACGGGCAGCAGGTCAAGCAGCGGGCGTTCCAGCCAATCCACCTCGCCCTTCTGCAGCGCGGCCGAGGCGGTGGCGGCATCAGGCAGGATGCGCCAGTCCACCTTGTCGAAATGCGCGACCTTGCCGCCGGACCAGAACGCGGCGGCTTCCTGGCGCGGGACGTATTTCTCGTTGCGGACATAGCCGGCAGAGGCGCCGGCCACCCATTCATCGCGCACGAACTTGTACGGGCCACTGCCGATCGGGTCGGTGATGGCGGTGAAGGCATCGGTGTTGGCCACGCGCTCCGGGTAGATGAAGCAGAACGTGCCGCCGAGGCCGTAGAGCAGGTGGGAGAAGGGCTTGTTCAGCTTGATCTCGAAGCGGCGGTCATCCAGCGCCTTCATTTCCACCAGCTGGCTGGCCATGCGCTTGCCAAAGGCATCCCGCTTGGCCCAGCGGTTGATCGAGGCGACGGCATCCTTGGCGAGCACCTTCTCGCCGTCGTGGAAGGCCAGGCCCTCGCGCAGGGTGAAGGTCCAGGTGAGCTGGTCGGCGGAGAGGGTGTGGCCCTCGGCCATCTGCGGGCGAGGGATGAGGCCTTCATCGAGGCCATACAGCTGGTCGCACACCATGTAGGCGTGGTTCAGCGAAATCAGCGTGTTGGACCAGAGCGGGTCCAGCGAGGTGAGGTTGGCGTGCGGCACGAAGCGCAGGGTGCGCGCGGCGCCCTGGCCGATGGCTGGCCGGGCGAGGCCGCTGGCCATGGCGGCGCCGAGGAATGGCAGGCCGAGGGCCGTACGTCGCCCGAATCCGGTCTTGGTCGGCATTGGTTCACCCCGTTTTGCGTGATGAGATCATGCTAATCACGCAATTGCACCGAAGCCACCGCCGGTTGCGTCAATGGCCGGATTTGCTGCAATGCAAAAAGCTCAGATCATGTCTTGGGTTTCGGCGCGCCTACCCCTGCGTTCAGTCCAGCAGCCGCACCTCGTCGCCGTCGCTGACCACGCCTTCGCGCAGCACCGCGGCGTAGAGGCCGAGATTGCCGACGTGGTGGTCTGCCAGGCGGCGCAGCACCAAGCGATCGGATTGGCCGGTGGCGGGGTCGAGGCCGATCATGGCGCAGCGGGCATCCGGCTCCACGATGGCGAGTTCCAGGCGAGGGCCGATGGCGATGCGGCGGCCGACCAGCGTGTTTTCGGCGAAGGGTTCGCTGCCGGGCCAGTCCCATTCCAGGTTCATGCGGAAGCGGCGCCCATCGGGGGCGATCTCCGCCTCAGCGGCAAAGCCGGCCAGGGTCTGGCTGGTGACCAGCGAGAGCGGCCGGCAATCCTGCATGCCTCGGGTGGCGAAGCGGAGCGCGATGCGCCGCCCGGTGGCCGCTTCCAGTTCGGCGCGCAGGCGCGGATCGTCGATGGCGTAGCCCGCGCCGCTGGGGGCGGTGACGCGCACGGCGAAGGCGATGTCATCAGGCAACGGGGGTGCAACGCCGCTGCCGCGCGCCCAGGCCGCTTCCAACGCTTCGTCGTGCAGCGTGCGGGCCGGCGCGGTGTAGGCAGCGCTGTAGGTAAGCAGCGGCCCCAGCGTGCGCGCGGTGAACCAGGGGAAGTGCGGCGGGCTGGCGCCGTCGGTGAAGGCCCAGGCGCGGTCGCCCACGATCCCGGCATGGGCGACGATGGCGCGCGCCACCACCTCGCCGCCCATGGATTTCACCGGGTGGCGGCGGATGGTGCGCAGCGTGCCGAGGGTCGTCATGCGCGCGTCAGGCCCATTCGAGGTTCCAGGGCAGCGGCGAGGTGCATTCCAGCATGCCCTTGAGGTTGCGGTTGTAGGCCGTGTTGATGAAGAAGCGGCCGAGCGGCAGCGACGGCAGGGTGTCTAGCGCCTCGCGGTGGATGGCGGTTGCGATCCGGTCGCGGTCGGCCTCGGCTGCGGCATTGAGCCATTCGGCGGTGAGGCTTTCGACGCGGGCGTTCTCATACCAGCCGGCCCAGCCCTTCGCGCCGAGGCCGCGCACCACGGTGGAGATGGCGGGGTGGGCGAGCGAGGTGCCGAACCACCAGGTGTGGAAGACGGACCAGCCGCCCTTCTCGATCGGCTCCTTGGAATTGCGGCGCTGGACCAGGCTGCCCCAATCGGTATCCACCAGTTCCACGTTCAGGCCGAGCTTCTTGAAGTAGTCGAAGGTGACATGGCCGAAGGGGGCGATGGAGGGCACGTCGGCGGGGTTGAGCAGGACGATCTTCTCGCCGTTGTAGCCGCTCGCCTTCACTTCGGCACGGGCGGCGGCGAGATCGCCGGTCATGATGTCCTTGCCCAGTTCCTGGCCGTAGCGGGTGCCGCAGGGGAACAGCGCCTTGCATGTGGTGAACAGGCTTTCATCGTTGCCGGTGACGGCGCGCATGTAGTCTTCCTGCGGCAGGCCGCGGGCAATGGCACGGCGCAGGGCGACATTGTTGAACGGCGCGTGCAGGTGGTTGAAGCGCAGCGTGCCGTTGTAGCCGATGGGGTTGGTGTTCTGGATGCGCAGGTGGTTCATGCGCTTCACCAGCGGCAGCAGGTCGGGCTGGACCTGTTCCCACCAATCCACCTCCTGGTTCTGCAGGGCGGCGGCCACCGTTGAGGGGTCGTTGATGATCTTCCACTCGATGCGGTCGATCTTGGCCACCTTGCCGCCGGTGGTCCAATCCGGCGCTTCCTGGCGCGGCACGTAGCCGTCGAAGCGCTCATAGGCGACGTTGGCGCCCTGGACGAACTCGCGGGCAAGGAAGCGGTAGGGGCCGGAGCCGATCATCTCCGTCACCTGCTTGTTCGGGTCGGTCTTGGCCAGGTGCTCCGGCATGATCACCGGGACCATGCCGTTCGGCTTGCCGATGGCGTCCGCCAGCAGGGGGAAGGGGCGCTTGAGCTTCACCTTGATGGTGCGGTCATCCGCCGTGGTCCATTCTTCGACGAAGCCCGCGGCGGTCTGGCCAAAGACGTCGCGCGCGGACCAGCGGCGCAGGGATTGGGCGGCATCGCGGGCCAGCACGGGCTCGCCATTGTGGAACTTCAGGCCCTCGCGCAGGCGGATGAGCCAGGTGCGGCCGCCATCCTCGATCTGGTGGCCCTCGGCCATCTGCGGCTTGGGCTCCAGCTTGCCGTTCACGCCATACAGCGTGTCGAACACGTAGTAGGCGTGGGACCCGACGGTTTGGGTGGTGGTCCAGTGCGGATCGAGCGAGGAGAGGTCCGCGGTGGGCACGAATTTCAGCGTGCGGGCGCGCTGGGCGATCGCGGGCGCCGCCAAGGTGGTGGCGGTGGCGGCTGCGGCGGTACGCATGAACTGGCGACGCTTCATCGGCATCGTGGTCCTCCCATCTGGTCCGGTTGCTCCGGTTGGGTGCACCGTCACACGCGGGTTCGTCGGTGATCAATCCCCTTTGGGCAGAAGGCCGGCGAGTTTTCGCGGGACGATGAGGGACCAGCTGCGGTGGACGAGGGCTTCAACCTCCGGCCAGTCGATCGCGCCGGTGAGGCGCAGGCCGATCCAGCCCTTGTGGCCGAGATAGGGCGGGCGGAAGAAACGCTGCGGGGCGGCTTCGACCAGGAGTTCCTGCACACCCCTGGGGGCCTTGCACCAGAGGGCGTCGGGCTGTGCCCCGAGTTCGCCGCCGGGGACGAACATGGCAAAGATTTTTCCTCGTATGCGGAAGGTCTGGGTGTTCCAGGTCTCGCGCTGCTCGGCTTCCGGCAGGGCGAGGCAGAGTGTGCGCAGGCAGGGAAGTGCGCCGGGCGATGCCACCTCCCCTGCCCCTCAGGCCGCCTTGGCCTGGCGGCTGATGCGCTCCAGGTTGGCCATGATGTCGTGCGCCACGCGGATGCGTTCGCCCACCTGCATGTCGCGCACGATGGCCAGCTTGTGGTCGGGGCGGAGCCGGATGGTGCCGCCCTTGCTGGCGAGCCATTGCACCAGCCCGGCGGGGTTGGAGAAGGCGTTGCCGCGGAAGCCCACCACCATGCCCTTCGGCCCGCTATCCAGCTTCTCCACGCCCGAGGCCTTGCACTGGCGCTTGAGGCCGACGACCTGGAGCAGGTTTTCCACCTCCGCCGGCAGCTTGCCGAAGCGATCGACCAGCTCGGCGGCCATGGCTTCGCTCTGCGCGTCGTCCTCCAGCGCGCCGATGCGGCGGTAGAGGCCGAGGCGGACGGGAAGGTCGCGCACATAGGTGTCGGGGATCAGCACGGGCAGGCCGAGATTGATGTTCGGCGTCCAGTCGCGGTCCAGCGATTTGCGGCGGCCCTTGCTGGCGCGCTGCTCGGCCACCGCATCCTCCAGCATCTGCTGGTAGAGCTCGATGCCGACTTCGCGGATATGGCCGGATTGCTCGTCGCCCAGCAGGTTGCCGGCGCCGCGGATATCGAGGTCGTGGCTGGCCAGGGTGAAGCCGGCGCCCAGCGTGTCGAGCGTATGCATCACCGCGAGGCGCTTCTCGGCGGCGGCGGACAAGCGCTGGTTGGGCGGCCAGGTGAGGTAGGCGTAGCCGCGCTGCTTGCCACGGCCCACGCGCCCGCGCAGCTGGTAGAGCTGGCCGAGGCCGAACATGTCGGCCCGGTGGATCACCAGCGTGTTCACCGCCGGCATGTCCAGCCCGGATTCCACGATGTTGGTGGAGAGCAGGATGTCGTATTTGCCGTCGCCGAACTCGGTCATCACCCGTTCCAGCTCGGTCGGCGCCAGGCGGCCATGGGCCTGGACCATGCGGGCATCGGGGATGATCTCGCGCAGGCGGGCGGCCATGCGGTC
>CAMDAM010000291.1 GCA_945888575.1 Asaia bogorensis | reverse complement strand
CCGCCCTGCTCCCGCTCGACACCGCCCGCCTCGACCTCCTCGCCGAAGCCTGCGCCCGCCACACCGATGGCGACACCACGTCAGACCCCACCATCGGCTGCTGCTGGGATGCCGACCGGCTGGAACTCGCCCGCCTCGATATCCGCCCGGATGCCCGCTACCTCAGCACCGCCGCCGCCCGAGACCCCGCGATACAGCGCACCGCCTGGACCCAAGGCAGCACCCGCACCCTCGTGCCGGCCCCACCCGGCTGGCCCACCCCCAGGCGCTGAGCCCACTCAAGACCGCAGCACCGCCTCCCCACCCGCCACCACCGCCCGCCGCGTGCCGCGCCCCGCCAGCCACCGCGCCCACACCCCCAGCGCCACCATCCCCGCCGCCGTCAGCCCCAAATCCAGCGCCCAGCTCGAAGGCGCCAACGCCAACACCTGCGTCGCCCCCCAGCTCAGGAACAGGCCGAGGCAGAACACCTCCAGGCTCTTCCGCCCGATCGCCGCCAGCCACTCCGCCGCCGCCACCCGCATCCACGCCGCATCCTTCGGCACGAACCGCGCCACCAGCCACGCCAGCGCCAGCGCATGCACCAGCGCCGTCACCGGCAGCCCCGCCTTCTCCGTGATCCAGCCGGGCTCCGCAAACGGCGCCGCCCACAGCCCGATCTCCGGCAGCGACCCATGCAGCGCCACCCGCGTCGCCAGCCCCACCGCCAGCACCGAAACCGCACCCGCCGTCACCACCCGGTCCCACCGCGGCGGCAACGCCAGCGCCCGCCCCCGCAACAACGCCCGCCGCCCCAGCCACGCGCCCCCCAGGAACAGCACCTGCCAGGCCAGCGGATCGAACTCTACCCCAGGCACATGCCACCCCATCACCTGCACCACCGCATACACCCCCAGCGGTAGCAGAATCGCAGACTCGCCGACTCGTCCCCACAGCCAGGCGAATCCCGGCAGCAGCAGCATCCCCCACACGAAGCTCGGCAAAATCCCCATGAACGCCGGCTGATGCAGCATCAGCAGGATCGCCGGCAGCACCTCCAGCGGCGTCTCCAGCACCCGCGCCCAGCCCAACCGCCCGCTCTCCCCCGGCAGCACCGTCACGCAGGCCGTGGCCACCATCAGCCCGAACAGCGCGAACACCAGCAAATGCGTGCGATACAACCGCACCGCCCGCCCCAGCATGTCCCACGCCGCCGCCGCCCACCCCGCCTTCGTCTGCTTCAGCGCGAACACGCTCCCCAGCGTGAAGCCCGACAGCAGCAGGAACAGCTCCGAACTGTCGGAAAACCCCCAGTTGCTGTGGATCACCCACCCACCCACGAACGACAAGCCGATATGCTTGGCGAAGATCGAAAGCTGCAGCACCCCCTTCACCACATCCAGCCGCTGGTCCCGCGAAGGCTTCGCCGGTACTTTCATGACATCCACCACGGTCAGCCCCTCCCGCTCAGGGTTTGCCGCGCCGCACCATACCGGCTAGACCCCCCGCCGCCCCACCAGCCCCCGCGCAGGACCCCCACAATGCCCGTGATGTCAGACCGCTGGATCCGCCGGATGGCCACCGAGCACGGCATGATCGAGCCATTCATCGAAACGCAAAAGCGCGAGGGGGTCATCAGCTACGGCCTTTCCAGCTACGGGTACGACGCGCGAGTCGCCGATTCATTCAAGGTCTTCACCAACGTGGACTCAGCAATCGTCGATCCGAAACAGTTCAACCCGAATTCTTTTGTCGATCGCACCCAGCCGATCTGCGTCATCCCCCCCAACAGCTTCGCGCTGGCCCACACGGTGGAGTATTTCCGCATCCCGCGAGACGTCCTGGTGATCTGCCTCGGCAAATCCACCTACGCCCGCTGCGGCATCATCGTGAACGTCACGCCGCTGGAACCGGAATGGGAAGGCCAGGTCACCATCGAGATCAGCAACACCACCCCGCTGCCGGCCAAGATCTACGCCTTCGAGGGCATCTGCCAGTTCCTCTTCATCCAGGGCAACGAGCCCTGCGAAACCAGCTACGCCGACAAGGCCGGGAAATATATGGGCCAGCGTGGCGTGGCACTTCCCCGCCTCGGTTAAAGTGATGTATTAAGTTCGCACGCGGCCAGGCTGCGCGGCCGGCGGCAACCAGGGCGGACCATCAATGGACAAGTTTCGCATCCGCGGCGGCCGGCCGCTCGAAGGCGCCATCACCATCGGGGGCGCGAAGAACGCCGCCCTCCCGCTGATGGCCGCCGGCCTGCTCACCGCCGAACGCCTCGTCCTCACCAATGTCCCCCTGCTGGACGATATCCGCACCATGGGCAGCCTCCTCGCCCAACACGGCGTCGCGGTCGAGAAAGCCAGCAACGACGGCCGCACCCTCTCCATCGGCGGCCCCATCACCAATACCGAGGCGCCCTACGACATCGTGCGCAAGATGCGCGCCTCCTTCCTCGTCCTCGGCCCGCTCCTGGCCCGAATCGGCGAAGCCCGAGTCTCCCTCCCCGGCGGCTGCGCCATCGGCGCCCGCCCGGTCGATCTCCACCTCAAGGGGCTGGAGCAGATGGGCGCCGAAATCACGCTCGATGCCGG
Source organism: Asaia bogorensis (assembly GCA_945888575.1). Taxonomy (GTDB): domain Bacteria; phylum Pseudomonadota; class Alphaproteobacteria; order Acetobacterales; family Acetobacteraceae; genus CAMDGX01. The sequence goes on along the minus strand of CAMDAM010000291.1, from coordinate 4,153 downwards.
ATACGTCAACGCAAAGGCCCCCGCCGGCGGCCTCCATGCCGCCACCATCGTCCTGCCCTTCCCCAGCGTCGGCGCCACCGAAAACCTGCTCATGGCCGCCACCCTGGCCGATGGCCAAACCACCCTGGCCAACGCTGCCCGCGAACCCGAAATCGCCAACCTCGCCCAATGCCTGGTCGCCATGGGCGCGCGCATCACCGGGATCGGCTCCGACACCCTCACCATCGAAGGCGTCAAGAAACTCCACGGCGCCACCGTCGCCATCATCCCGGACCGCATCGAAACCGGCTCCTACGCCTGCGCCGCCGCCATCACCGGCGGCAGCATCCGCCTCAACAACGGCTGCATCACCCACCTCGGCGCCGTCGTCCGCACCCTCGCCGAAGCCGGCGTGGACATCACCCAGGACGAGGGCGGCGTCACCGTCTCCCGCCGCAACGGCCTGCACGGGATCGATTTCATCACCGAACCCTACCCCGGCTTCCCCACCGACATGCAGGCCCAGCTCATGGCCCTGCTCTGCGTCGCCGAGGGCGCCAGCATGATCACCGAAAACATCTTCGAAGACCGCTTCATGCACGTGCCGGAACTCAACCGCATGGGCGCCCGCATCAACGTCCACGGCGCCTCGGCCATCGTCCGCGGCACGCCGAACCTCTCCGGCGCCCCCGTCATGGCCAGCGACCTGCGCGCCAGCTTCGGCCTCATCGTCGCCGGCCTCGCCGCCTCCGGCGAAACCATCGTCAACCGCGTCTACCACCTCGACCGCGGCTACGAAGCCGCCGAAGAAAAACTCGCCGCCTGCGGGGCCAATATCGAGCGCGTCGCCGCCTAGGCAAAGGCCAGGGCTCTGCCCTGGACCCGCTGGGGCCTGAGGCCCCAGACCCCCATTCATTTTGCGCACGATAGCCCTCTCCCCTTGGGGGAAAGGGTTGGGTGAGGGGTCGAAGCTCAATGCAGATCAACGCCCTGATCCACCCACTCCGGCTCTTTTCGCGTCACGAGGCATTGGCGACGCCATGCCCCGTTCCGTCCGCGCGCGGCGCCTATGCTTGGTGGTTCAAGACAATCCCGGATGGCGTCCCGACCGCTGGCTGCCTCCACCATGAGGGCCGCATCCTTCTTTATGTCGGGATTTCGCCGCACAGCGACCGGAGCACAGGTACGCTTCGCAAGCGCATCTGCCGCAGCCACTTCAACGGGAACGCCAGTGGATCGACCCTTCGCCTAACGCTGGGCGTTCTGCTTACCAAGTCGGGTTGCCATCCTCTGCGGCGCACCGGCCGCAGCGAACGGATGACTCTCACACCTCCCGGCGAGCTCTGGTTGAACAACTGGATGGAGGAAAACGCGAAGGTCTGCTGGGTCGAGGATTCTAGCCCCTGGCTACTGGAGCACACTCTGCTGCGCTGTCTGTCGGTGCCACTCAATCTCCAGGGCAACGCGCACCACGCCTACAGTGCCCACCTCAGCGCCCTGCGCTCGGAGGCCAGACAGGCAGCGCGCATCGCTCCGGTGTTTGGCTGACCGCACCTCCCACAACCCTCGTCGGGAGAGCCGATATCCGGTTACAGAATTTTTTCCGCTTTCAAATATTTTCCCTTCCATCGGTCCTATTATTCGGTATATATTCCCCTTATGCCGCATTCATCCACCGCCACTGCCGCCGCGTTGCGCACCGCCCTAGGGGCGGTTGCAAACGCGCGCCCGCAGTTTGGCGCCGGGCTTGCGGCCCTGATCCTCGCCCTGCTCGCCCGCCTCCTCGGCCGGGCTGAAGCCGCCTGGGATCTCTCCACCCACCTGACCGACGAAGACGAAGCCGAGCACGACCCGGACTTCGTCTACGTCATCCCCTTCGTCGGCCGCGCCCTGCACGCCATCTGCGTCGAAGCCGGCCTCGTCCCCGGCTGGATCTTCGCCGGTCGTCCCTGCCGAGGCATGCGCGCCCTACCTGCGCCCAGGCCTGCGCGCCCGCGCGCCCTCTCTGCGCGCGCACCACCTCGCTGCCGTTTTTCCCTGGCCTGAAAACCCCCTCGATTTCAGGGTCGCTGAGTCACGCCTATTTATATTAGAATTTACTTACTAATAAAAGGGGTCTGGGGCCTAAGGCTCCAGCGGGTCCAGGGCAGAGCCCTGGCCTTCCTTTGTGCATCCCAGCCCTCGCCTCCCCCCAATTCCCGCACTGCACAAGCCCGGCTATCAAGCCCACGGAGAATGGAGCCCCCAATGACCGCCGCCTTCCGCGCCGAAGTTCAGGAGCCGGACGCCACCGGCCCGTTGATCCTTGCCCTCCCCAAGGGCCGCATCCTCGCGGAATGCGCCCCGCTCCTTCATGCCGCCGGCATCCATCCGAACCCCGACTACGCCAACGAGAACAGCCGCGCCCTGCGCTTCGCCACGGATGACCCCGGCCTGGACGTGGTGCGCGTCCGCAGCTTCGATGTCGCCACCTTCGTGGCCTTCGGCGCGGCGCAGATCGGCATTTGCGGCGCCGATGTGCTGATGGAATTCGACTATCCCGAGATCTACGCCCCGCTCGATCTCGGCATCGGCGCCTGCCGCGTCTCGGTGGCGGAGCCGAAGGCCACGGCGGGCACGGACGACCCCAGCACCTGGTCGCGCATCAAGGTCGCCACCAAGTATCCCAACATCGCCCGCCGCCATTATGCCAGCCGCGGCATCAACGCCGATGTGGTGCATCTGAACGGCGCGATGGAGCTGGCCCCCGCCCTCGGCCTCACCCGCGTCATCGTCGATCTCGTGGCCACCGGCTCCACCCTGAAGGCCAACGGCCTGGTGGAAACCGAGGTCATCGCCAAGGTCACCAGCCGCCTCATCGTCAACCGCACCGCGCTGAAAACCCGCCCGGAGGACGTCGGCGCCATGATCGCCCGCTTTAGGGATGCTCTGGCGGCCATCTCATGAAGCGCCTCAACACCACGGACCCGGGCTTCGAAGCCGACTTCACCGCCCTGCTCAACCAGGCCCGCGAAACCACCTCGAACGTCGGCGACGTCGTCGCGGCGATCATCGCGGACATCCGCGCCCGCGGCGACGAAGCCCTCTGCGACTACACCACCCGCTTCGACCGCATGCCCATCGCGCCAGACCGCCTGCGCATCACCGAAGCGGAAATCGAACAAGCCACCGCCTCCGTCCCCGCCGAACTGCTCGAAGCGCTTGATGTCGCCGCCCGGCGCATCGAAGTCTTCCACCGCGCCCAGCTCCCGCAAGACCTGCGGCTGGACGACCCGGAGGGCCTCACCCTGGGCATGCGCTGGAACGCGCTCGATGCCGTCGGCATCTACGTCCCCGGCGGCAAGGCGGCCTATCCATCCTCCGTCCTGATGAACGCCATCCCCGCCCGCGCCGCCGGCGTCGCCCGCATCGCCATGTGCGTGCCCACCCCGGATGGCGTGCTGAACCCCCTGGTGCTCGCCGCCGCACGCCGCGCCGGCGTGTCGGAAATCTACCGCGTCGGCGGCGCCCAGGCCGTTGCCGCCCTGGCCTGGGGCACCGCCACCATCGCCCCGGTCGATCGCATCGTCGGCCCCGGCAACGCCTATGTCGCCGAAGCCAAGCGCCAGGTCTTCGGCCGCGTCGGCATCGACAGCATCGCCGGCCCCTCCGAAGTCGTCGTCCTCGCCGATGCCGGCCAAGACCCCCGCCGCATCGCCGTCGACCTCCTCGCCCAGGCCGAACACGGCGAAGACAGCCAGTCCATCCTGATCACCAACAGCGCCAAGCAGGCCGAAGCCGTCGCCCGCGCCGTGGAAGCCGAAATCCCCACCCTCCCCCGCGCCGCCATCGCCGGCGCCTCCTGGCGGGATTACGGCGCCATCATCACGGTCTCGGATTGGGAGGAAGGCACCGCCCTGGTCGATCGCCTCGCGCCGGAACACCTGCAGATCATGACAGCGGAGCCCGAAGCCCTCTTCGCCCGCATCCGCCACGCCGGTGCCGCCTTCCTCGGCGCCTTCTCGCCGGAAGCGGTGGGGGATTACGTCGCCGGCCCCAACCACGTCCTGCCCACCGGCCGCACCGCCCGCTTCGCCTCCGGCCTCTCGGTGTTCGATTTCCTCAAGCGCACCACCTGGCTGTCCGCCACCCCCGCCGGCCTCGCCCGCGTCGGCCCCGCCGGCATCGCGCTCGC
>CAMDAM010000290.1 GCA_945888575.1 Asaia bogorensis | reverse complement strand
CGGCGCCGGCGAGCGCGTGTGCGGGGCGGTGATGGAGGCGCTGGCGCTTTACGTCCATTGGCCGTTCTGCCTGGCGAAGTGCCCGTATTGCGACTTCAACTCCCATGTGCGCGAGCGGATCGACCAGAAGCGGTTCGCGGCGGCGCTGCTGGCGGAGTTGGCGTGGGAGGCGCAGCGGTTGGGGCGTCGGCCGCTGGCCTCGATCTTTTTTGGCGGCGGGACGCCGAGCCTGATGGCGCCGGAGACGGTGGCCGCGTTGATCGCCGATGCGCGGCGGTGGTTCGATGCCGAGGGCGAGGTGGAGATCACGCTGGAAGCGAACCCGACCAGCGTGGAGGCGGGCAGGCTGGCAGCGTTCCGCGAGGCCGGGGTGAACCGGATCTCGATGGGCATCCAGAGCCTGCGCGAGGCGCCGCTGCGGGCGCTGGGGCGGCAGCATTCGGCCGGTCAGGCGGTGGCGGCGCTGGAGACGGCGCGGCGCCTGTTCACGCGCGTGTCGTTCGACCTGATCTATGCGCGGCCGGGGCAGACGCTGGCGGATTGGCGGGCGGAGCTGCGCGAGGCGCTGGCGTTGGCGCATGACCATTTGTCGCTCTACCAGCTGACCATCGAGCCCGGCACCGCCTATGAGGCGCTGCATCGGCGGGGCGAACTGGTGCTGCCGGATGAGGAGCTGGCCGCGGCGCTGTATGAGGCGACGGCGGAGGAGGCGGCGCGGTTCGGGCTGCGGGGCTACGAGATTTCGAACTACGCCGTGCCGGGCGGGGAAAGCCGGCACAATTTGGCCTATTGGCGCTATGGCGATTACGCCGGCATCGGGCCTGGGGCGCATGGGCGGGTGAGCGTGGGCGGGCAGTTGCTGGCCACGCGGCGGCACCGGGCGCCGGAGCCCTGGGCGGAGATGGTGGAGGCGCGGGGGCATGGCACCACGCGCGAGGACCCAGTGGCGCCGGTGGAGCGGGCGCGCGAGGCGCTGCTGATGGGGTTGCGGCTGGCGGAGGGGATCGACGAGGCTCGGTTCGCGCTGCGGACGGGCGTGGCGATGGATGATGCGGTGGATGCCGGGGTGCTCGCGCAGGCGATCGAGGAAGGCTACGTGGCGCGGGATGGTGGTCGGTTGGTGGCGTTGCCGGAGGGGCGGTTGCGGCTGGATGCCCTGCTGGGCGCGCTGGTGCTGTGAGGGCGTGGCTGGCGCTGTGGCTGCTGCTGGCGGGGCCGGCTTTCGGGCAGGCGCCGCCGGTGTTCTCGATGGACGGGCACGATGCGGTGGCGCATGGGCTGGAGCGCGGCTACCCCGTGCCCGGGTCGGCCCCGCAGGCGCGGCGGCAGCCCTTCATGGTGGGGGGCTACAGCCACTTCGATGACCTGCTGCCGTCTCGCCGCGTGCCGCGGCCGGTGGTGGCGAGCGCGCTGGGGCGGGCGGCGCGAGAGCTTTCGCTCACCTATCTGCATCGCGGGCAGCAGCAGACCATCGACACCTATCTGGAGCGGCATCCGGCGACCGGGCTGCTGGTGATCCGCGATGGGGTGATCCTGCTGGAGCGCTACCGCTACGGGCGGCGGGAAACGCATCGGTTCACCTCCCAATCCATGGCCAAGACGGTGACGGCGATGCTGGTGGGGATTGCGGTGGCCGAGGGGAAGATCCGCTCCATCGACGATCCGGCCGGGGATTATGTGCGGGAGTTCGCCGGCACCGAGTTGGGGCGCACGCCCGTGCGGGCCCTGCTGAACATGGCCAGTGGGTTGGCGTTCACTGAGACGTATGACGGCACGGACGATGCGGCGCGGATGAGCCGGGAGCTGTGGCGGCCGAATGGGGCCGGGACGGCGGCGGTGCTGGCGCAGTTCGGCCGTCGGGAGGCAGAGCCTGGCACGCGCTGGCTGTATGCGGGGCGCGATACGGCGGCGCTGGGGCTGGTGCTGCAGCGGGCGACGGGGAAATCGCTGGCCGAGTTACTGGCGGTGGGGATCTGGGGGCCGATCGGGGCGGAGGCGGATGCCGCCTGGGTGATGGATGCGGCGGGGCAGGAGGCGGCGCATTGCTGCCTTTCCGCGGTGCTGCGCGACTGGGGGCGGCTGGGGTTGCTGCTGGCGCGGGATGGGGCGTGGAACGGCCGCCAGGTACTACCGCGCGACTGGGTGCTGGAGGCGACGACGGCGGCGCCGGGCAGCTTCCTGGCGCCCGGCATGGCCAGCCGCTTCTACGGCTACGGGTTCCAGACCTGGATCCTGCCGGGCGCGCGGCGGCAATTCGCGCTGCTGGGTATCCATGGGCAGACGATGTTGGTGGACCCGCAGGCGAAGCTGGTGCTGGTGCATACCGCGGTGCGGGTGCGGCCGACTGGGGACCCGACGGCGGGTGAGTTGCTGAGCCTATGGCGGGCCTTGGTGGCGCAGGAAGGCTAGGCGGCGCGCGCCTGGGGCGATCCGGCGACGTGGGCGAGGAAGGTTTCGGCCAGGGCCAGGGTTTCCGGGTTCTGGCGGAAGGCGATGGCGATCTCCTCCGGGTCCAGGCGGGCGATGCGGCCGTGCAGGGTGAGATCGGGGGTGACTGAGACCGAGACATCGTCGCCCAGGCGCAGGCCTTCGGGGTTGCAGCGCAGGGCGGTGCCGCCGGGGGCAACATCGGCGATGCGGGCCGGGCGGGAGGGGGGCGCGCCGCGGCGGGTGGCGGCGGGGCCGGCGGCGAGGGTGACGGGCAGGTTGTGGCCGGGCAGGCGTTCCCAGGCGCGGCGTTCGCCGCGGGTTACGTGCATGGCGGCAAGGAACTCCTCCACCTCCCCGCCCAGTGTGCCGGCGGCGCTGTTCACCTCGCGGGCGGCGGCTTCCACCTCCCCGCCCGCGCGGCTGCCGGCGGCGGCGCCGGTGACGATTTCTTCCATGACGTGGGAGATGCGGCTGGCCATCTCGGCCACGCCGGTGACGCGGCTGGCGATTTCGGCGGTGGCGCTGCCCTGTTGCTCCACCGCGCCGGCGATGGAGCCGGCCACGCCTTCCACATGGCGGATGGCGGTGAGCACGGCGGTGGCGGCGGCGGCGGAGTCTCGCACCAGGACGCGGATGGCATCGACCTGGCCGGCGATCTCCGCGGTGGCGTTGCTGGTTTGGGTGGCGAGTTGCTTCACCTCGCTGGCCACCACGGCGAAGCCCTTGCCGGCGTCTCCGGCGCGGGCGGCCTCGATGGTGGCGTTCAGCGCCAGGAGGTTGGTGCGGCCGGCGATGGAGGTGATGAGATCCACCACCGTGCCGACGCGGTCGGCGGCCTGGAGCAGGGATTGCATCTGCGCGCCGGCGCGGTCGGCGTGTTCCACCGCGGCGCGGGTGGCGCTGGCGGCCTCGCTGGCGCGGTCGGCGATGCCCAGGGCGCTGGCGGAGAGCTGTTCGGTGGCGGCAGTGACGGCGCCGAGGTCGCCCATGGCGGCAATGGCTTCGGCGGCGCTGCGCTCGGCATGGGTTTGGCTGCCGGCGGCGATGCCGGCCATGTCCTGCGCCAGGGTTTGCATGCCGGCGGCGGATTCCGCGAGGGCGGTGAGCACGCCGGAGATCGACTGGCCGAAATCCTGGGTGTGGCGGTCCATCGCGGCCTGGCGCCGGTCGGCGGAGGCGCGGGTGGCGGCAACGGCTTCCTGCGCGGTTTCGGCCGCGCGCAGGGCTTCGCGCAGCTGGGACATGGCGGCGACGATCTGGCCGATCTCGCCGGTGGTGTTGGGCGGCAGGCGGGCTTCGTCCAGCCGGCCCTCCGCCATGGTGCCGATGGCGGCGGTGAGGGCATGGACCGGGCGGGCGATGGTGCGGCGAACCATCCAGACGGCGAGTGCGAGCACCAGCAGCACGGCAGTGGCGGTGACGCCGAGGAGGGTGGTGGCGAGGGCCTGGCTTTCCGCGGTTTGCGCAGCCTTCATCGCGGCCAGGGTGACGGCGAGTTCGTCGGCCAGGCGGTCCAGGCTGTTGCTGAAGGCGGTGCGGGCGGAGCGGTTGGCATCGTTGTTGCCGATGCGGTCGGCGGCTTCGCGGCCCTGTTCCACGCCGACGCGGGCGAGTTCGGCGCGCAGGGTGAGGAAGGCCTGCAGCGGGGCTTCGGCCTTTTCCAGCGCGGGGCGGTGCGCTTCCGGAACGGCCTGGCGCAGCTCGGCGAAGCTGGTGCGGATGTCATCGAGCCCGCGGAGCAGGTTGCGGGCAAAGCCTTCGGCCTGCTTGCGGTCGGCGGCGAGGTAGAGGCCGCGGCTTTCCATGACGACCTGGTAGATGCCGGCGCGCAGGCGCTCGATCAGCGGGCGGCTTTCGTCGGCGCGGTCGAGGGCGGCGAGGGTGGCTTCCTGGCGCTTGGCATAGGTGAAGGTGACGCCGGCGCCGGCCATGGCGACGGTGGCGAGCAGCAGCAGCAGCGCGATGACGCGCCCCCCGATGGTGGCGGGCAGACGAAGCATGGAGTGGCGCCCCCGTTGCAAAACATTGCGGCGGGCGTGGAGCTATCAGCGTGACGCTAATGGAGGGTGAATATGGGCGGCGCTTGTGGCGGCCTTAATCCTCGCGGCCCGCCAGACCCAGGGCGCGGGCATAGACCTGGCGGCGCGGCAGGCCCGTGGCGGCGGTGACCTGGGCGACGGCTTCCTTGAGGCTGTGCGACGCGAGCGCGGCCTGGAGCAGGGCGTCGAGGTCGGCCTCCGGCGTTTCCTGCTCCGGTGGCGGGCCAGCGAGGATGACGATCTCGCCGCGGGCGGCGTTCGTGGCGTAGTGGGCGGCGAGTTCCGGCAGGGTGCCGCGGCGCACTTCCTCGAAGCGCTTGGTAAGTTCTCGGGCGATGGCGGCGGGGCGGTCGCCGAGGGACTGGGCGAGGTCGGCCAGGGTTTCCGCGAGGCGGTGGGGGGCTTCGTACCAGATCAGCGTGGCGGAGATCCCGGCGCGCTCGGCGCCGCGCAGCGCGGTGAAGGCGGCCAGCCGCGCGGCCTGGCGCGGCGGGGGGAAGCCGAGGAACAGGAACGGGTGCGGCGGCAGGCCGGAGAGGGTCAGCGCCAGCAGGGCGGCGTTGGCGCCGGGGATGCCGGAGACGGGCAGGCCCTCGGCGATCGTGGCGCGGACGAGGCGGTAGCCGGGATCGCTGACCAGCGGTGTGCCGGCATCGGAGACCAGGGCGATGCGCTTGCCCTCCCGCAGCAGGGCGAGCACCTGGGTGGTGCGGCCATCCTCGTTGTGCTCGTGCAACGCCATGGTGCGGGCGGAGATGCCGTGGGCGGAGAGCAGGCGCGCGGTGGTGCGGGTGTCTTCGCACAGCACGAGGTCGGCCGAGCGCAGGGCGGAGAGCGCGCGGGCCGAGATGTCGGCAAGGTTGCCGATCGGCGTCGAAACCAGCACAAGTCCGCGGGGCACGCCCGGGGCAGGCTCCGGCGTGGTATCGTCGTTGGTAGGTGGGCAGGAGGTGGGCATGTTTCGTCGTGCATTCGCGCTGGCGCTTGGCACGCTAGCACTCGCGGCGTGCGGTGTATCGCCTGAGCCTGCATCGCAGCGGCCCGCGGCGGTGGTGCGGCCGGTGGCGCCGGTGGGCACGCCTTCCACGGTGGCGCCGCCGGGGCGTGGGGTGGCGCTGCTGGCGCCGCTTTCGGGGCCCAATGCGGAACGTGGCCGCGCGCTGGCGCAGGCGGCGCAGCTGGCGCTTTCGGCGCCGGGTTCGCCGCCGCTGGACGTGCGCGACACCGGCGGCACGGCGCAGGGGGCGGCCCAGGCGGCGCAGGCGGCGCTTTCGGCGGGGGCCGGGATCATCCTGGGGCCGCTGACGGCGGCGGAAACCGCGGCGGTGGCGCCGGCGGCGCGGGCGGCAGGGGTGGCGGTGCTGGCCTTCACCACCGATCCCGCCCAGTCGCAGCAGGGCGTGTGGGTGCTGGGCATCACGCCGGCGCAGCAGGTGCGGCGCCTGGTGGCCGCGGCCTCCGCGCAGGGCAAGACCCGGTTCGCCGCGGTGCTGCCTGAAAACGAATTCGGCCGCGCCATGGCCGATGCGCTGGCCGGTGCGGTGTCCTCTGCCGGGCTGGCGGCGCCGGATATCCGGTTCCATGCCGGCACCACGGCTTCCATCAACACGACGATGCGCGAGGCAGCCAATTACGGCGCGCGGCGCGGGCCGGTGGATGCGCAGATCCGTGCGGCCCGGGCGACGCGCACGGCTGAGGGGCGCAGGAAGGCGGAGGAACTCGGCCGCACACCGATTCCGCCGGCGCCGATGGATGCGCTGCTGCTGTCGGATGTCGGCGAGAAGCTGGGTACGATCGCGAGCCTGCTGCCGTATTACGACCTCGATCCGCCGGCGGTGCGGGTGATGGGCCCGGCGCTGTGGGCAGCGCCGGCTTCGCGGTCTGACGCGGAGATGCCGGGGGCGTGGTTTGCGGCCCCTGATCCCGGCGCGCGCGAGGTGTTCGACGGGCAGTACAAGGCGCAGTTTGGCACGCCTGCGCCGGGGTTGGCGGATTTCGCCTATGATGCCGCCTCCATCGCGCGGGTGCTGGCGGCCGAGGGTGGGTATTCCGCCGCGGCGCTGACGCGGCCCGAGGGGTTCGCGGGGGTGAACGGCGTGTTGGCGCTGCAGCCGGATGGCACGGTGCGGCGCGGGCTGGCGTTGTTCGAGATTCGCCGTGGCGGGGCCGAGATCGTGGAGCCGGCGCCGGCGGCGGTGGGGACGCCGGGCACCTGATCGCAAAGGCGCGCACGACATGACCGGCATGGCGTGGCTGGCGGCGAGCG
>CAMDAM010000289.1 GCA_945888575.1 Asaia bogorensis | reverse complement strand
GCCGTGCACGCCTACATGCGCGGCGTGGGCCGCACCGGCACGTGGGGCTGGCCCGAAAGCCCGGCGCTGGAGGCGATGCGCGCCGAATGGTTCCAGGGCGTGGCCGGGGAGGCGGAGCGGGCGCTGGGCCGGCGCATGCAGGAGGCGGCCTACCGGGATGTGCCGTACATGCCCACCGGCATCTTCTTCCAGGCCACGGCGCATCGCCGCACGCTTGTGGAGCTGCCGAAGATGTTCGCGCAGTTCTATGGGGTGCGGAACGGCTGAGACCAAGTCCTGTCGCGGAAGGAAAGGCTGGGCTCCGCCCAGACCCGCCAGGGGCCGAGCCCCTGGACCTCATTCTTCTAAAAAAGGGATCAAAGGGCCGCCGGCCCTTTGCGGGTCCAGGGCAGAGCCCTGGCCTTCCTTCGCTTCCATCGGTCAGAACTGTTATTGCAGACCGCGCAGCCGGTAGAGCGCCTCCAGCGCCTCGCGCGGGGTGAGCGTATCGGGGTCGATTTCGGCCAGGGCGTCGCGCAGTGGATCGGTCTGCGGCTCCGGCGGCGCGGGCTCCGGCGCGGCGGCGGCGAAGAGCGGCAGGGCGGCAGCTTCGGTCAGGCGGCCGGCGCGGGTTTCCAGGGCCGACAGGATCGAACCGGCGCGCTTCACCACGGGCAGGGGCACGCCGGCCAGGCGGGCGACGTGCACGCCCCAGGAACGGCCGCCGGCGCCCTCGGCCACCTCGTGCAGGAACACCACGTCCTGCTTCCATTCCTTCACCCGCATCGTGTGCGGGGCGAGGCGCGGCAGTTCGGCGGTGAGTTGGGCGAGTTCGTGGAAATGGGTGGCGAAGATGGTGCGGCAGCGCACCGTGTTGTGCAGCGCCTCCAGCACCGCCCAGGCGATCGCCAGGCCATCTAGTGTGGCGGTGCCGCGGCCGATCTCGTCTACCACCACCAGCGAGCGCGGGCCGGCCTGGTGCAGGATGGCGGCGGTCTCCGTCATCTCCACCATGAAGGTGGAACGCCCGCGCGCGAGGTCGTCCGACGCGCCGACGCGGCTGAACAGCCGGTCCACGATGCCGATGCGCGCGGAGGAAGCCGGCGCCGGCAGCCCGGCCTGGGCCAGGATCACGATCAGCGCGTTCTGGCGCAGGAAGGTGGATTTGCCCGCCATGTTCGGCCCGGTGAGGAGCAGCACCCGCCGCTCGCCGGACAGGTTGCAGTCATTCGGCACGAATACCGTGCTGCCAGCCAGCGCCGCCTGAACGACGGGATGCCGGCCGGCGGCGATATGCAACGCCTCGTCCTCGCGCAGGTCCGGCCGGCACCAGGTTCCGCCCCCGGCCAGGGTGGCTGCGCCCAGCAGCACGTCCAGCCGCGCCAGGGCGGCGGCGCAGGAAGCAATCGCCTCGGCATGCTTCAGCACCGCGCCGACGAGATGCGAAAAGATCGCCCGCTCCCGCGCCAGCGCCCGTTCCGCCGCTTCGCTGATTTTGCGGTCGAGTTCCGACAACTCCGGGCAGGTGAAGCGGGCGCCGTTGGCCATGCCCTGGCGCAGGGTGAGGTCCGGGAACTGGCGCAGCTTCTCCACTGCCACGGCCGGTGCCTCCACCACGTAGCCGAGCTGGGCGTGGTGGCGGATCTTGAGGCTCGCGACCCCGTAGCGCTGGGCGAAATCCAGCTGCATGGCGGCGATCACGCGACGGCTGTCATCCCGCAGCGCCCGTTCCGCATCCAGCTCGGCATCGAAGCCGGCGGCAATCATGCCGTCTTCCACCCGCAGCGGGGCGGGTTCGGCCAGGGCGGCGGCGAGGCGGCCCTGCATCTCCCGCCCCACGTCGCAGGCCGCCACCACTTCGGCGAGCAGCGCTGGCAGTGGGCCCTCCAGCAGCACCACCGCCTGGTGCGCGGCACCCAGCCCATGCGCCATCGCGGCGAGATCGCGCGGCCCGCCACGCCCCACGAACAGCCGGCCCAGGGCGCGGGCCATGTCTGGCGCGCCCTTCAGCACCGCGCGCAGCTCGGCGGCCACATCGGCATGGGCCACCAGCCATACCCAGCCATCCTGCCGTGCGGCGATCGCCGCCATCTCCGTCAGCGGGGCGCTCAGCCACTCCGCCAGCAGCCGCGCCCCCGCCGCTGTGCCGGTGCGCCGGATCGCCGAGAGCAGCGTGTGCCCCTCCCCGCCATCGCGCGAGCGCGTCACCTCAAGGCTGGCGCGCGTCGCCGCATCCATCTCCAGCCGGCCAGACACGCCCAGCGGCGCCGGTGGGGCCAGCCGCGGCATCGTGCCGGCCTGGGTGGTGCGCACATATTCCAAGGCGAGCAACGCGGCCCCCGCCTCGGCATCGCCGAAAGTGCCGAACGCCGCCACATCGGCCACCCCGAATGCCTCGGCCAGTTTGCGCCGCGCCACGGCCACGGACGGCACCGCCTGCTCCGGCCCGCGCCTGGTGCTCCAATCGCCCAGGTCGATCCCTCCGGCCACCAGGATCTCCGCCGGATCCAGCCGCCCCAGAACCGCCGGCAAGGCGCCCGGTGCCACCATCTGAGTCTCGAACAGCCCGGTGGAAACATCCAGCCACGCCGCGCCGACCTCCCGTCCCATTTCGCACAGGGCCAGCAGCAGGTTGGCCCGGGCGGACTCCAGCAGCGCTTCCTCGGTGAGCGTGCCGGGCGTGATCAGGCGCACCACCTCACGGCGGATGGGCGCCTTGCCCACGCGCAGCTTCGGGTCCTCCATCTGCTCGCCCACTGCCACCCGGAACCCCCGCCGGATCAGCCGCGCCAGATACGCCTCTGCCGCATGGACGGGGACGCCGCACATCGGGATCGGCTTGTCCTCATGCGTGCCGCGATGCGTCAGCGCGATATCCAACGCGCCGGCGGCCGCCTGCGCGTCGTCGAAGAACATTTCGTAGAAATCGCCCATCCGGAAAAACAGCAGGGCCTCAGGGTTTAACGCCTTCAGCGCGAACCACTGCGCCATGGCGGGGGTGGCATCCTTGGGGACCGGGCTCATGGGGAACGTCTAGCAGCCGGAAGCGAAGAAAGGCGAGGGCTCTGCCCTCGACGGGGCAGGGGCCGATCCCCGGCACCCTGATCCGTGATGACGGCAGTGTGGCCGGGCTTGCTATCGCCCCACGCCCCGCACGTGTTCACGCAGCACGATGTAGAGGCCGGCGGCGACGATGATGGCGGCGCCGGTGAGCATGGCGGGCGTGGGGATTTCGTGGAAGACGAGGTATCCCAGGGCGGTGGCCCAGACGATGCTGGCGTAGTTGAACGGCGTGATCACCGAGGCCGGGGCCAGTTGCAGCCCGCGGTTGATGCACCAGTAGCCGGTGAGGGAGAGCACGCCGACTAGGGCGAGGATCGCGGCGTCGGTTGGGGTTGGCATGATCCAGCCGCCGATGAGGCTGGTGGGGGTTTGCAGCGGCCAGGCGGAGAAGGCGGTGATGAGCATCAGTGGCACCACCTGCACGCCGACCAGCAGCGTGGTGGGGGTGCCGCGCAGGCGGCGGGTGATGACCAGGGAGATGGCGTACATCACGCTGCCGGCCACGGAGACGGCCGTGTAGATGGTGAAGGACAGGCCGGAGGGCTGGAGGGCCACCACCACGCCGCCGAAGCCGGCGAGCACGGCGAGCCAGCGGCGCCAGCCGACATCCTCGCGCAGGAAGAGGGCCGACATCGCGGTGACGTAGATCGGGCCGGCCAGGTAGATGGTGGTGCCGCCGGCCAGCGGCAGTTCCACGATGGCCCAGTAGAAGCACACCACCTCCACCGCCGAGAGCAGGGCGCGGAAGACGTGCAGCCAGGGGCGGCCATCCTCGCGCATGGCGCGGATGTCGGCGCGCGAGACGAGGAAGGCGAGGATCGCCAGCACGACGAAGCTGCGGAAGAACAGGATCTCGCCGACCGGGTAGCCGCCGGTGAGCCATTTCGCCAGCGCATTGCTGCAGGCGAAGACGAAGACGCCGAGCATCGTCACGCCGATGCCGAAGAGCAGGCGGGTGGGCTCGGCCGATGCCGCCGTCGTGGGCGCCATCAGACGGGGGCCAGGTACCGGTGTGGCGGGGGCGGCAGGACGATTTCGATCGGGTCGCCTGGGTGCACGGTGCCGCCGCGGCGGACGGTGGACATGATGCCGGCCTTGCGGGTGAGCGTGCCGTCTTCGGTGCGGTCGAGCGTGGCGGCCATCAGGCCCGGGGCGAACCTGTCGAGCTGCAGGCAGGGGTTGCGCAGGCCGGTGATGGCGATCTCGGCCGCTTCGCCCAGGCGCAGGATGGTGCCGACGGGCAGGGCCAGCAGGTCGATGCCCTGGGTGGTGATGTTCTCGCCCATGTCGCCGGGGGCCAGGGTGAAGCCCTTCGCGGCCAGCTCGGCGAACAGCTCGCTGTGCATCAGGTGAACCTGGCGGAGATTGGGTTGGGCCGGGTTGCGGGCGACGCGGGAGCGGTGGCGGACCGTCACGCCGGCATGGGCGTCGCCTTCCACGCCCAGGCCTTCCACCAGGGTGATGGCGGGTTCCGTCTGCTTGCTGAAGCGGTGGCGCGGGCTGCGTGCCACTGCCAGGACCGTGGCCATGCCGTGCGCTCCGGGTTGGAAGCTGCGATGAGGCGGCGGGGCAGGCGCGATGTCCAGACGGGATTTTGCGCGGCTGCCGTTCGCCGGCATGATCGGCGCGGATATGGAGGGACGGGGCATGGACTGGAAGGCGGGGATCGCGGCGGCGGAGCGGATTGCGGGAGCGTGGAACGCGGACGGTGGGCCGGGCGGCGCCATCCTGCTGTTCGATACCGGCGGGCTGCGCGGGGCGGCCTGCGGCGGGTATGCCAGCATTGAGCACGGGCTGCGGTTCACGCCGGATACGACGATGCGCTACGCCTCCATCAGCAAGCATTTCCTGTGCGGGATGCTGGCGATCGACGGGCGGATCGGGTTCGGGGATACGCTGGGGCAGCACATCGAGGCCGGCGCGACCCAGGGCGCGGTGACCATCGGCCGGGCGCTGGACATGACCAGCGGCATTGCCGATGCGGCGCCGACGCAATGGCTGCTGGGCAATTCCTCCAGCACCGCGATGGACCGGCACGCGCTGCTGCGGTTCGTGACCAGCATGGACGCGCTGAACTACGCGCCGGGCACCGAGGTGTCCTACACCAACAGCGGCTACCGCATGGTGCAGGCGGCGCTGGAGGCGAAGGGCGTGGATTATGCTGCCGCGCTTCGCGAGACGTTTTTCCGCCCGCTGGGGCTGACCATGCACTTGCCGGAAGACGAGACCGAGCCGGTGCCGGGGCTGGCCACCGGATACTGGAAGGGTCCGCAGGGCTGGCGGCGCGGGCGCTACGGGTTGCACTACTCGGCCTCTGGCGGGATCACCGGCACGGCGCGCGATCTCGCCACCTGGGCGCAGGCGCTGCTGACCGGGCGTGGGCCGGCGGCGGGGTTGCTGCGCACGCTCTCTGCGCCGCGGGCGTTGGTGGACGGCACCGTCACCGGCTACGGGCTCGGCCTGGCGCGGGCGCCGCTGGGGGATATCGAGCTGGTGGGGCATGGCGGCTCCCTGCCCGGCTACAAGAACCACTTCCTGGTGGCGCCGAAGCTGGGCATCGGCGTGGTGCTGCTGGCCAACCGGGAGGAGGTGGACCCGATGGCCCCATGCCTCACCGTGCTCTCCGCGCTTACCGGCGTGGCGGAGCCGGCGCCGGCGCCGGACCTGCTGCCGGAAGGGCGCTTCATCGCCGAGGACGCGCCGATCTGGATCGAGCACAAGGCGGGCGTGATCTCCTACCTGGATGCGCAGGGCACGCTGTTCCGCGACGGCGACTGGGCGGTGAGCCGGGCAGTGGAGATGCCGGTGCGGCTGAAGGCCGAGGGCGGCGCGATCGTGGGCCAGATCGGCCACGCGGCGCGGCGGTTCCGGCCCGTGGCCGGCGCCGGGGTGCGGCCGGAATGGGCGGGCGAATGGGTGTGCCCGGCGCAGGGCGGGCGGTTCACGATCACCTGTGATGGCAGCCGGGCGGTGCTGACCAGCGGCGCCGGCCCGATGCGGCGCAGCCTGGACCTGCTGCCGATCGCCAGCGATATGGCGCTGATGGAACGGCAGGATGGGCCGTGGAAGCAGCGGGCCCTGCTGCACTTCACGCAGGCGGGGGTGCGGCTGATCGTGAACCGGTCGCGGGTGTTGCGGTTCAGTAAGGTTTAGGATCTTCTTTTTCTGAAGAAAAAGAAGCAAAAAGACTTTTGTATGTTTGATGCGGAGAGGCCGGGCTTTTCCGCATCAAACGAATGAAAGTTTTTTGGTTCTTTTTTTCAAAAAAGAACCGCTTGCTTAGCTCACTGACGGCCCGCACCGCTCCCAGACAACCGGGGCGGCGTCGCCTTCCTGCACCCGCACCCGTGTTTCCCCCATCAGCACCATCCGCACCTTGGTCCCGGCGCCGGGTTCGCCGGCGGGCACGGTGTAGGCGAAGTCGTGGCGGCCGTATTCGCCTTCGGTCTTCGACCCACCGGGCGTGACGATGCTGGGGCCGGTGATGACCAGGCGGCGGCCCTTTTCGTGGCACCAGGCGCCGTCGATGGCATCGGCGCGCGCAGCGGTGGGGAGCAGGGCGGCGGTGCAGGCGAGCAGGGTGAGCGCGATGCGGGACATGCCGGCCTCCTGATGCGGAAGCCGGCAGCCTAGCGCCCCGGTGGGCCGGATCGGAAGGGCAATGTTGCCTACTGCGCTGCCGCCGCGGCGGGGGCGATGGACTTCACGGC
>CAMDAM010000288.1 GCA_945888575.1 Asaia bogorensis | reverse complement strand
CTGGACTGGCAGAGCGACGCGGCCTCCGTGATCCTGCGCACGCCGATGCAGGATGGGCTGCTGGAGGTGGACGTGCCGCGCAAGCGGCTGTTCGCCGGCACGCTCTCCCTGTTCGTGGCGTGGCTGGTGGGATCCTCCCTGCTGCTGTTCGGCATCGCGGCGCTGTTCCTGCGCAACCAGGTGCGCAGCATCCGCCGGCTGGCGCGCGCCATGGACGCGTTCGGGCGCGGGCACGAAAGCGCCCCCTTGCGGCCGGGCGGGGCGACAGAGGTGCGGCAGGCCGCGAGCGCCTTCAACGTGATGCAGGAGCGGGTGCGCCGCTTCCTGGCCCAGCGCACGCAGATGCTGGCCGGTGTCTCGCACGACCTGCGCACGCCGCTGACGCGCATGCGCCTCGCCCTGGTGATGATGAAGGTGGACGAGGCGAACCGGCAGGACATCGTGGACCTCACTGCCGACCTGGAGGAGATGGACCGCATGATCGGCGGCTACCTCGCCTTCGCGCGCGGCGTGGGGGAGGAGAAGGCCGAGCCCACCGAACTGGCGCCGCTGCTGGACGATGTGGCCCGGCATGCAAGGCGCGCCGGCGCGGAGGTGGCCCTTGCGCGGCCGGACGACCTGGCCCTGATGCTGCGCGCCGATGCGTTCCGCCGCGCCATCACCAACCTGGTGGACAATGCCCGCCGCCACGCAAGGCACGTGGCAATCGCGGCGCAGAAGGTGCCGGGCGGCGTTTGCCTGACGGTGGACGATGACGGGCCCGGCATCCCGCCGGCGCGGCGGGCCGATGTGTTCCGGCCGTTCGAGGCGGGCAAGGATGGCGGAACCGGGCTGGGGCTTTCCATCGCGCTCGATGTGATCCGCGCGCATGGCGGGGATATCGCGCTGGAGGACTCGCCGCTGGGTGGGCTTCGGGTGCGGGTGACGGTGCCGACGTAAGGAAGCGGTTCTTTTTTGAAAAAGAGAACCAAAAAACTTTTGTCCGTTAGGTGCGGCCCCTCCGCATCAAACGAATGAAGTTTTTTTGCTTCTTTTTGTTCACAAAAAGAAGAGTCTTGCTTTCAGAGTTCCAACACCACGTAAGCCTCATCCGCCGTCACCTGAAACGTCTCCGCCACATACGGCCCCTTCACCAGCGTGGTGCCGGGCTCCACCGTGACGGGGTAGGCGCGGACCTTGGTGTCGTTGGGGTCGCACCAGGATTGGCCGGTGCGGATATCGTATTCCCAGCCGTGCCACGGGCATTTCAGCATCTCGCCCTGGCGGGTGAGTTCGAAGTGGCCGGGCTCCTTCGAGGTGGCCAGGCCGATCAGGGTGCCCTTGCAGAGTTCGGCGCCCTGGTGCGGGCAGCGGTTCAGCAGGGCGAAGTATTCGCCGCCGTGGTTGAAGATGCCGATCTGCCGCCCGCGCACGGTAACCAGCTTGCGGCCGCCCGGCGGGATTTCGCCGGCGGCGGCGACGACGTGGCGCGCCATGGGTCAGGCCAGCCCGTACAGCGCGCGGGCGTTGTCGGCGAAGATCTGGCGCTGCTCGGTTTCGGTCATGCGGAACTTGAAGGCCTGTTCGGGGCTGTCCATGTCCCAGTGCGGGTAGTCGGTGGCGAAGAGGAGGCGATCCCAGCCGAGCCAGTCGAGGCTCTGGCGCAGGAATTCGGGCTTTTCCGGCTCGTCGGCGGGCTGGCTGGAATACCAGATGTTGGAGCGGAAATACTCCGAGGGCTTCTTCGTCAGGTGCGGCACTTCCTCCTTCATCCGCGCCCAGTGCTGGTCCAGGCGCCAGGCGACGGCGGGCACCCAGACGAAGCCGGCCTCGATGATCACGGCCTTCAGCGCCGGGTAGCGTTCGAAGACGCCTTCGCACACGAGCGAGATGGCGAGGTTCTGCTGCGAGATGGCGACGTTGTGCTGCTCCTCCACATAGAAGCTGCACCAGCCGGTGCCGGTCACGGCGTGGCCGTTGAAGCCGGAGCTGTGCAGGCCCACGGGCAGGTTGTGCGCCTGGGCGGCCTCATAGATCGGCCAGTAGCGGCGCCGTCCCAGCGGCTCGATCGTGTGGGTGACCATGCTGATCTGGACGAAATCGGGGTTGCCGGCCCAGCGCTCGATCTCCCGCACCGCGGCCGGCGGGTCTTCGCCGGGCACCACGATGGCGGCCTTCAGGCGGCGGTCCTTCTGGGTCCAGTGCTCGTATTGCCAGTCGTTGATGGCGCTGCAGACGGCGTTGCCGAGATCCTGGTTGCGCTCGTCCATCCCGCTCATCAGCAGGTGCAGCAGGCCGTATTCGATGTTGTAGGGGTCGAGCAGCTGTTCCTGCAGGAAGGCGAGGTCGGAGCCCGGCGGGCCGCCACTGGGGGGCCAGGAATCGGTGCGCGAGAGGGCGGGCGCGGTCTTGGGATAGGGCGAGGAGGCGGTGAAGGGGATCGGCCGGCGCTGGCCGAACTGCTCCAGGTGGCGGTGCCAGCGCGTGGCGAGGTAGGGGAACAGGTCCTTGCTGGAGCGCAGCGCGTGGTGCACGTCGCAGTCGATCAGCTTGAGGCGACTGCGGGCGTGGGTGGCTGGGGCGGGGATGATGCGGCCGTCTTCGGGGGTCATGGCTGAGCCTCCTGCAATCGGGGATAGGCCTGGCGGGGGTTGTCGAGCAGCACGCGGCGCTTGAGGTCGTCGGAGAAGCCGTCGGGCCAGACCTCCCGGCCGTTGAACTGCCAGTGCGGGTAGTCGGTGGAGAACAGGATCATGTCGTCGCGGCCGAGCTGTTCCAGCAGGCGCTGCATGTCCTCGCCCGAGGGCGGGCGGTCGGTAGGTTGCAGGGTGACGCGAACGTGGTCGCGGATCAGCTCGCCGGGCGGGCGGTCCACCCACGGCACCTCCGCCCGCACGCCGCGCCAGGTCTTGTTGGCGCGCCACATGAAGGCGGGCAGCCAGGTGAAGCCGCTTTCGATCAGCACGAAGATCAGCCCGGGAAACTTGGCGAAGGCGCCCTCGTGCACCAGCGACAGCAGGTTGGACTGGAAGGACTGGGCGTGGGCCGCGTAGTCCTCCAGGTGGAAGGAGGGCCAGCCGTTGGAGGTGGTGGCGTGGCGGAAGGTGCTGCCGGCATGGATACCGATCGACAGGCCGTGGCGCTGCGCGGCGGCGTAGATCGGCCAGAAGCGGCGGTTGCCGAGCGGGGCGTCGCCCTGGGCCAGCAGCAGCACCTGCACGAAGCGCTTGTCGCCGGCGCGGCGCTCGATCTCCTCCACCGCCAGCTCGGGGTTCTGGGCGGCGACCGTGATGGAGCCGCGCAGGCGGGGCTCGCGGTCCAGCCATTCGGCGATCAGCCAGTCGTTGATGGCGCGGGCGACGGCGGCAGCGAAATGCTCGTTGTTGATCGCCAGCGTGCCGTAGAGCGGATTGCAGATGGCAAGCTGGGAGCCGAAGCCATCCAGCGCATGGGTGCGCAGGGCATCGAGCGAGGTGCCGGGCTTGGCGCGGCCGTCCCGCCAGTCGGCGCGGCCATGGGCATCCATCTGCGGCGGGAAGCTGGCGAGGTCGAGCCCGTCGATGCCGCGGACGGTGACCTGTTCCTGCCAGTAGGGATCGAGATAGGGCAGCAGGGCGCGCATGCCGGGCACGGCGGGATGCACGTCGCAATCGATGCCGGCGGGCAGCGCCATTCTGCTGGTTCCCGTTTCCCCGTGATTGCCGGAGGCTATCGCGCTTTGAGGGGGGCGTCGATGGTGGCGCGCCTTTTTGGCTGGCGCTGGCCGGTGGGGTGGGGAATAGTCTGCCAAACAACAAAACGCGGGGGATCGACCATGGCGGACCAGGACGAGCCGGGCTTCGGCCGGCGCCCATTGATGGCCGGTGCGGCCGGGATGCTCACGAGCCTGCTGGCCGGCGCGCGGCCTGCCGATGCGCAGAGCAGTGCGCGGCGCGGGGCGCTGGTGATCGGGCTCGATATCTCCGATGCGCTCTCGCTCGACCCGGTACGGGTGTACCAGTACTCCAACCCGCTGCCGACGCGCGCCGCGTACGACGGGCTGGTGACCTACGACGCCGGGGACAACATCACGGTGAAGCCGGCGCTGGCCACCGAGTGGTCCTACCTGCCGGACGGCAAGACCATCCGCTTCAAGCTGCGCCCCGGGGTGAAGTTCGCCTCCGGCGCGACGATGACGGCGGAGGATGTGCGCTTCTCCTTCGCGCGGCATTTGAACATCAAGGACCAGCCGTTCCAGTACATCTCCCATGTGGAATCGGTCGCGGTGGTGGATGCCACCACGGTGGACCTGGTGCTGAAGGACCCGACGCTGCCGGTGATCTCCATCATCGCCACGCCCGCCTTTGGGATCCAGGAGAAGGCGCTGGTGGTGGCCAATGGCGGCACCGATGCGGCCGATGCCAAGGACAAGGACAAGGCCACGGAGTGGCTGAACAACAACTCCGCCGGCGCCGGGCCCTATCGCCTCACCGGCTGGCAGCGCAACCAGCAGGTCCAGATGGTGCGTAACCAGAACTACTGGCGTGGCGCGCCGGGCTATGAGCGGGTGCTGATCCGGCACATGAGCGAGAGCGCGGCGCAGCTGCTGGCGATCCAGCGCGGCGATATCGACGTGGCGTTCAACCTGATCCCAGAGCAGATCGCCGCGCTGAAGAACGACCCCAACATCCAGATCATGGGCACGCCGAGCCTCGACTTCATCTACATGGCGGTGTCGGAGGCGCCTTCGAACCCGGCGCTGCAGAACAAGTTCGCGCGCCAGGCGATCGGCCATGCGATCGATTTCGACGGGATCATCAAGAACCTCGCCGGCGGGGCCGCGGTGCGGCCGACGAGCTTCCTGCCGGTGGGCACCAACGGCTCCACCGAGGCGCTGACCAAGGAGATCGGCTTCAACGAGAACCTGGCCAAGGCGAAGGAGCTGCTGGCCAAGGCAGGGTTGCCGAACGGGTTCAAGTTCCAGCTCGCCTACGGCAATGCCGCGATCGCGGGCGTGACGTACCAGAACCTGGCGCAGAAGATCCAGGCGGACCTGGCGCGCGTGGGGATTGTCGCCGAGCTGGCGCCGATGGACCAGGTGAACCTGCGCACCATCTACATGGGCGGCAAGTCGGAGGCGGTGCTGACCTTCTGGAACCCGCCGGCGCCGGAGAACTGGCTGTGGACCTCGGCCACCGTCAACCGCGTGGCCAAGCGCGTGGTGTGGGATGTGCCGGCAGACATGCACAAGCTGGTGGCCGATGCCGGGGCGGAGCGCGACCTCGCCAAGGCCGCGGTGCTGTACCGCGAATACCAGAAGCGGATGGTGGATTTCGCCCACCACATCGTGCTGGTCCAGCCGGTGTACCAGGTGGCGGTGCGCAAGAGCGTGGGCGGGCTGAACCTGACGGCGGCGGGTTGGATGGCCGACCTGGCCGCAGCGAAACCCGCCTGACCATCGCGGCGCCGGGCGCGTGATCCGCTACGTCATCTCGCGCCTGGTCACCGCCGTGGCGATGGTGTTGCTGGCCACGCTGGTGATCTTCCTGATCGCCAACACGGTGCCTGGCGACCCGGCGCTGGCGGCGCTGGGAGACATGCAGGCCTCCGACCCCGTGCAGGTGCGGGAATTCCGCGCCCGCTGGGGGTTGGACCTGCCGTTGTGGGAACAGTACTGGCTGTTCCTGCAGCGGCTGGCGCAGGGCGATCTCGGCATCTCCATCTCCTCCCGCCGGCCGGTGCTGGCGGATATCATCGACTACGCGCCGGCCACGCTGGAGCTGGCGACGATCGCCTTCCTGCTCTCCTTGGCGGTGGGGCTGCCGCTGGGGGTGGTGGCGGCGGTGAAGCGGGATAGCTGGGTGGACCATCTGGCGCGGTTCGTGGCGCTGATCGGGGTTTCTGCGCCCACCTTCTGGCTCGCCTTCATCATGCTGGCGATCTTCTACGGCCAGCTCGATTGGGCGCCGGGGCCGGGTCGGCTCGATCCCATCGCGTTCCCGCCAGACCGGATCACCGGGCTGCTGCTGATCGACACCGCGCTGGCCGGGGATTGGGAGACGTTTCGCGATGCCGCCGCCCACCTGGTGCTGCCGAGCATCGTGCTGGCGGCGTCCACGCTGGGGCTGATCACCCGCACCACGCGGGCGGCGATGCTGGAGGCGCTGAGCCAGGATTACGTGCGGGTGGCGCGCGCCAAGGGGCTGCTGGCCCGCGTGGTGGTGACGGGCCATGCGGTGCCGAACGCGATGCTGCCGGTGGTGACGCTGGGCGGGCTTGCCTATGCCAATCTGCTGACCGGGGCGGTGATGACGGAGACGGTGTTCGGCTGGCCCGGGCTGGGCCGCTACACCTTCCGCAGCGCGGTGACGGTGGATTTCCCGGCGATCATGGCGATCACGGCCATCGTGGCGGCGATCTTCGTGCTGGTGAACCTGCTGGTGGACCTTTCCTACGCGTTGCTCGATCCGCGCGTGGCCCGGGCATGAGCGGAGTGGCCGTGGCGGTGCCGCGCCCGCGGCCGGCTTGGGTGCGCTGGCTGCGGCGGTATGGGCTGGCGGCACTGGGCGGGGCGATCATCCTGGGTTGGGTGCTGGCCGCCGCACTGGCGCCGTGGATCCTGAGCCATGCGCCGAATACGGTAGACGTGGCCAACCGGCTGAAGCCGCCCTCCGCGATGCATTGGCTCGGCACGGATGCGCTGGGGCGGGATGTGCTGGCGCGGGTGGTGTATGGCGCGCGCATCTCGCTGGCGGTGGGCATGGCGGTGGTGCTGGTGGGCGGGCTGTTCGGCACG
>CAMDAM010000287.1 GCA_945888575.1 Asaia bogorensis | reverse complement strand
ATGAGAGACCTGCCGCTTCCGTGGTGCCGCTCCGGTTGGGCTACGCCCGCCCTGCGAGGCCCCACGGAAGCGGCAAGACGTGCGTGTCAACCGGCAGGCCATCCACCTAACGGAACCGAAACGCTGTAGCGAGAAACCGAGCCACCTCTATCAACGGCATGACCGCCGCCGAACTGTTGTCTATCGACCCAGCGGAGGAGCCGGAGAGATGACGCCGGCGCCATGTGGGTTTGGCCACACGTTACAGGCCAAAATGGTCGAAAAGGCCGCCGGGATTGGGGATGGGCGGATCGCGGCTGTTGGGGTCCGGTGCGCGCTTGGGCATTGCTCCGTCCCGACACCGACCCTAGCACCGTCCTGGCCGGTCTGCCGAGCCAGGAGGGCGGCCGTTGACGCGAGCTGCCTATATCCCCACATTGAATTTTATCCTCAGTATCCATCTGGGAACAAGAGACCTGTTGCAAAATTTGGCTGACCTGACGGTGCAGGCAGGACGGGTGTCCAGCCGGCTTTCAGAATGGCGTAAACCCTGCCTCGATGTTGACGATGCCCGCGACAATGCAGATCTTGGTATGATGTGTACGGCGCGGATTGCGGTAGCGCTCGGACACGATGCGAAACCACTTGCTCCGACCTATACGGTGCTCGATACTGACGCGGAAGCTGCCGAGCCCCAGATTGTATTCCTTGTCGTCGCCATCCAGTTCGCCCCGCTTCGGCTTCTTGTAGGGTATGTCGATGTTCGGATGTTTCCTTGTCGTAGCCCTGATAGGCGCTGTCGGCATTGATACACGCTCGCTACGGCAACTTCACCCCGGCACGCCGGATCGCCAAGTCATGTCGGCTGCCAGGGTGCGACGGCGAGATGCCCGGCGATGCGACCCTCTGTGGTGACCACATACTCGGCCTTCAACGTGTGGCGCTTCTTCTTACCGGAACAATGCAGCCTCTGGGTGCTGTCGATTTGCTGATATTGGATCGGCTGCTCCGTGCAGTCAACAATCACCGCCAGGGCTTCCTTGCGGCTGAGCTTGGGACTGCGGCTGACAGACGTGGCTCGGTCGGCGCCATCGAGGAGGCCCAGCGCATCGTCCGCCGAATCCGCGCCCGCTGACCCAAGGTGCGAATCCCGCTGCGGGCCGATAGCGGCTTCGCCCGCGAGGCGCTAATGGCTTGGTGCGAGGCTATGCGCGTCGACTTCGTATTCGGTCTCGCGCGCAACCCGCGCCTGGTCGAGGACCTTGCCATCGAGATGGCCTGGGCCGAGGAGGAAGCCACCCGGACCAGCCAGCCGGCGCGGCGGTTCCGTGACTTCCGTTGGTCGACGCTGGACAGCTGGTCGCGCCGCCGGCGCGTCGTCGGCAAGGCCGAGTGGACGCGCGGCGAGGCCAACCCGCGCTTCATCGTCACCTCACTCAGGCCCGGCGAGATCGACGCGCGAGTGCTCTACGAGGGCGTCTACTGCGCCCGCGGCGAGATGGAGAACAGGATCATGGAATGCCTTGGGCTTGTTCGCCGGCCGAGCTTCGGCGGCCAGCATGCCCGCGAACCAGCTGCGGCTGTGATTCGCCTGCATGGCCTATTTCCTCCTCTGCGGCCTGCGCCGCATCGGCCTTGCGCATACCAAGTTCGCCGCGGCGACCTGCGGCACGCTGCGCCTGGCGCTGCTGAAGATCGGCGCCCAGGTCCGTCGCTCCGTCCGCCGCATCAAGCTCGCCATGGCGTCGGCGCATCCGCTCCAGGTCGAGTTCGCCCTCGCCCATGCCCGATTGACCGCCGCAGCGCCCTGACGACCCAGACACCGCAAGCCGCCATACGACCCGCCAACGCGCCCAGCACGCGGTGGTGGTCCCGCACGCACACCGCCAGCCAGTTCCGCCCGACCCCAGGCCATCAGGCCGAAACGTCATCCGACATCACCAACTCACGCCGGGAAAACAGACCCAGGTGAGAAGTGCGGGCCAGGCGCGGGTTTGGACGTACTCGGCCGCCGAAACAGCGCCTCGATGCCCATCTGCCGCATCCGCGTCACCTCCGCCAGCCGGCCGATCGCGATGCCCTCCGTGCGCAGCCGGTCGCGTAGCATCCGGCTGCCCGCGAAGGGGCCATTGCCATTCCGTCTCTGGTTTGGGACAAGTGAGCGTGGGCCGACGTTACAGGCCTCTCTTTCTCACTACGCTACCAGGAAGGCATCGTATGCACCTCGCCCACTTTCCCCGCGTGAAGCTATGCCACGCCCTACGCCGCTAGAGTTCATGCCGCGCCTGACGACGGCGCTGTCCGACGTGATCGGCGGCGACGGCCCGCAGCTTTGGATCAAGCGCGACGATTGCACGGGGCTGGCCACCGGCGGCAACAAGAACCGCAAGCTGGAGTTCCTGCTGGACGAAGCGCTGGCGCAGGTCGCGACCCATATCGTCACTCAGGGCGCGGTGCAGTCCAACCACGTCCGCCAGACTGCCGCGGCCCGCGCCAAGCTGGGGCTGAAATGCACCCCCTGCTGGAGCATCGCGTTGGCACCAACGACACCGACAACAACGGCAACGTGCTGCTCGACCTTATGATGAGGCTGAACATCGAACGCCACCCCGGTGGCACCGACATGAACGGCGAGTTGGCCGCAGTCGGCGAGCGGCTGCGCGCCCAGGACGATGTGCCGTATCTGGTCCCCGGCGGCGGCTCCAACACCGTGGGCGCACTTGGCTACGCGCATGTGGCGGTGGAGACGATGACCCAGACCAACGAAATGGGGCTGAAGATAGACCTGTTCGTGCACGCCACCGGCTTGATGGGAACCTCGGCCGGGCTGGTGGTGGGGTTCGAGGCGCTGAATTCCGGCATCCACGTGCGCGACATCGGCGTGCACAACCCCCGCGACCGGCAGGAGCCCGCCGTGCATGCCCTGGCTGACAAGGCCGCCAAGGAAAAGCTCGACCTGCCCGGCATCCGCCGCGATGAGGTCCAAGCCAATTGCGAATATGTCAGCGGCGGCTACGGCATCCCGACGGACGGCATGGTCGAGGCGCTGGGCATGCCGGCCCGGCTGGAGGGTATTTTCCTCGGCCCGGTCTATTCCGGCAAGGGCATGGCCGGGCTGATCGAACTGGTGTGCAAGAAGACCTGGACCGCCGACCAGAATATCGTCTTCCTGCACGCCGGCGGCCAGGTCGGCCTGTCCATCTATCGCAACGCCCTGTCTCCGGCCGCCTGAGGCCGTGGCGCGCGCGCCAGAATGTGAGCCGGGGGCGCCGATGAATGACGCGCCGCCGACCCAGCCCGACTGGATCATCTGGTCGCGCTTCGCGCTGCGCCCGCGCGCCTCGTCGCCCTCAGGCCCGCCCGCCGCCGTGCGCCATTATGGCGACTTGATTCTCGACACCATCGCGCCGGAAATCGACCATGGCTTCTACAGCAACGTGGCAGCCCTGGCCCCGGACGCCGATCCAGTGCGCCACTTCGCCGAATCCGGCTGGCAAGCAGGGCTGAACCCGAATACCTGGTTCGATACCAAGTTCTACCTGGAGTTCTACCCCGACATCACCAAAGCGGGGATTAACCCGCTGTTCCACTTCATCTATTACGGCCGCGCCGAGGGCCGCATGCCTGCCCGCCCCGGCGGCCAGCCGCGCCATGTCATCGAGCGGGCCCGCGTCCCCTCGCGCCGCCCACCCGGCTGGGACGCGCCGGAGGACGCCCCCGCGCTCGACGCAGTCACCCTGGAAGCCGCCCTCTCTACCGCATGCCTCGGCGCCACCGGCCTAGTGCTGGCAGCAAGCCACGACGGCTATCTCCATGTCACCGGCGGCACGCAGATCTTGATTGCCGACGAACAGGCGCTGTTCGCCGCCGACCGAGTTGCCTATCTGCACATCGCCCCGGCCATCGCACGCTTCACCTTCGCCCCGCCCGGCGAGGAGGTGCTGCTGCAGGTCTCGCTCGACGGTCGCTTCCTGGGGCTGGCCCCGGAATCCCTAGTCGAGGCAGCCCTGCGCGCGCCATTTCTGCCAACCCACCGGCTTTTCATCGTCCACTCCGTGCTCGGCCACCGCGCCGCCACGGTTGCCCGCCTTGCCGCCATCCTCCGCCCGGCCGAGAGCGTCTTCTGGCTGCACGACTACGCCGCCCTGTGCGAAGGCTTCCACCTGCTGCGCAACGACATCGCCTATTGCCAAGCGCCGTCGCCCGCCAGCACTGCCTGCCGAATCTGCGTCTATGGCGCCGAGCGGGAAGGATACCTCGCCGCGATGCATCGGCTGTTCACCGAGGTGCCGTTTCATGTCGTCGCGCCAAGCCGGGTGGCGCTCGACTTGTTCCTCGCCCGCAGCACCTTGCCCTTCCGCACCGCGCGCGTGCATGAGCACGCAGTGCTGGTTTGTGACAACGCAGCCGCGGGACTTGGGGCCAACACATCGCCGGGCCTGCCGCGCATTGGCTTCGCGGGCTTCGCAATTCCCCCCAAGGGCTGGCCGGCCTTCCAGCGCCTGCTGCAGCGCCAAGCCGGCCATGCCGGCTACCGCTTCTTCCACTTTGCGATCGCCACCCACCTTGTGCCCATGACGGGGCTGGAAAAGGTCGACGTCGAGGTCCGCGCGGGCGCCCGCTTCGCCATGGTCCGCGCCTTGCAGGAAGCGGAGGTGGACTTTGTCGCGGTGCTGTCGCCCTGGCCCGAGACCTTCTCCTTCGTGGTCCACGAGGCCATCGCCGCCGGCGCCGACGTGGTGGCGCTGGCCGACAGCGGCAATGTCGCCGCCGCAGTGCGCCGCTACGCCCGCGGCGTGGTGTTGCGCGACGCCGACGCCTTCCTGCGCTTTTTCGACGAGGGCTGGGCGCTGGACTACATCCGCCAGCGCAACCTGGCCCCCATCGAACGGCCCGGCCTGCTACTCACCGGCACCACCGCCACAATCGATCTCGCCTGCCTCACCCCTGCGCCGCTCGCCGAGATGCACACCGATGACCCCGCCTTGGCGGTGCTGCTGCCCGACGGCCGCTCCCTGCCGCCCGAACCCGGCACCCCCCTCCGTTTCGCCCTGCCCGCCGGCACGCTGTCGGTCTGGCTGGTTTCACGCCACGCCATCATGGCCCAGGATGGCCCGGCGCGCGGCGTGCAACTGGCCGCGATCACGCTGGACGGAGTCGCCCTACCGCTGGACGACCCCAGCCTCGCGGAAGGCTGGCACGCCGCCGAGCCCGACGGTCGCTGGACCACCGGGCGCGCCAATCTGCGACTGCCCGGTGCGCGGATGCTGGAGCTTGCCCTTTCTCCAGGCGCAACCTGGCGCCGCCTACCCCTCGCCGCCCCGGGCCAGGGTTAGCCGCGATAGCCCGCATCGCCTGCTTCACCAGTTTCACCTACGCCTATCTCTCCCGGGCTCGGGTGCTCGCCGAGTCGATCCGCCGCCTGCACCCCGATTGGGTGCTCTCGGCAGTGATCACCGACCAACCGCCCGAAAACCTGCCGCCCGAAGCGCTCGACTGCTTCGACCATGTCCGCAACGCCGCCGCGCTGGGCATCCTCGACTTCCCAGGCTGGCTGTTCAAACATGACCTAGTCGAGGCCTGCACTGCGGTGAAGGCCACTATGCTGCGCCATCTGCTCGAACAGGGCGCAGAAAAAGTGATTTATCTTGACCCCGACATCGCCGCCTTCGCCCCGCTCGACCTGCTCGCCGACCGCCTCGACGCCGCCTCGATCGTGCTCACCCCGCACCAGGTCACGCCCGACACCACGCCAGAGGCGGTGCGCGACAACGAGGGCGGCTCGATGCGCTACGGCATCTACAACCTCGGCTTCGTTGGCGTGCGCAACGATCCCACCGGCCGCGATTTCGCCGCCTGGTGGGAAGAACGCCTGCTCGCCGCCTGCTACGACGCCCTCGAGGCCGGCAAATTCACCGACCAGAAATACGTCGACCTCGTCCCCGGCCTGTTCCCCGGCGTCCATATCGAGCGCGACCCCGGCTGCAACGTCGCCAGTTGGAACATCGCCCAGCGCCCGATCCGCGTCACCCCCACCGGCGAAGTCACCGCCGCCGGGCGCCTGCTGCGCTTCTACCACTTCACCAAGATCGCCCCTGAAGGCGCCAACGGCGCCGGCGACACCATGATCGCGCGCCACGCCGGCGAGAACTCTGAGGTCTTCGAGGTCGTCGCCTGGTACAAGCGCGCCATCGCTTCAGCCGCCCTGCCCGGCCTGGACAGCCACCCCTGGCACTTCGGGACATTCGCCGACGCAACCCCGGTCCCGCGCGCTGCCCGCCTGCTGTGGCGCGCCCGTCCCGATCTGATGCGCGCCTTCGCCGATCCGTTCGATCCCACCCAGCTGCGCGCTTGGCTGGTCGCACAGGAACCGGGGGTGCTGGGAAATAACCCCGCGCCATGATAATGTGTGACGAAGCGGACTCGGTTTGAGGATAACCCGCACAAGTCATTTCAGGTCGTGCCCATGTCGCGTCGTTTCCTCGTCATTGGTGGTGCTGGCTTCGTCGGCAGCCATCTCGTCGCCGCCCTGCTCGAACAGGGCGCGGAGGTGGTCGTGGTCGACGACCTCGGCACCGGCCATCGCGCAGTCGTGCTCGCCGGCGCCTGCCTAGGGTCAGGACCCATAACGGGTTGACCCGGCTTGAGTGGGTCTGATTCTGGTTTTGGCGGGAGGAACCCGTCATGAGTGAGCAATTTTGGCTGTCTGATGAGCAGGTTGAGAGCCTCGCGCCGTATTTGCCACGTTCGCGCGGCAAGGCGCGGGTGGACGACCGGCGCGTGCTGAGCGGGAT
>CAMDAM010000286.1 GCA_945888575.1 Asaia bogorensis | reverse complement strand
TCGATCAGCGTGTCGTACAGGTTGCGCATGATGATCGCGTTCTGCGACGAGAACTGGTGCGGATCGTAGTTCACGAAATCCGCCAGCAGGGCGATGCGCATCGGGCGGTCGCCCTTCAGCGCGGTCTGTGCGCTGGCGGGGGCGAGGGTTGCGCCGAGGCCGAGGGCTGCCGTGCCGGCCAGCAGGGTTCGACGATTCATGACATGGGTCACGCTCAGTCTCCTGTCTTTGTTCTGTGCCGCCGAGAGGGCGCGCTCATTATAATAGCCTCCCATCGGGGTATGGGCCTGTCAAACCGAATTGGCACATCCTTGCGCGCCGGCATCGTCTTTCGGGAACAGCGTTGACATCCGGTGCGGGCGGGGGGGAGGCTTCCCTTGCCCGCGACAGGAGCCCCGGATGGCCGCCATCGACCCGATTACCGTTTCCGTCATCCAGCACCGGCTGCGCGCGATCGTGGAGGAGATGGGCGAGGCGATGCTGCGCACCGCCTATTCGCAGATCCTGAACTCCTCGCGCGATTTCTCCACCGCGCTGTGCGACCCGCAGGGACGGCTGATCGTGCAGGCGGAGCACGTGCCGATCCATGTGGGCGCGCTGCCCTTCGCGGCGCGGGCGGTGACGGAATACTTCGGCGATACGATCAAGCCGGGCGACGTGTTCCTGTTGAACGACCCGTATCGCGGCGGTAACCACATTCCGGACCTGACGGCGTTCGTGCCGGTGTTCGATGGCGACCGGTTCGTGTTCTGGTCGATCAACCGGTCGCACCAGAGCGATATCGGCGGCGCGACCCACGGGGCCTACAACGCCGGGGCCACCGAGATCTTCCAGGAAGGCATCCGCATTCCGCCGCTGCGGCTGTATGACCAGGGGGTTCGGCGCGAGGATGTGTACGAGATGATCGTGCTGAACGTGCGCCATCCGCGCGATTTCCGCGGCGACCTGGCGGCGATGATCGGCTCTGCCCGGGTGGGGGAGCGGCGGTTGCGCGAGCTGCTGGCGGAGTTCGGATCGGAGACCACCCATGCCGGGGTGGAGGCGGTGCTGGATGGGGCGGAGCGGCGGGTGCGGGCGATCATCTCCGAGTGGGCGGACGGGGTGTATGAGGGCGAGGCGTTCCTGGATGACGATGGGCACAAGTTCAAGGACATCCGCATCCATGCGAAGGTGACGAAGAAGGGCAGTGACCTGGAGATCGACCTGACCGAGAGCCATGAGCAGGTGGTGGGGTTCATCAATTCCAGCTTCGCCAATACGCATTCGGCGGTGGTGGTGGCGCTGAGCTACCTGATCGATCCCGATATCCCGAAGAATGACGGGGCGTTCCGGCCGCTGACGGTGAAGCTGAAGGAAGGCACGATCGTGTGGCCGCGGGAGGGGGCACCGGTGACGTTGTGCACCAACCATTGCGGCCAGGAGATCATGGAGGCGATCATCAAGGCGCTTGCGCCGGCCTGCCCGGAGCGGGCGATGGCGGGGTGGGGGCGGCGGTTCCGGATTGCCATCCAGGGGGTGGACCCGCGGACGGAGCGGCCGTTCATCTGGCATCTGTTCCAGTCTCGCCCTGGCGGTGGGGGCTCGTCGGAGGGCGATGGCTGGGCGGGGGCGGGCGAGTGGCAGGCCGCGGGCGGGATCAAGTTCGGCAGCATCGAGGTGCACGAGGTGCGGTTTCCGCTGTTCTTCAAGCGGCATGAGTTCCGGCCGGATAGCGGCGGGGACGGCAAATTTCGTGGCGGGCCGGGCGGGGAGCTGGAGCTGGCGATCGAGACGGCGGTGCCGGCGGTGGGGAACACGGCGGGCGATGGCATCAAGTATGGTGCCTGCGGGATGGTGGGCGGGCAGGATGGGTGGCCGCATCGGTATTGGCTGGAATCCGATGGGTTGGCGGATCGGGCGTTGAAGACCAAGGAGGTGGGCATCGTGATCCGGCCGGGGGATGTGCTGCATGCGTATTCCGGCGGTGGCGGTGGATGGGGCATGCCCGAGGAACGGTCTGCCGAGGCGCGGGTGGCGGATGTGCGTTCTGGCTTCGTGACGAAAGGCTGAGCGGATGTACGCGATCGGGATCGATGTCGGCGGGACGTTCACCGATCTGGTGGCGGTGGATGCGGCGGGGCGGGTGACGCTGGCGAAATCGTCATCCACGCCGGGGGACCAGTCCGTGGGGGTGATGGAGGGGTTGGAGCGGCTGGCGGAGGCGTTGGGCACCACGCGGGCGGCGATGCTGGCGGGGACGCGGCGGATCGTGCACGGCACGACGGTGGCGACGAATGCGCTGCTGGAGCGCAAGGGGGCCAGGGTCGGGCTGCTGACGACCGAGGGGCATCGCGACATCATCGAGATGCGCGAGGGGTTGAAGGACGATCGCTACAATCTGCGGCAGGCGCCGCCGGAGCAGTTGGTGCCGCGGCATCTGCGGCTGGGGGTGCGGGAGCGGATTCGGCCGGATGGGCGGATCGAGGTGCCGTTAGATCGTGGTTCGTTGGATCAGGCGATTGCGGTGCTGGTGAGCGAGGGCGTGGAGTCGGTCGCGATCTGCACGCTGCATGCCTGGCGGGATGGGCGGCATGAGCGGGCGATGGCCGAGGCGGTGCGGGCGGCGATGCCGGGGGCGTATGTGTGCCTATCGAGTGAGGTGCTGCCGCAAATCAAGGAGTATGACCGGGTCTGCACCACAGTGGTGAATGCCTATGTCGGCCCGGCTTTGCAGCGCTACCTGACGCGGCTGGAGGGGCGGCTGCGCGAGGCGGGGTATGCGGGTCCGGTGCTGATCATCCAATCGCATGGCGGGGTGGCGACGATCGCTGATGCCGTCGCGCTCTCGGCGGGGGCGGTGCTGTCGGGGCCGGCGGGGGGCGTGGCGGGTTCGTGCCATGCGGCGACGTTGATGGGGCATGGGGATCTGATCCCGTTCGATATGGGCGGGACTTCGACGGATATCTCCCTGGTGGTGGGTGGGGCGGCGGCGATTGCCTCGGATCGTAGGTTGGCCGGGCAGCGTGTGGCGTTGCAGAGCTTGGATATCGCGAGCATCGGGGCGGGCGGTGGGTCGATCGCGCGGGTGGATGCGGGTGGCGTGCTGCATGTGGGGCCGGAAAGTGCCGGGGCGCAGCCGGGGCCGGCCTGCTATGGGCGGGGTGGGACCGAGGCGACGGTGACGGATTCCAACCTGGTGCTGGGGTTTCTTGATCCCGACAACTTCCTGGGTGGGCGGGCGAAGCTGGATCGGGCGGCGGCCGAGGCGGCGGTGGATCGGGTGGCGGCCAAGTTGGGCGTGGACCGGATGGCGGCGGCGGAGGGCATTCATCGGATTATCAACACGCGGATGGCCGAGGGCATCCGGCTGGTTTCGGTTCGGCGCGGGGTGGACCCGCGGCGGTTCGCGATTTTGTCGTTCGGGGGCGCGGCGGCGCTGCATGTGACCGATGTGGCGCGGCAGCTCGATCTGAAGCGGGTGATCGTGCCGCGGCTGGCCGCCGTGCTGTCGGCCTGGGGAATGCTGGCGAGCGATATCCGCTACGAGATTGCGCGGACCCATATCGGCGATGCGAGCCGGTTGGAGGCTGACGCCCTGCGCGGTGTGTGGGCGGAGATGGAAGCCGAAGGGCGGGCGAAGCTGGCGGCGGCGGAGTTCGATGGGCCGGTGCGGAGCCAGCGTGCGGCCGACATGCGCTACGGCGAGCAGATCTTCGAAGTCGCGGTGCCGCTGGACGGGATCGATTTCGCCCGGCCGGACCTGACGGCGGCGCTTGCCGAGGCGTTCCACCGGCGGCACGAGGAACTCTACACCTACGCGATGCCGGACCAGGAGGCGGTGCTGGTGAATGCCCGCGTGGCGGTGGTGGGCGGGTTGCCCGCGCTGCCGCAGGAGCCGGATGTGCCGGCGCGCGACGTGGCGGGGCCACGCGCGATGCGGATGGTGCATCTGGGCTTGTGGCGCGAGGTAGGAGTGTACGACCTGGAGGCGCTGGCGCCGGGGCAGGTGATCGAAGGCCCGGCTGTTGTGGAGAGTGCTACGACCACGGTGATGCTGCGGCAGGGGGATGTGGCGACGGTGACGGCGTTTGGGTGGTTGGATATTGCGGTGGGGTAGGAGGAAGGTTGGGCTCCGCCCAAACCCGCCAGGGACCTGAGGTCCCTGGACCCACATTACTTAAGGCATGAGTCGTCGCCGCGAGACGCGGGGGCCGAAGAACGGATTTATGATGAAAATGGGCGCATTTCGCCTATGGCGGTGCGCGGGCGGTGCAGGCGGGGGAAGGGTTGGGCGCGCGTTTGCCGGAACGGCGCATGCCGCGGCCGGGGCGGCCGCGGAGGATCCAGCCGATCCAGGCACGCTGGCGGCGCAGACGGCGGAGGGCGCGCGGGTGGAGTACGGGTGCCAGGTCGTCGATGGTTTCGCCGGTGGGGGAGAAGTGCCAATCGCTGCGCGGGGTGCGCCAGGTGCGGCCGGGGGCCAGGATGGTCGTGACGGATTTGGTTCCCGTGAGGACGGCCAGCAGGGCGAGCAGGAACTGAAGCAGGGGCGCCGGGAAGTGGACGCGATTCATCGCCTCCGCCAAGCGGCGGAGGGCGTCGGCTTCGTGCGGTGCGGCGGCAGGATGTGGCATCACCGGTGAATATGCCAAACGCAACACCGATGAGCAAGGTTTTTAATCCCGTACGTACTTGGTTTTTGTGCGGTGAGCTAACTTAAGGTCAAGGGGTCTGGGGCCTAAGGCCCCAGCGGGTCCAGGGCAGAGCCCTGGCCTTAGCTGTTGGCCCGAATGGCCGCGGAAAGTCGTCGTGCCGCATCGCCTGCCATGGCCACGGGGCAGGTGGCGAAGCCGATGACGAGGCCGGTGAGGGTTGGGGTTTCGGAGTAGTAGGCGCCGAGGGGGGCGACGGAGAGGCTGCGTTCACGGGCGGCTTCGGCGATGCGGCGTTCGTCTCGACCGGGGGGGAGTTCGACCACGAGGTGGAGGCCGCCGGGGGCGGGGCGGGGGGTGGCTTGGGGGCAGTGGCGGCGCAGGGCTTCGAGGAGGGCGGTGCGGCGGCGGGCGTATTCGGTGCGGACGCGGCGGATATGGGGGGCGAGCAGGCCGGCGCGCATGAAGCCGGCGAGGACGGCTTGCTGGAGGGTGGCGGGGCCGCGGTCGGTGAGGGCGCGGACGCGGACGAAGGCGGCGGTGAGGGGGGCGGGGACCACGGCGAAGCCGAGGCGCAGGGCGGGGGCGAGGGTTTTGCTGAAGGTGCCGCAGTAGATGACGCGCCCGGTCATGCCGTGGCCGGCATCGAGCGAGGCAAGTGGGGGGAGGGGTTTGCCGGACCAGCGGTATTCGGAGTCGCAGTCGTCTTCCAGGATCCAGGCGCCGGCTTGGGCGGCCCAGTCGAGCAGGGCGAGGCGGCGGCCGATGGTGAGTGCGCCGCCGAGGGGGGTGGCGTGGGAGGGGGCGACGAGGGCGAGGCGGGCGAGGGGGGCGCGGCGGATGGCTTCGGCGACGTCCAGCCCATCGGCATCGGAGGGGACGGGCACGGGGCGGGCGCCGGAGGCGATGAGGGCGCCGCGGCCGGCGATGTAGCCGGGTTCCTCGACCCAGGCGGGTTCGCCGGGGTCCAGCACCAGGTCGGCGGCGACACGCAGGGCTTGTTGGGTGCCGGTGGTGATGACGATCTGGCCGGGGTCGGCGATGAGACCGCGGGTGGCGGCGAGGTGGGCGGCGATTTCGGCGCGGAGCTCCGGCAGGCCTTGGGGGTCGGGGTAGCCGAGCAGGGCGGCGGGCAGGGTGCGCAGGGCGCGGGCGGTTTCGCGGGCCCAGGCGGCGGTGGGGAAGAGGTCGTTGGCCGGCACGCCGGGGGCGAGCAGGGTGATGTGGCTCGTGCCGGGCGGTTGCGCGGACATCGGCGTGGCGGCAATGGCGGCACCGCGGCGGGAGAGGATCTGGCCGGGTTGGGCGGCGGCGCGGGCCGGGGCGGGGGCGGCATCCGGCAGGTCTGCGGCGACATAGGTGCCGCTGCCCATGCGGGCGCGGACATAGCCTTCGGCGGCCAGGCGTTCATAGGCCAGGACGACGGTTTGGCGGGCGACGCCGAGTTCCTCGGCGAGGTGGCGGGTGGCGGGGAGGCGGGCGCCGGGGGGGAGGGTGCCGGTGAGGATGCCGCGGCGCAGGCGCTCGAACACCGCTGTTTGGCGCGAGTGGTCTGATTGTGCCGGCGGGGAGGGACTGTCCATGACAGTCCAATGCTAGGCCAGGGGCGGGTTTGGGTTCAACAGGGCGTACAGCACCGAAGGCAGCGACGGCACACCTTTCGGTGGCTGTGCTGCCCTGGGTTCGGCATAGGATAGGCGTAGGGGGTTGGGTGCGGGGGGGTGTTACCCCCGCGGTCGATCAGAAGCCCTCGCGCTCCAGGCGCTTGCGCTCCATCTTGCGGGCGCGGCGGACGGCCTCGGCGGCCTCGCGGGCGCGGCGCTCGGAGGGCTTCTCGAAATGGCGGCGCAGCTTCATCTCGCGAAAGATTCCTTCGCGCTGCATCTTCTTCTTCAGCGCCTTCAGCGCCTGGTCGACGTTGTTGTCGCGGACGAGAACCTGCACTTGGCCGCCTGCTCCTTTATGGCGTCGCCCAACCTGGCCCCCATGGCCGATCCGGACGACAGAAAACGCCCCGGAGGCAGTGGCCTGCCCGGGAAGGAGCGCGCTATATCACGCACGGAGGGGCTGGCAAACGGTTTTCGGCGCCCATCTCCACAACCCGGCAGAGGATTGAACGCATGGCCATCCTGAAGATCGCCCG
>CAMDAM010000285.1 GCA_945888575.1 Asaia bogorensis | reverse complement strand
GCGCAGCTCTATGGCACGGAGCGGCTGGCTGCGGTGCGGTCGGCCATCGCCGGCGGGCTGCTGATCGCCGCCGCACTGGCGCCGGCGTGCTTCGGGCTGCTGCTGGATGCCGGGATCGGGCTGCGGGTGCAGGCGGCGGCATGCCTGGTTGGATTGGTGGCGGCCAGCCTGCTCACCTGGCCGATCGCCCGCGCCGCGCGGTAGGCCGCGTCAGGCGTCCTCGCGCCGGAACACGAAGAACTGGATGTCAGACGGGAACAGCCCGGCCACTGCTCGCGCCACGAGGGCCGCCGCATAGAGCACTGCCGCCCGGCCAGGGCCTACGGAGCGGTCGTAGCGGATGCGGGCATAGAGCCCAGTTGTGACGATCGAGGCCAGTTCGCCCCGCCGCACCAGGCGCAGCCCGGCATCGGCGAACAGCCGCTCCAGCGCCGGGGCGGAGAAATAGCTGAGATGCGGGGAGGGCAGCCCCTCCTGCCACATGCGCGCCAGCGGGCCGCGCAGGCCGAGCCGGGCCAGCAGCCGGGCGGTGCGGAAGATGAAGCCCTCCCCGACCGGCAGGTTCACGATGGCGATGCCGCCGGGGGCCAGGGCGGCGGCCACGGCGCGGGCCATCCCGGCGGGGTCTGGCAGGTGCTCGAATACGTCGTTGAAGGTGATCGCCTGGAAGCGCGCATCGGGGGGCAGCGCATCGGGGAAGTAGCCCTCGCGCACCTTCAGCCCGGCCGCCTGGGCGATCGCCAGCATGGCGCGGTCCGGCTCCAGCCCTTCGGCCGCGATGCCGCGCGCGGCGGCTTCCTGCAGGAACCAGCCATGGGCGCAGCCCACGTCAAGCAGCCTGGTGCCGGGCGGCAGCAGGTCGGCGCAGGCATCGAGCAGTTGGGTGAAGTTGGCATCGCGGATCGGCTTCAGGGCAATGGCGCGCACATCCTCGTCGATCGCCTCAGCGGCGTTGATGCGCACGGGCAGGTCGCTGGCGAGGAAGCCACAGCGCGCGCAGCGGAAGGTGGCGGGCAGCACGTCTGGCCGCATCTTGGTGCCGCAGGCGGCGCAGGCCCGCCCGCTCACGCCGCCGCCCGGCCGCAGCGTGCCGTGCCCCGCAGCGGGAACAGCGGTGCAGCGTCGGCGCCGTCGCGCGGCGGCAGCAGCGGGCCGACCGGGCGCTGCGGCACCGCGGTCATGTCAAACGACAGGAACGAGAGCAGGAACTGCACGCCCAGCAGCACCGGCAGCGCGGCCAGGATCACCGTGCCCGTGGTGGCCGGGATGCCGCTGCGCCAGCTCGCCCACCACCCCGCCACGCCCACCGCCGTGCCGAAAGGCAGCAGCGCCAGGCCCAGCAGCAATTGCAGCGACGCCACCGAAAAGCCGCGCAGGAAGTAATTGTAGAACACACGCTTGCCCAGGTTGCGCAGATGCCCGCCCAGGAACTGCGGCACGATCCCAAGCACGTTCATGTTGCTGCGCTCATCACCGTACACGGCCTGCATCGGCAGGTCCTGCACGCAGGCGTTCAGCGTGCCGAGGCGGAACAGCATGTCGGATTCGAAGAAGTAGCGCGGCGCGATCTTCCCTGCCGGCAACGCGCGGGCCACGCGGGCTGCGATGGCGGTGTAGCCGTTGGTGGGGTCGAACACATGCCAGTAGCCGGCCGAAAGCTTGGTGAGGAACGACAGCGCCGCGTTGCCCAGCAGGCGCGAGGCCGGCATGGCGCGCACGTCCTCGATATTGTGGAAGCGGTTGCCCTTCACGTAGTCGGCGCGGCCCTCGGCGATCGGGGCGACGAATTGCGGGATCAGAGCCGGGTCCATCTGGCCATCGCCATCCAGCTTCAGGATCACTTCCGCGCCGGCGGCCAGCGCCTGCTGGTAGCCGGTGAGCACGGCGCCGCCCACGCCCTGGTTGGCCGCGTGCTGCACCACCACCACGCGCGGATCGGTGCATTCGGCCAGCACCAGCGCGCCTGTCGCTTCGGGGCAGGCATCGTCGATCACCCAGATCTGCGCCACCTCCGGCCCGATGCCGGCCAGCACACCCAGGATGTGCCGCCGCACGCGGAAGCACGGGATCACCACCGCCACCACCAGGGCTGGCGAGTGCCGCTCCACGGTCATCGCGCCAGCAGCCCTTCCGGGCCGCGCCAATCTTCCCGCGCCAGCGTGATGGCGCAGACCAGGTTGAAATCCACCACCGGCACCCGCGCCGGAAACCAGCGCAGCCCCACGTGCCCGAAATAGTAGCGCGCCAGCTTCAGCACGCGCTGCACGGGCGTGACATGCTCGCGCGACATCACCAGGTCGTATTCCGCGAAATCGATCCCGAGTGCGGCGCGGCGGTAGCCCAGCACCTGGCCCATCCGCCACATCCAGCCGGGGTCGCAGGGCAGCGCGAGCGACATCACGCCGCCCGGTGCCAGCAGCGCGGTCCAGCGCAGCAGGGCGCGTTCCGGCTCCGCCACGTGTTCCAGCACGTGGGAGGCAACGATGCGGCTGTAGCCGCCCGGCAGCGTGGCCAGATCCGGGTCGGCATCGAAATCATGGCGCAGGATCTCGGCGCGGCCGCCCCATTCCGCCTCCAGCTTCGCCATGGTGGTGCCGTGCAGGGCCATGCGGTCGGAGACGGTGAAGCGGCGCAACTGCGTTGCGTCCATCCAGCCCAGATGCGGCATGCCGCCGCCGCCGATCTCCAGCACATCGATGTTCTGGGCGGGCGCGATGCCGCGCTCCATCAGCCGGTGGCTGGCACGCATCACAAGGCCCGAGGCGCCGCCATAGAGGTCGCGCACATAGTCCCGGGTGCGATACCGGTCATCGATATAGGTTCGCAGCGGCAGGTCCTGCTGGATCATGGCGCGGCGTGCTGAACCATTCGGGCAATGAGGCTTCTCTTTACCTTCGGGGGCACGCTGTCGCAATCATCCGCTGCGGCGGCGAGGCATCGCGACTCGGCCAGCCCGGCGGGAGGGGACAGGGCGCGTGAGGGATATCGACGGCATCTTCGCGGCGCTGCGCGCCCTTGGCACCGCGCGGCTGCTGGCGCTGCTGTTCCTGGCCTATGGCGCCATCGGCACGGCGCTGCTGTCGCTCACAGTGCCGCCGCTGCAAACCCCGGACGAGCCGATGCACGCCATGCGCGCCGCCCACGTGGCCGACGGCAAGCTGTTCGGCGAGGTGTTCGACATGCCGACCGGCGATGGCCGGACCTTCCCGGCCAATGGCGCCCATGTCGACCCCGCGCTGGTGGCCGCGATGCAGCCCTTCTCCGTGCTGATGTTCCACCCGGAGCGCCGGGCCGCGCCCGCCATGTGGCAGCCGCCCTTCACCTGGTCCCCGGGGCGCGTGCAGACCCATGTGATCACCACGATGTATCCGCCGATGCTCTACCTGCCCCAGGCCGCCACCATCGGGGTGGGCCGTGCCGCAGGCTGGGGCGTGCTGGACACGCTGACGCGGGCGCGGATCGTGAACGGCTTGTGCGCGGTGGCGCTGTCTGCCCTGGCGATCGCGCTGGCCGGCGGGGCGGCGGTGTGGCTGTTCGCGATCCTGACCCTGCCGATGTCGCTCTCCGGCATGTCCACCATGGGGCCGGATGCACTGCTGCTGGCCTTCAGCGCCCTGGCCGCGTCGCTCGCCTGGCGTGGCCTGCGCGGAATGGAAAGCCGGCGAACCCTCGGCGTGATCGTGGCGCTGCTGGTGCTGGTGATCACCACCCGCCCGGCCTATGTCGGCCTCGCCCTGGTGCCGCTGGCGCTGGGCTTCGCGCCCTGGCGGGCACGGCTGGCCGGGGCGGCGATCGTGCTCGGCGCGGGCGTGGGATGGTCTGTGCTGATGTCCGTGATCGGCGCGCCCAATGTGGGCGCCTTCCAAGGCGCCAACCCCGGTGCGCAGATCGCACTGATGTTGTCGGAGCCCTGGCGCATCCTCGCCGTGGCAGGGGACACGCTGGGCCAGATGTGGGTGGGCTATGCCTACAGCTTCCTGGGCGTGCTCGGCTGGCTCGATACGCTGCTGCCCCAGGTCTATTACCGCAACGCCGGCCTGATGCTTGCCGTGGCGGCGGTGGCAACGCTGCTGGCGCCCCGGGCCAGCATGGCGTGGCGTGGCGGGCCGGGTTGGATCGTCGCCAGCGTGCTGGTCTGCCTGGGCGGGATCTTCGGCATCCTCTACCTCACCTGGAGCCCCGTCGGCGGGCCGGTGGTGCATGGCGTGCAGGGGCGCTATTTCCTGCCGATGGCGATGCTGCTGGCCGTGGCGGTGCCGACGCTGGGCACCACCCGCCTGGCGCCGCTGCGCCGGCTGCTGGTGGCCGGGGTGGCGATTTTCCCGGCCTATTCGCTGGGCACCGCGATTTCGGCCGTGATCGCGCGCTACTACCTGACCTGACAGCCACCGGGGAACGCCGCCATCGAAGCCATCATCCACGCGACGCTGGAGTTCATCCGGGCCAACCAGGCCTGGGCCGCGCCGGTGGTGTTTCTGCTGGCCTTCGGTGAATCGCTGGCGGTGATCTCGCTGCTGCTGCCGGCCACCGCCATCCTGTTCGGCCTGTCCGGGCTGCTGGGCGCCAGCGGCATTCCATTCTGGCCCTGCTGGGCCGCCGCCGCCCTGGGCGCGATCCTGGGCGATGCCGTGTCCTACTGGATCGGCCGCCACTTCAAGGACCGCCTGCCGCAGCTCTGGCCGCTGACCCGCGTGCCCAATCTGCTGCCGCGCGGGCAGGCCTTCTTCGCACGGTGGGGCGTGGCCGGGGTATTCCTGGGGCGCTTCTTCGGCCCGCTGCGCGCCGCCGTACCGCTGGTGGCCGGAAGTTGCGCGATGCCAATGCTTCCCTTCCAGCTCGCCAATGTCGCCTCTGCCCTGGTCTGGGCCACCGGCATCCTCTCGCCTGGCCTGCTGGCGATGCTCACGCTGCGCTGACGGGCTGGCATGCGCCGGCGGCGCTGGACCGATACAGGTCAATGATGCTGCCATATCTCCATGGAAACGCCGCTGCTGCCCCTCGTGGCCTTCGCCTTCGCCGCCTCGGTCACGCCGGGGCCGAACAACGCACTGGTCACCGCCAATGCGGCGGCCAATGGGCCGTGGGCGATCTGGCCGCACATCCTGGGCATCGGCGCCGGCTTCTCCTTCATGATCATGCTGGTCGGGCTCGGCCTGGCCGGCTTCCTTTCCGCCCATCCGCTGCTGGCCGCCGGCATGCGCTGGGCCTCCATGGCCTGGCTGGTGTGGCTGGCCTGGAAGATCGCCAGCGCCCCGGTGGGCAGCCCGGACGCCCCGCCCGCACTGCGCTTCGGCTTCTGGCAAGCGGTGCTGTTCCAATGGGTGAACCCCAAGGCCTGGCTGCTGGCGCTCTCCATCGCCGCCACCTGGGTGCGGCCAGACGCGCCGGCCGTGCCGCAACTGGCCGCCATCGGCGCGGTGTTCTTCCTTGTTACCCCGCCCAGCTGCATCCCCTGGGCGCTGCTCGGCCACGGCGCCGCCCGCCTGCTGGGCCACGGCCCACGCCTGCGCGCCTTCAACATCGCCATGGCGATCCTGCTGGTGGCTTCCATGCTGCCGATGGCGCTGGAAGGCTGAGCGCACGCCTGCCAGACTGCCCCTGCAAAACAGGGAAAGGCGCCCATGGCCACCGTCCTCAC
The DNA here is from genome assembly GCA_945888575.1 of Asaia bogorensis. Classification (GTDB taxonomy): domain Bacteria; phylum Pseudomonadota; class Alphaproteobacteria; order Acetobacterales; family Acetobacteraceae; genus CAMDGX01. The sequence goes on along the minus strand of CAMDAM010000285.1, from coordinate 1,167 downwards.
CGAGTCCGGCACGCACACCGTGCCAACGCAGGGGGGCCTGCTGCTCAGCCCCCAGGACACCGAGCGCGTTACCGGCTGGACCCTCAAGCCCGAGGGCATGTGCCAGGACGAGCTTTGCGTCCCCCTCACCCAAGCGATGCAGCACGGCGACCGGATCGACGCCGCCGCCTTCTGGCGCCACCTCGGCAACCCCGTGGCATCGGACCGCGCCGGCGAGACCTGGGTGCTCGGCACCGGGCCAGACCAGCGCAACCAGGCCCTCTCCGGCCTGCAGGCACCGGATTTCGCCCTGCCGGACCTCAACGGAAAAATCCACCGCCTGTCCGACTACCGCGGCCAGAAGGTGTTCCTGACCACCTGGGCCTCCTGGTGAGGCTGCAGGCTTGACCTCTCCGTGTGGGAGGACCTGCAGACTTGCGTGTTCGATGCCCCCTTCGTTGTCATCGCCGTGGCCGAGGAAGGCCGCGGAGCCGAACAGTCGCGCCCCTGGATCGAGAAGGCCAGGCCCAGCTACCCCTGCCTGATCGATGAGAACCACGTGGTCTCGGCGCTCTACGGCATGGTCAACGTGCCGCAATGCGTCTGGATCGATGAGCGCGGGGTGATCGTGCGCCCGCCGGAAACCGCGGGGTCCACCGACCATTTCCGCCGGATGGACCTCACCACCCGCACCCTGGCGCCGGAGCTGCTCGCCGAGCGCAACGCCGCCCGCACGGCCTACCTGAATGCCGTGCGCACCTGGATCCGCACCGGCAAACACGCCCTGCCCGGTGACGAAGCCCGCGCCCGGCTGCCGGTGATCACGCCGGAGATGGCGATGGCCGACGCGCTGTTCCGCCTCGCGCTGCACCTGCGCCGCCAAGGGCAGGAAGCGGAAGCGGCGGAGCACTTCGCCGAAGCCAGCCGCCTGCATCCGGAAAGCTGGTGCATCTTCCGCGATGCCCAGGCCCTGGAACCCTCCGGCCTCGCCGGCGGCCAGGCGTTCTGGGAGCGGGTGAACGCGCTGGGCGACAAGCCGTACTACCCGCCGCCGGTGCTGTGACTCTCACCGGCCAATGCTACTGCGGGGCCGTTCACTACGAAGTGGACGGCCCCTTCGCCTACGCGCTGAACTGCCATTGCAGCGAATGCCGCCGCCGCACCGGCAGCGCCTTCAAGCCCTTCGCC
>CAMDAM010000284.1 GCA_945888575.1 Asaia bogorensis | reverse complement strand
AGCAGCTCCTCCAGATCGAGCACCGCCGCCGCGCCACCCGCGCTCCGTCCCATCTCGATCGCTACCGTCATGCCCGACTCGAAACCCCGCGCGCGAAGGGGGCTATCAACCCCACCGCGCCGCATCCGGCAACCTCCCGCCCCACATCTCGTCAAAAAAACTTTCTAACTATCTCTTGCATCGCCCTGTCCATGGGCGTATATTCCCAGTCATGACATGGGCATGGCACAACCCCGTACCGGTTGCACACGACCACCCACCCCATCCCGGGCTGGACTTGATCGCGCGCCTGGACTCCATCTTCGCCCCCCTGCTCCAGCGCATCGCCGCCTGCCATGCGCTGCTGCCCCTCCTCCTCCCGCTCGCCTGCGCCCGCCTCATGCGCGCCCGCGCCCGCATCAAGGCTATCCTCACCGCCGTCGCCGAGGGCACCTGGCAGGCCCCCCGCCGCCGCGCCCCGCGCACCACCCCGCGCAAGCACTCTCCCACACCTACCCTCCCCCGCCGCAAAGGCTGGCTCGGCCACGTCACGGACCACCACGTCCGCGCCCACGCCAGCCAACTCACCCATCTGCTCAACGACCCCGGCACAAAAGCCATCCTCGCCCGCGCCCCCGTCACAGCCCGCGCCGCCCTCATCCGCGCGCTGCGCGGCCCCGCCCGCCTCCTCGCGCTCGACCTCCCCAACCAGCTCCAGCTCGCCGGCCCCCCGCGCCCGCCGCGCATCCGCCCCCCGCGCCCCAGGCCCGCCGCCCCGCAGGGCGTCCTCCCCACCGACCGCCCCATCCCCCGCAACGTCCTGGCCTTCGCCCGCTACAACCGCCGAAGATTCGGAAAAGGCGCCTGACCCGCCAGGACCAACCGCTTCCTATTCATTCCATTATCAACTCATTCCGTCAAAAGCTACCCCAACGCCGGAACCTCCCGAGCCAGCCCCCCGAACAGGTCCAGCATCCGCTCCTGCCACGCATGCACGGGATCGCCCTCTTCCAGCAGCCGGAACGGACTCGAACACCGCGCCCACTGGAACGCCCCGAACACCGCATAGTCGGCATAATCCGGCTCCACCCCGCCCAGATACTCCTGCGCCGTCACCACATGCCGCAGCGGCGTCAGCAGCGCCCGGAAATGCACCACCTGCGTCTCCCGGTCCGCCGTCACCTGCGCAAGCGTCATGCCGAACCGCTTCTCCCGGCTCGCGATGAAATAGTCCCGCCCCGTCGCATCCAAAATCGCCGGAATGTCCGATACGATCAGCCGCACCACCGCCGGGTGCAGCACCGCATTGGTCCATTCCATCACGAAGCGCCGCGCGGCGGGATCGCCCTGGAACAGTGAGGGCGCATTCGGATATGCGTCGTCCAGATACGCCGCGATCGCCGTGGAATCGTGCACCACCCGGTCGTCATCCACCAGCACCGGCACCTTGTCCGTCCCCGCGAACCCCAGCCGCGCCGACTCCGTGAAGCGCCAAGGCACCACATCGGCCTCCAGCCCCTTGTGCGCCAGCGCCATCCGGCTGCGCCAGCAATAGGGGCTGAACCGCCGGGCCGGATCCTCGCCGACAAGTTCATAAAGCTGTCGCGGCATGGCGGACTCCCTGCTGGCGCCGTGGCAAACCCCACGGTTCCGGTGATAGCCCTCAAGTATGGACCCGGGGGCTAACGGCGCAACGCGCCATTTCGTTCGGACCGCCCTTGCCGGTGCCGCCGCCGCATGCGCCGGAAACGGCATCGCGCGCTTTGCCTACGTCCCGATCTTCCCGGCCATGGTCACCGCCGGCTGGGTCGATGGCGGCCAGGCCGGCCTGCTCGGCGCCGCCGCCCTGGCCGGCTACCTCGCCGGCATCCTCGCCGGCCGCACCACCGCAAGCCGCCTCGGCGTCCCCGCCACGCTCGACCTCGGCATGGCCCTCGTCGTCCTCTCGCTCGCCGCCTGCGCCTGGAATGCCGGCTTCCCCTGGCTGATGGCCTGCCGCGCCCTGGCCGGCGTGGCCGGCGGCCTGCTGATGGCCCTCGCCGGCCCGGCCACCCAGGCCAGCGTGCCACCCCAGCGCCGCGGCACCGCCGGCGGCCTCGTCATCGCCGGCGTCGGCATCGGTGTCGTCGCCGGGGCCCTGATGGTCCCCCCCCTGCTCGCCCACGGCCTGCCCGCCACCTGGCTCGGCATCGCCACCGCCGTCGCCCTGCTCTGGGCCGCCGTCCGCCGCCACTGGCCCACCATGGAACTGCACGGCGCCGCCGCCCAGCGCCCCCCGCCCGCCCTGCTGCTGCTCGCTACCTACGGCCTGCACAGCGCCGGCATGGTCCCGCCGATGGTCTACCTCGCCGACCTCGCCGCCCGCGGCCGCGGCATGGGCATCGCCGCGGGCGCCCTGGTCTGGCTGCTCTTCGGCGCCGGCGGCATCGTCGGCGGCATCCTGAGCGGCCGCCTGGTGGACCGCATCGGCAGCCGCCCCGCCCTGCTGCTCTGGCTCGCCGTGCAGGGCCTAGCCCTCGGCCTCGCGCTGCTGCCCACGCCCGCCGCCGTGATCGCCGCCGCCCTCGCCGCCGGCTTCGCCGCGATGGGCGTCACCACCGTCACGCTCTCCGTCTGCCGGGAACTCGCCCCCGCCCAATCCGCCGCCCTCTGGGTGCGCGCCACGGCGGTGTTCGGCGTGGTGCAAACGGCCGTCGCCTTCGCCCTGGCCCCGCTCTTCGCCGCCACCGGCGAAAGCCACGAAGCGGTCTTCGCCATCGGCCTCGCCAGCTCGCTGGCCGCCCTCGCCGCGGCAACGCGCCTAGCGAAACCGCGCTAGCCGGAACCCATCCAGCGCCGGCCCCACGCCGCACGCTTTGCCCGCCAACGCCTCACCCAGCCCCGCCGAATGCTTGAAACCATGCCCCGAACACGGCGAGGCCACCACCAGCCCATCCACCTCATCCACGATGAACCCGGAATCCGGCGTGGCCGTATAAAGGCACGCCACCGCGCGTGCCGCCTCCGCCCCGACCCCCACCAGCCGCGGCGCCACATTGCGCGCATGAAAAGCCAGGGATTCCCCGGCAGCCACCGCCCGCTCCACCCCATCGGCCGTGGTGCCCTGCTCGTGCTGCTCGGTGGCCACCTTCAGCGTGTCCTGCCCCGGCAGGCATGGGAAGCCGTAGAAATAGTCGCCCTCGCGCGCCCCGTGCATCCAGATGAAGATCGGAAACCGCCCGGGCGCATAGGCCGCCGGCTCCGCCACCGGAAACCAGTGCAGCACCTGCCGCCGCGCCTGCGTCACCGGCGCCAGCGCCGGCACCAGCGTACTCACCCACGCCCCCGCCGACACCACCACCCGCCCGGCGCGATGCGTGCCCTGCGACGTCTCCACCCGGAACCCGGCCCCGTCGCGCACGATCGAAGTCACGACCGAACCAAGCTGCGTCCGCGCCCCGAGCCGAGCAGCGACCTCAAGCTGGGCAGCAATGCACCGCTCCGGGAACACGATCCCGGCACTGGGCTCCCAGCTCGCGATCTCGTCCCCCTCCAGCCGCATCTGCGGCCAGCGGCGCCGGATCTCGTCGGCCTCCAGCGCCTCATGCGGAATCCCCGCCTGGCGGGCCACCTCCAGCGTGCGTTCCACGAAGGCCGGCTTGCCGTGATGCCCGGTGGCGATCCCCCGCCGCCCCATCACCAGCCCGCCGCATTGCAGCATCAGCTGCTCGCCCGTCTCCGCCTCCAGCTCCCGCCACAACGCGTGGGAGCGCGCGACGAGCGGCGCGTAGTCCGCCCCCTCGCCCACCGCCAGCCGCGTGATCCGCGTCTCGCCATGGCTCGACCCCATGTCGTGCGGCGGATGGAACCGGTCGATCCCCAGCGCCGACACCCCGCGCCGGGCCAGCGCCAGCAACGTGGCCGCCCCCATCGCGCCAAGCCCGACGACGATCACATCCGCCATGAGGCGATCTCCTCCAGCGGCCAGATCGGCCGCGGAATTCGCCGCCAGGGCAGGGTCTTCACATCCGACTGACCGGGCCCGGAGGTATCCACCCGGATGGTCTGCGGGCTGATCGGCTTGAAGAACTGGAAGTTGGAGGCGGTCTTCAGCACCGCCATCTTGTAGTCCGCCGGCTCGATGCCGAAGAACCGGTACACATCGGGCACGTTGCCGGCCGCCCCGGTGCGCTCCGTGACGAACAGCGTCACCGGCCCGACCTCGAAGATCACCGTCGTGCCCTGGTCGAACTCCGGCTGCTGGAACACCGGCACCGTCACATGCCCGCCGGCGACCTTGCGCACCCGCCCGGTAACGCTGAGCGGGGTGAAGAACCCCACCGACTGGTCCCCGCCCAGCTTCAGCGTCACCTCCGCCCCCTCCCCGGCCTCGGCGAGACGCTGCGCGGCAATGGGCGAGATCAGCGGGATCAGTGCCCGGCCCTTGATGCCCTGGCGCAGGATGGACTCAAGAATGAGATTGCTGTCCCCGGGCGTGCCGCCGAACACGGTATCCCCGGTATCGCTCAGCACGATGCAGCCCTTCGGCGCGGCATCGGCCATGCGCACCGCCTCGTCGATCGGCACGGCCGACTGCACCATGAACCGCTCCCGCCGCACCCAGGCGAACTCGGCCGACTCATCGGCCAGCTTTTCGGCCAGGGCCTGATCTCCATCCACCGTCACCACCGTGGCCCAGCCGCCCTCGGCGACATCGAGCCAGGGCTGCATCGGGCAGGGGGCCACGGCGAGCACGCGCGGGTCCTGTTCCATCGCGCGCGCCTGGTCGAACCACTCCTTCATCGGCCCGGCAATGGTGAGGTACTGCTCCTGGTGCGTCACGATCCGCAGCTTGCGCCACGCCACCACCGGCTTCACCTCACCGCGCAGCATCCGCACCAGCAACTCGCCCGAAAGCCTTCCGGTATCCACCACATCATGGGGCTGAGTGCGGTGGCCGATCACCGCGTTGCTCATCGCGATCATCTGGGTGGTGACGTTGGCGTGATGATCGAGCGTGGTCAGGATCGGCACATCCGGCCCCACCACGGCACGCACGATGCCAAGCTGCGCGCCTTCCACATCATCCACCCCCTCCGCCGAGCAGGCGCCGTGCAGGTGGGCGACGACGGCATCAAGCTTGCCCGCATTGCGCAGTCCTGTGCCGATGCGTTCATCGAAGAACAGCCGGCTTTCGGTATCGATGCGGCCGCCGGCCATGGCCCAGGCGGAGATGATCGGCACCCATTCGATCTGCATGCCGTCCTTGCGTACCGCCTCCAGCATGCCGCCGATCTGGCCGAGCGTGCCGAGCTTCTCCATCATCTCCTGGCCCTGGAGGATCCCGAACTGGTGGAACCCGTCCATGGTGGTGGGGACCGGATTGAAGTCGTTGGTCTCCTGGCCGATGTTGATCACGGCAACGCGCATGGACCCCTCCCGCAGAACGACGGGATGATGCGGCAGGACGGGAAGGCGAGGAAGAGGCCTTCCCCTACTGTCCCGCGTTGATCCGCCGGATCGTGCCCGTGGTGCTGTGGCCCTGCTCCAGCGGAATGAGCGCCACGCGCCCCCCGGCTGCCTGCACGATATCCGCGCCCACCACCTGGTCGATCGTGTAGTCCGCGCCCTTGATCAGCACATCCGGCAGGATGGCGCGGATCAGGCGTTCGGGCGTGTCGTCCTCGAACAGCATCACCAGGTCGGCGGCGGCCATGCTGGCCATGACGGTGGCGCGGGCGGCCTCGCTCTGCACCGGGCGATCGGGGCCCTTCAGGCGCTGGACGGAGGCGTCGCTGTTCAGCGCCACCACCAGCCGGTCGCATTGCGCGCGGGCGGCGGCGAGCAGGCGGACATGGCCGGGGTGGATCAGGTCAAAGCAGCCATTGGTGAAGCCGACCTTGAGGCCGGTGCTGCGCCAGGCGGCGATCTGGGCCAGGGCGGCATCCAGCTCCATCACCTTGCTGTCGATCGCCAGAACCTCCTGCCGGTGCAGGGCGGTGGCGAGTTCGGCGCGGCTGACGGTGGCGGTGCCGGGCTTGGCGACGGCGAGGCCGGCGGCAACGTTGGCGAGCAGGGCGGCTTCCGGCATCTCGGCCCCCGCGGCGAGCGCCAAGGCGAAGGCGGTGACCAGGGTATCGCCGGCGCCGGAGACATCCGCCACCTCCACCGCGCGGGTGGGCAGGTGGCGCGGCGGCTGGCCCTGGCGGACCAGGGTGAGGCCCTTTTCCGAGCGCTTGACCAGCACCGCCTCGGCCCCCGCCTGGGCGCGGGCGGCTTCCCCGGCCAGGGCGGCGCCGGTGTCGTCCTCCGCCGCAAGGCCGGTGGCGCGGGTGACCTCCAGCACGTTGGGGGTGACGACGGTGGCGCCTTCATAGGCCTCGAAACGCGGGCGCTTGGGGTCAACCACCACGGGGATGCCGGCGGCACGGGCGGCGGCGATGGCCCCATGCAGCACGGTGTCGGTCAGCACGCCCTTGTCGTAGTCGGACAGCACGACCACGCCGGCCTGGGGCAGGGCGGCGCGAAAGGCGGCCAGGAGCGCTGCCTCGGCTTCGGGGCCCGGCGGTTCCGGCTCCTCCTCATCCAGGCGCAGCAACTGGTGGCCGCCGGACATGAAGCGGGTTTTCACCGTGGTGGGGCGACCGGGCACGCGCACGAGGCCGTCGCCGATGCGGCCCTGCAGGGTGGCCACCATCTCCTGCCCCGCGGCGTCGTCGCCGACCAGGCCGACCAGGATGGCGCGCGCGCCGAGGGCGGCGGCGTTCTCCGCCACGTTGCCGGCGCCGCCGAGCACGAAGCGGCGGGCGCGGGCGCGCAGCACGGGGATGGGGGCTTCCGGCGAGATGCGGCGCACGTC
>CAMDAM010000283.1 GCA_945888575.1 Asaia bogorensis | reverse complement strand
TTGGCGCGGGAGGCATCGACCAGCCCCTCCATGTGCCGGGGCGTGAGGTCGGCCTCGGCCATCGGCTCCAGCCAGGGCAGCCAGTCGAGCATCGCCTTGGTGAAGGCGTTCGGGATGTCGTGGCCTTCGGGGCGGTGCACGGTCTCGGTCATGGGAACCTCAGGCCGCCAGCATGGCGCGGAAGCCGGCCACGGCGCGGATCTGGAAGGACAGGAAGGCGACAAGCTGGGAGAGCGTCACGATCTCCGCCGTGCGCCACCCGGCATCGACGAGGCGCTGCAAATGCTCCGCCGAGGCATCGCGCGGGTGGAACACCAGCATGTGCGCGTGGTCGAGTGCGCCGGCGAGGCGCGGCCCCAGCGCAGCGGCATCGGCGGCGAAGCCCGGCGCCGGCGTGTTCTCCTTCGAGAGCGGCCCGGCGGGATAAGCGCCGTGCGGCCCTGTCGCCTGCCCACGCGCAGCAGCATCGGCCACCTTGCCGGCCAGCGCCGGCGCGCGCGCCGCCAGCCCCTCGGCGTAGTAGCCAGCCACCTCCGCCTGATTGTGCAGCCCGGCCACGAAGGCCGCCACCGCCCAGCGTTCGGCCACCGTGAACCCGCCGGGGTCAGCCGGCAGCAGCAGCAGGTCGTGGCTGGCCTGGGCATGCACCCGCGCCTCCGCCCGTTTGCGCCGGGCCTCGTCCAGCGCGGAGCCTTCCGGGATACCGGCGAGGTGGTCGATGATGTCTGTCATGCGGCGTTCCGTGCTTCGGTGCGGCGCCAGCCCAACGCGGGCGCGACGCGGTCTGCCATCAGTTCGATCGAGCGCAAAACCAGCGGATGCGGCGGGTCGATGGAATGCACCTGCACCGCAAGGTCGGTGGCCCGCTGCAACGTGGGTTCGGCCAGAAGCGACGCAATCACGTCCTCCGCCGTGCCGCAATGCACGTCATAGGCGGCGATCAGGTCCTGCGCGCTGCCGGTGGCGGCGGGGTGGCCCTGGGCGGCCAGGCGCGGGCGCATCCGGCCCAGCCCCAGCTCCGCCAGCCGCAACGCCTCGGCGCGCGTATCGGCCACGAACACGCTGCGTGAGCCCAGCACGCGCGGTGCCACATCGGAGGGCAGTGCCGCGAAATACGCATCCAGCATCGGCTCCTGGATCTCGGCGAGCGTCATCCCCCAGCGCTGGTCCGGCCGCGGCTGGGTGCGCGACAGCAACAACCCGTCCCCGGCGAGCCCCGCCCGACGCGCGCCCTCCACCCCGAAACTCGCCTGCCACACCCGGGCATCGAGCCCGGGATGCGCGGGATACAGCCGGTCCCCGCCCGGCAGCGCGCCGCCGGCCCAGGCGGCGCGAATCAGCGCGAGATGGTCGGCGGTCAGTTGCCCACGCGCCTCGCTGTCCAGCCCGAAGGCGCGGAAGGCGGCCATGTTGCCGCCCGGCCCGATCCCAACTTCGAGCCGCCCGCCGCTCAGCATGTCCAGCACCGCGGTGTCTTCGGCCACGCGCAGCGGCAGTTCCAGCGGCAGGGTAATGATCCCCGTGCCGAGCCGGATGCGGTGGGTTTGCGCGGCGACATGCGCCAGGAACACCAGCGGCGCCGGCAGCCCGCCCTCGGCCTCATGGAAATGGTGCTGCGCCACCCAGGCGCTGTCGAAGCCGCAGCGCTCCGCGTGGATGATCTGCTCCGCCGCCAGCCGATAGCGCTCCGCCGCCGGGGCCGCATCCAGCACCCGGGTGAAGAAGCCCAGCCGGCGGAGCAGGGGCAGCGCCATGCGTGTGCTCAGCCCGGCGCGAAGGCCACGGATTCCGGCCGCTTCAGCTCGATCTCGATGAAGCTCAACGGCTCCGTGCCGCCGTTCATCACATCGTGCTCGGCGCCGAAGGGGCGGCCATAGGCGGTGCCGACATCCACATGGGTTTCGGTCACCTCGGTGCCGTTGTGCACCTTCATGATCCCCTTGGTGAGCAGCACCACGAAATACGGAAAGGCATGCTGGTGCCAGCCGGTCACGGCGCCGGGGGCGAAATCCCAGCGCGTGATGCGCACATCGGCATCGTCGCGCACAGTGGTGGGCACGGCGGGAATGGTACACACGAAAGCCATCGGAACTCGCTCCTTGCAGTGGCCACAGAGTCCGCCCTGCAAGGCGTTTGGTCAACGCGGGATGTCGCGCAGCCCCCGCCCGAGATAGGCGCCCATCGTCACCTCTGCCCGCCCGGGCAGCGCGAAGGCCACCGGCGGCAGCGCCTCGATCGATTGAAACAGCGGGCCGTAGGAAGCCCGGATGCGCGCCTCATCCTGCCGTGGCGCCAGCAGCAGCACATCCTGCCCGATCAGCCCGGCGGCCGTGCGCGGCCGATGCGCGAATTGCCGGCAATCGGCATTCAGGCAAAAGACCGGCGGCGCGTTGCCCAGCGCATAGTCCAGCTTCCCGGCATCGGACCAGGACGGCGCGGCAACGGGACGGGTGAGCAACCCCCGCTGGGCCAGCGCCGCGCGCAACGGCACCCAGTCCAGCCCCTGGCGCAGCGGATCGCCCGGCAGGCGCAGCAGGTTGAGGTTCATCTCCGCCGCCGCAAGCGAAAGCGCGCCCACCAGGAACACCGCCGTCCCCGCCAGCGTCCGCCGCAGCGCCAGGCGATGCAGGTTCGCCGCGATCCAGACGCCCAGCAGCGGAAAGACGAACAGGTAGCCCGGCGCCGCCCAGTGGTACAGCACGCGCGGCGACCAGGCGGAGATCACCACGAACAGCGTAATCGGCACGAAGCCCAGCCAGGCCAGCAGCCACGGCCCCGCCTCCTTCGGCCCATTCCGCAGCGCCCGCACCCACAGCCACGCCAGCGGCAACCAGAGCCACGGCAACAGGAACAGCGCCTCCCCGGCGATGGTCGCGAACGGCGCCCCCAGCGCCAGCTTGCGCACCCCGGCCCGCGCGCCCTGGAAGGCGAAGCTCGCCCACCCGTTCGCCGCATTCCAGGCCAGCACCGGCACGAACCCCGCCAGCGCCACCAGCCCCGCCACCCATGGCTTCGGCCCCAGCAGCCGCCGCGGCGCCAGGGTCAGCAGCGCCACCAACGCGCCCGCCAGGGTCAGCGCCGCGGTGTATTTCGACAGCAGGGCCAGCGCCGCGCACAGCCCGGCGGCCAGCCACGCCGCCCAGGAATCGCCGCGCAACGCCCGATGAAACGCCCAGCCGAACCCCAGCAACGCCGCCACCAGCGGCCCGTCCGGCAACACCCAGGTCGCCGTGGTCACGCCCAGCACCGGCGCCATGTTCAGCGTCACCGCCGCCCACAGCCCCGCGCGCTCGCCGAACATCTCCGATGTGAGCCGGAACATCAGCCACGTGGTGAGCGCGAACAGCGCCACGAACGGCAGCCGCACCGCCAGCGGCGCTTCCGTCCCCAGCAGCTTCGCCGCCCCGGCCGAAAGCCACCACGGAATTGGCGGATGATCGAAATACCCCCAGGCGAGATCCCGCCCCGCCGCCACCATGTAGCTTTCGTCGATCCCGAGCCCCGTCATGCCCGCCAGCACCAGCCGGAATGCGGCCGTGCCCAGGATCAGCAGCACAAGCCAGCGATGGACAGGCACGTTCAGTTGGAACCGAGCAGGCGCACGCCCAGCCCGGCCAATACCGTGCCCAGCATCGCATCGAAGCCGCGCTGAATGCGGCGGTACAGCCGCGTCACCGCCTCGGCCGAAAGTGCCACCGCCAGCAACCCGTGCCAGACCAGGGAGATCAGTGTCGCCCCCAGGATCGCCGCCACCAGCGTGGCCGTCCCAGCCCCGGCACCCACCAGCACGCCGGCCAGCGCAGCCCAGAACGCACCGGCCTTGCCGTTCAGCAGCATCACCAGCAGCCCGCGCCAGAACCCACCGCCGGACGGCGCTGCCTCGGCCCGTATTTCCACCGGTGCCCCGCGCCACGCCGCGCGCCAGCACTGGATCGCCAGGTACAGCAGGAATGTCCCGCCGCCCCAGGCCAAAGCCGTCATGAACCAGGGATGGGAGGCAGCCAGCGTCGCCACCCCCCACACGGCGGCCAGGCCCCAGGCGATCTCGCCTGTGGCCATGCCCACCGCCGCCCGCACCGCCGGCCCGCGCCCATCGCGCGCCGCGGTGCCCAGCAGCATGGCGAAGTTCGGCCCCGGCGACATCACCGCCAGCGCGAACCCCGCCCAGAACACCAGCAGGACCTCAAGGTCCATGCCGGCTCAGTCCGCCAGAACGTTCTGCTTCTGCTCGCCCAGCCCGTCGATGCCCAGCGTCATCACGTCGCCGGCCTTCAGCCAGATCGGGTTCGGCTTCTTGCCCATGCCGACGCCCGGCGGCGTGCCGGTGGCGATGATGTCGCCGGGGTGCAGCGTGATGAAGTGGCTCACGTAGCTCACGATCTGCACCACGTTGAAGATCATGGTCTTGGTGCTGCCGGTCTGCATGCGCTCGCCGTTCAGATCCAGCCACATGCCCAGCGCCTGCGGATCGGGGATCTCGTCCTTGGTCACCATCCACGGGCCGGTGGGGCCGAAGGTGTCGCAGCCCTTGCCCTTGTCCCAGGTGCCGCCGCGCTCGGTCTGGAAGTTGCGCTCAGAGACGTCGTTCACCACGCAATACCCGGCCACATGGTTCATCGCGTCGGCTTCCGACACGTACTTGGCCTTGGTGCCGATCACGATGCCCAGCTCCACTTCCCAATCCGGCTTGGTGGAGCCCTTGGGGATCACCACGTCGTCGTTCGGGCCCTGGAAGGCGCCGAGCGACTTCAGGAAGATGATCGGCTCGGTCGGCGGCGTGGCGCCGGTCTCGGCGGCATGGTCGGCATAGTTCAGGCCGATGCACACGAAGTTCAGCGGGCGCGCGATGCACGGCCCCATGCGCGGGTTGCTGCGCACCAGCGGCAGTGTGGCCGGGTTGGCCCCGGCGATCTTGGCGAGGCCAGCCGGCGACAGCGAGGCGCCGTTGATGTCGGGCACGATGTCCGACAGGTCGCGCAGCTGGCCGTCAGCGTCGATCACGCCGGGCTTCTCGGCGCCGGGGGCGCCATAGCGAACGAGCTTCATTCTTCCGTTTCCTCGTAAAGACCGATTGTGCCGAGAGACTACAGCGAAATGCCGCCGTCAATCACCAGCGCCTGGCCGGTGACGAACACGCTGTCCTCGCTGGCCAGATACACCGCCAGGGCCGCGATCTCGTCCGCCCGGCCCAGCCGCCCCATCGGCTGGCGCGCGATGAACGCTGCCCGCGCCGCCTCCAGGCTTCCCGCCGCCGCCGCATTGGCCGCGATCCGGTCATCCAGGCTCGGCGACTGCACCGTGCCCGGGCAGATCGCGTTGCAGCGCACGCCACGGGTCGCATAATCCGCCGCGATGGATTTCGTCAGCCCGATCACCGCCGCCTTGCTCGCGCCATAGATCGCCCGGTTGACGATCCCCTTCACCGAGCTGGCCACGCTGGCCATGTTGATCACGCTGCCGCCGCCCTTCGCCAGCATCCCCGGCAGGAAGGCCTGTGTGGTGCGCAGCATGGATTTCACATTGAGGTCGAAGGCGAAATCCCACTCCGCCTCGGTCGCCTCCAGCACCGAGCCCTGGTGCACGAACCCGGCGCAGTTGAACAGGATATCCACCGCGCCGATGGCCGCGGCCGCCGCCTGCACCGCCGCGGTATCGCGCACATCCAGCGCCATGGTCCGAATGCCCGGCCCCACGATCTCCGCCAGCTTCGCGGCATTCAGGTCGGTCGCATAAACCTGCGCCCCCTCCGCCGCAAAAGCCAAAGCCGTCGCCCGCCCAATCCCCTGGGCAGCAGCGGTCACGAGTGCGGTCTTGCCTTTGAGTCGCAGGGACATCGGGCGCTCCTAGTTCGTTTCGTATGTTCTGCGTGGAGTACGCCGGGGCAGGGGCGCGGGCAAGGGGCGGCGGAAAGCAAGGAAGTGCCAACCGCCAAGGCGCCAAGACCGCCAAGGGCACGCCAAGGAGCTTCGGATGTGAGGCCTCCTTGGCGTTTCTTCCTTTGCGTTCTTGGCACCTTGGCGGCGAACCTGCCTTCGTCAGCCCAGCCTCAATGGTTGTCCCGGCTCTCCCCCCGCGTCTCCAGGATGTTCAGATACAGCGTCGCCGGCTCCAAACACCCGCCGGACCCCAGCTGCCCCACCATGGAACGATAGATCTCCTCCCACGGCGTCTTGTGCACCAGCTGCGGCGGCGTCCACGCCGCGCGCCGCCGCTCCATCTCGCCTTCCGGCAGCAGCACGTCCACCTTCTGGGTATTGAGATCGATGCGGATCCGATCCCCGGTCTGCAACAACGCCAACCCGCCCCCAACAGCCGCCTCAGGCGACACGTTCAGGATCGAGGGCGAGCCCGAGGTCCCGCTCTGCCGCCCGTCGCCCATCGTCGGCAACGCGTTGATCCCCGCCTTCAGCATCGCCGCCGGCGGCTGCATGTTCACCACCTCGGCACTGCCCGGATACCCCACCGGCCCGCAATTGCGGATGATGAGCACCGACTGCTCCTCCACCCCCAGCGCCGGATCATCCAGCCGGTCGTGGTAGTCCTCCGGCCCCTCGAACACGATCGCCTTGCCCTCGAACACGTTCGGCCGGCTGGGATCAGAGAGGAACCGCGACCGGAACTCCTTGTCGATCACGCTGATCTTCATCACCGCGCTGTCGAAGATGTTGCCGCTGAGCACCACATAGCCGGCCCGCTCCATCATCGGCTTGCCGTAGCTGCGGATCACCTCGCGATCGCCATCCGGCACATTCGCCAGGTTCTCGCCCAGCGTCTTGCCGTTCACCGTCATAACATCCAGGTGCAGCTTGCCCGCATTGGCCAGCTCCTTCATCACCGCCGGCACGCCGCC
>CAMDAM010000282.1 GCA_945888575.1 Asaia bogorensis | reverse complement strand
CTGTTCCCCGCCCTGCTCGCCCCGGTGGCGGCGCTTGCCTGGCAGCGCGGCCTGCCGCCCGGCGAACGCGCCGCCCTCGCAGGCAGGGTGGCCCTCCTGCGCCGAAAGGGCTAATCGGCAGATATGCAAACGATGCTCTGGCTCCAGGTTCTGCTGCTCGGCGTCCTCGAAGGGCTGACGGAATTCATCCCCGTCTCCTCCACCGGCCACCTCATCCTCATGTCGGCGGTGCTGGGCTTCGAAGGCCCGCCCGGCCGCGTGTTCGAGATCGCGATCCAGCTCGGTGCCATCCTGGCCGTGGTGCTGCTCTACTTCTCCAAGCTCTGGGCCGTGCTGGTCGGCCTGCAGAGAGACCCCGCCGCGCGCCACTTCGCCATCACCATCCTGCTCGCCTTCCTGCCCGCCGCCGCCATCGGCGTGGTGGCGCACGGCTTCATCAAGAGCGTGCTGTTCTCGCCCTGGGTCGTGGCCGTCAGCCTCATCCTCGGCGGCATCGCCATCCTGCTGATCGAGCGCGCCCGGCCGCAGCCGATCATCCACGCCATCGAGCAGTTGCCGCTCGGCCGCGCCCTGGCGATCGGCTTCGTGCAATGCCTCGCCATGATCCCCGGCGTTTCGCGCTCCGGCGCCACCATCATGGGCGCCCTGCTGATGGGGGTGGACCGCCGCACCGCCGCCGAGTTCTCCTTCTTCCTCGCCATCCCCACCATGTTCGGCGCCACGGTGTACGACCTCTACAAGAACCGCGACAGCCTGACGCTGGATGGCGGCATCGTCATCGCCGTGGGCTTCGCCGCCGCCTTCGTCACCGCCCTTTTCGTGGTGCGCGCCGTCATCGGCTTCGTTGCCCACCATGGCTTCGCACCCTTCGCCTGGTACCGCATCGCGCTGGGCACCGTGGCCCTGGTGCTGCTCTCCATCCTCTAGTGTCCCGATCGCGAAATCCTGCCGACCTGGAAAAGTCCACGAGCGGGACACTAGACCCTTGTTTTCAGTGGCCTGCTTGTCCGCTCCGTTCATCCGAAGTCGGACGAACTGCGCGGGCAGGACACTAGCCGCCCATGCGCGCCATCCCCTGGGGCACGCTGGCCTTCGCCGCGGGCGGGCTGGGGGTGGTCGCCCTCATCGCCTGGCATGGCGCGGCCGCCATCGGGGCCGAAGTACTCCAGGCCGCCTGGGCGCTGCCGCCGATCCTGGCCATCCACGCCGCCACCCAATGGCTCTCCGCCATCGCCTGGCGCTGGGCGGTTGGCGCAGCCCACCTCGGCCTCGGCCGCTGGTTCGCCATCCGCGTCATTCGCGAATCCGTCAACGGCCTCCTGCCCGTCGCCCAGCTCGGCGGCAACCTCGTCGGCATCCGCCTGCTGGTGCGGCGCGGCGTCTCCGGCACCGCCGCCACCGCCGGCACCACCATCGACGTAACGATCGAGGCCGCCAGCCAGCTGCTCTTCACGCTGCTCGGCATCCTCGTCCTGGCGCTGATCACCACATCGGACACCTCGCCCTGGCGCACCCCCTGGGTGCAGGCAAGCCTCGCCCTGATGGCCCTCGCCCTGGCCGTCTTCCTGGTGCTGCAGCACACCGCCGGGCTGCGCCTGATCGAATGGATCGCCGGCCCGCTGGCCCGCATCTTCCCGCGCTTCTCGCTGGATGTGGTGCGCCGACTCTTCGCCGCCCTGCACGAACGCCAGCGCCAGCCCGGCATGCTGCTGAAAGCGACAGCCCTGCACCTGCTCGCCTGGCTGATCGGCATCGGCGAGACCTGGCTCGCCCTGCACGCCATGGGTCACCCCGGCGGCTTCGCCGAAGCCCTGGTGATCGAAAGCCTCGCGGTGGCCGTGCGCGGCGCCGCCTTCGCCGTGCCCGGTGGGCTCGGGGTGCAGGAAGCAGGGTTCGTGCTGATCGGCGCCCTGTTCGATGTCCCGCCCGACCAGGCAATCGCCATCTCTATGCTGAAACGCCTGCGGGAACTGGCCTTTGGGCTGCCGGGGCTCTTGGCATGGCAATGGCTGGAGGTGCGGCGGTCCTAAGGCCAGGGCTCTGCCGTCGTGGCGCGAAGCCGCGCCACGGGGAACCCGCTGGGGCCTTAGGCCCCAGACCCCTTTACCCAAGAGCGACCTTCGCGACATTCGCGATAACGGTACCGAGTACGTACGGGATAAAAAACCTTTTACATCGGTGTTGCGTTTGGCATACTCACTGGTGATGCCACATCCCGTCGCCGCTCCGCTCGAAGCCGACGCCCTTCGCCGTATGGCGGAGGCGATGACTCGCGTCCATTTTCCGGCGCCCCTGCAGCACGTCCTGCTCGCCCTGCTGGCACTCCTCACCGGAAACAAATCCGTCGCGGCCCTCCTGGCCCCGGCCCACGGCCGCACTTGGCGCACCCCGCTTCGGGATTGGCATTTCTCCCCCACCGGCGAAACCATCGACGACCTGGCACCCGTACTCCATCCGCGCGCCCTGCGCCGTTTGCGCCGCCAGCGCGCCTGGATCGGCTGGATCCTGCGCGGGCGTCCCGGCCGCGGCATGCGCCGCTCGGGCCATCGCGCGCCCGCTCCCCGCCCCCGTTGCATTGCCCGCGCGCCGCCTGAGGCGGCCGCGCATCCGACATCACCGTGAATCCGTCTTTTGGCCCCCGCCGCGCGCGGCGAAGACCCATGCCCAGAGCACAGGGGGCTGGCCTTCCTCTCTACCGGTGCAGCACACCCGCAAGGTCGCGCACCAAGGCTGCCATCACGCCGGGCCAGCGATCTTCCATTGGCGCGACGAACGGGTCCTGTTCCGCCGCCAGGGCGACCAGCGCCGCGCCGAGCGCCTTGGCCTCCGGCGGCACCAGCCGGGCTATGGCGGAGCCTTCCATCTGCTCGGTGATCCCGCCCACTTGTGTGGCAACCACGAAGCGCCGGGCGGCGATGGCGGCGGCGGCGACGCCGCTTTGGCTGGCTTCGCGGTAGGGCAGCACCAGCGCATCCGACCAGGCCAGGATCGCGGCGACCTCTTCTTCCGGCACCCAGCGGTTCTCCACCGTCACGCCGGGCAGAGCCCGAAGCTGGTCCAGCACCGGTGATTCCGGGCCGTTGCCCACCACGCGCAGTTCCAGATCATCGCGCGGGCCGAGCCCGGCCATGGCTTCGGCCAGCAGATCCAGGCCCTTGTAGGGCAGCAGCCGCCCGAAGCAGAGCAGCCGCAGCTTGCCGCCATGGGAGCGCGGCGGGGGTGGGGGGGCCCCGTAGGAGAGCGGCGGCAGTTCCGTCAGCACCAGCCGGCCGGGCCGGGCCACGCCCTGTTCCAGCAGGCGCTCGCCGACATGCCGGCTCAGCGCCACCACCGCATCCGCCCGCCGAGCCAGGCGGCGTTGCAGCACCATCTGCAGCGAGTGGATGTCGCCGGGGTGCAGGTCCGCATCGTGCACCACCACGGCATGGGGCACCCTGGCCCGCCGCAGGGCCGCGGCCATCAGTATATCGAGCGGGGCCGGCATGGCGCAGATCGCGACATCCGGCCGCAGCGCCGCGATGCGCTTCGCCAGCCCGCCGACCTGGAAGGGCAGCCGGGGCAGGCGCAGGACAAGGTCGCGCAGGCCGGAATAGGTCTCCATCGGCAGATCGCAGTGCGGAGCCTCGGCCCCGGCCAGGATTTCCGCCTGGCGGGACAGGGAGAGCAGCGCTTCCACGCCCGGCACGCCGCGCAGCCCGGCGGCCAGTTCCACGGCATAGCGCGGCCCAGCGCCACGCCGCCCCCATTGCCATACCAGGACCCTCATGCCGCGAACCCGCGCAGCGCCGCCGCCAGGCTTTCCACCCCCAGCGCTGCCCGCGCCTTGGCCTGCCCGCGCGCACCCAGGGCCGCACGCGCGGCGGGGTTGTCCGCCAGTTGGCGCAAGGCTTCCGCCGCCACCCCGATATCGGGCTCTGCCCAGACCGCGCCCGGCACTTCGAGCACTCCGCGCGGGTCACGCGCCGGGACCAGGGTGAACGGCACCAGCACGGCGCTGTCCGCGTCCATGAAATCCATGTTGCCGGACCATCCTGTTGCCACCACGGGGCGGCCGAGCAGCATGGCTTCCGCCGGGACCAGCCCGAACCCCTCGCTGCGATGCAGGGAGAGCACGATGTCCGAGCAGGCTGTCAGCGCATGCACCTCGCCCAGCGCCATCTCCCGCGTTTCGATCCGCACATTGCCCAAGCCTGCCACCGCCTCTCGCAGCAGGGCGAAATCCTCGGGGAAATGCCCGGGATGACCGACCTTCAGCACCAGCACCCGGTCCGCCCGGTCGCCGAAGGCCGCGCGGAAGGCTGCCACTGCCGCCAGCGGGTTCTTGCGCACGAAGCTTGACGCGAGGTTGAAGGATACCAGCACCACCACCGCCCCCGCCGGCAGCCCGAAGGCCTCGCGCCCCATCACGGCCGGGACCGGAGGCGCCACGGCCAGGGGGTAGTTCACCACCCGCACCTGCATTCCGGCTGGCATCACGACCGCCATGGCCTCGGCGGTGAAGCGGCTGGTGACCCATACCTCGTGCACGAAGCGGAACCCATCCCGCCACGCATCGGGCACCACCGGCAGTTCCCAGTTCCACATCCCCACCACGCGCCGGCCGCGCAGCAGCGCGCGGTCCTGCCGCAGCAGCGCCAGCGGCAAGGAGGGCGGGTTCACGTGCAGCATCAGCGGCATTCCCGGCGGCGGCAGGGGTGCCCGGCCTGTATCCACATCGAGTGCCAGGGCGGGAACGCCCATTCCGCCCAGTGCCTGGTGCACCAGCCGCACCCCCATGCCGAGGCCCGAGGGGCGGGCGAACTCGCCCAGCAACGCCATCCCGGCCCCTGCCGGCGGCGGCACCGCGTCCGGCCGTGGCGCCATGGCCGTGGTGACCCCGCGCACCAGCGCCCGGCGCGGCCCGGCGGGCAGCTGGCGCCAGACGCGATGCAGCAGCGAAAGGGGTGAGCCGGTCATGCCCGCCCCTATACCCACCCCGCCGCTGCTTCCACCACCGCATCGGAGTCCAGCGGCCAGACCGGGCGCCGCACCTTGGTCCAGGTGAGCGAGGTGTGCACACGGCTGGACACGCCGCCGGATTCGCAGGCGATCGCCGCGCGCGCGATCGGGGCGAAGGCGGCGCGGAACGCATCCATGCACTTGATCGCAATCAGCGGTGGTGCGGTGGGATCGATCCCGAAGATCCTCAGCTGCTGCAGGTCCAGGATGTTGCGCTGCCAGGTGGAGACGATCACCTTGATGCCGTGGCGCTCCAGCAGCGCGGAGGGGCCGAACTGGCCCATCTGGCCCGGGGTGTACGGCCCTTCGTGGGTGAATTTGCCATCGGACAGGGCCAGGACCCGGAACACCGCTTCCACCGGCCCGCCGCCATGGGCCGGGGCCACGTGGCCGCCCAGGGAGAGAGCGACATCCGCCCCCACGCCGGCGGCGCGCGCGGCCTCTGCCGCCACGGGATCGGCAATGGAGGCGAAGACGGCGCCGGGCACGGGGTTCTCCAGCAGGGCCCGCAGCACCGCGGTGGCGTCGCCATAGCCGCCGCCGCCCGGCGCATCGCCGAAATCGGAGACCACCACCGGCCCGGGCCCCGCCGGCACCGCGCGCGCCGCGGCCAGGGCTTCGGCTACCGTGTGCATCTTCACCGTGTCGTTGTTGCGCTCATCCCAGCAGAACCGCACCAGCTGTGCGCCCAGGGCGGCGAAGCGGGGATCGGCGCCGTTCCCGGTGACCGCCACGGACGGGCCGACATGCCAGACATCGGCCAGCACGAAGCCGGATTGCAGGCTGACCTCGATCACGCCGGGGTCTGCCGCTTCCATGGCCCGCGCCAAGGCCTGGCCGCGGCGTGCCGGGCCATCGGGCGGGGTGGTGCGGGTGGAATCGAAGCCGCGCATCTGCCAGCTTCGCGCCAGGTGGACCCGCGGCTTGATCTCGCCGTCCATGGCCCGCTTGAGGATCCCGGCCGCCCGCGAGGCCGTTTCGAAATGGTCGACATGCGGGTGGGTGCGATAGGCGGTGATGGCATTGGCTGCGGCCGCCAGCCGGTCGGAGACGTTGCTGTGCGGGTCCAGCGTGACCACGATGGGGACATCCGGCCCCACGATATCGCGCACCGCCTGGGCCAGGGCGCCGTCGGCGTCGTCCTCGCCCACCGCCACGCAGGCGCCGTGCAGGCCCAGCAGCACGCCATCGACCTTCCCGGCGGCGCGGGTGCCTTGCACCAGCGCATCGCGGATGGCGGCGAAGGCGTTGGCATCCATCGGGCCGGCGGGCGAGCACGGCACGGCGATCGGTGTGGTCAGGCGCCAGCCTGCTTCAGCGGCATAGGCCAGGAACCCGCCCATCTCCGTTCGCGTCGGGCCGAAGCGCGCCGGGATTTCCGTGCCGCGCACCACGCCTTGGCGTTCGAAATGCGCGAGCGGGGCGGGGGCTGCGAAGCTGTTCGCCTCATGCAGGATCATGGCGGCAAGCACGTGGCGCATGGGCGGTCTCCACTCCGGTCCTTCCCAGACTACAGCCCGCCCCCTGGTCTTCCCACCCCGGCCCTGGCAGGCTCGATGGCACGGATGACGGGTGGATGCGAACCAGGTGACATTGCCGCTTTGGGCCAGCGCGCTCGCGGCCACCCTCATCGCACAGGTCATCGGCTCCTTCGCCGGCATGGCCGTGCCGCTGCTCGGCCCGCCGCTAATGGACCGCGCCGGCCTGCCGCCCGAAAGCATCGGCCTGGTTTCGGCCATGAGCTCGGCCGGCATCTGCTGGTACCTGGCCTGCGGTGGCCCGATGCTCGCCCATCACGGCGCCGTCCGCTCGCTGCAGATCGGCCTGGCCTGCACCGCGCTTGGCCTGTTCGTGCTGTCCCAGCCGCTCGGCC
>CAMDAM010000281.1 GCA_945888575.1 Asaia bogorensis | reverse complement strand
GATCTACTTCGGCGCCAACGTGCTGAAGGTGCCGCAGGGTGGCTGGGTGCCGCTGGTGCTGGGCCTGGCGCTGATGGCGATGATGACGAGCTGGAAGCGCGGGCGGGACCTGCTGCTGGATCGCTGGAAGCAGGATTCGCTGCCGCTTTCCAGCTTCCTCGCCCGGCTGCCGCAATCGCGCACCATCCGCGTGCCCGGCATGGCGATCTTCATGACCGGCAATTCCGACTACGTGCCCGGCGCGCTGCTGCACAACCTGAAGCACAACAAGGTGCTGCACGAGCGGGTGCTCTTCGTGACCGTCGCCAACGAGGACATGCCTTCGGTGCCCGCGGCGGAACGGGCGACCGTGACGAAGATGTCCGACGGCATCCACCGGGTGATCATCCGCTACGGCTTCATGGAAAGCCCGCATCTGCCGCGCGACCTCGCCGCCATCGCGGCGACGGAAGGGCTGGATTTCGACCCGCTGCAGGCGAGCTACTTCCTCGGCCGCGAAACCCTGGTGGCGGCGGCGCGGCCCAAGATGCCGATCTGGCGGCTGTGGCTGTTCCTGGTGATGGCGCGCAATGCCATCTCCGCCACGGAGTTCTTCCGGATCCCGACGGATCGGGTGGTGGAGCTTGGGGTGAGGGTGGCGATCTGAAGGCAAGCGCCTTCTTTTTCTGAAGAAAAAGAAGCAAAAAGACTTCATTACTTTGCGTCGAGGCTAGCCCCGACGCAAAGTGATGAAAGTTTTTTGGTTCTTTTTTTCAAAAAAGAACTGCTTCCTTAGTGCCGGTGCCCCATGCTCGCGGCCCCGGCCGCCTGCACGGTAACTGTCACGGTCACCGCCGGCGCCTTCTCGAAGGTGATCGTCACCGGGAAGCTTTCGCCGCGGTTCAGCGGCTTCTTCAGGCCGATCAGCATGATGTGCTGCCCGCCGGGTTGCAGAACAACCTTCTCGCCGGCCGGCACCAGAAGCTGCGGCACTTCGCGCATCCGCATCACATTGCCGTCGCGAATGGTCTCGTGCAGTTCCACCTTTTCGGCGACCGGGGAGCTGGCCGAGACCACGCGGTCGGCCGCGCCGGTGGCCTTCAGGGTGAGGAACGCGCCGCCGGAGCGGGCGGAGGATGTGGTGGCGCGGGCCCAGGCCTCGGTCACCTCCACCGTGGGGGATTGCGCGTGGGCAGGGAGGGCCACGGCCAGGCCCAGCAGGGCGGCCGCCGTGAGAACAACATGTCGCATGTGCAGAAATCCTATCGCGCCCCGCAGGGCGCCGCATGAACGCTAGAGCAACAGCCTATCGAATGGAATCATCCGATAGGCTTAAGTTGCTCGCCAAAACAAAGAGCTAGAGTGGTGGCCGACCCTCTATCAGGTCGGCTATCGCTCTAGAGACGGGTGGTATCAGACGGCCAGCCCGGGCGGTGCGCGGGAGGAATAGGCCGCCCATCCCACGGAGGGGACGGCATGGCCCATCGGCGCGATCGTGGCCATCGCACCGTGGCGCAGAACAGGCGCAGCCGGTGACTCGGCGAGCCCGGCGGGGGGTGCGGAACCGGGGCATGCCAGGCAATTCTCGTGCGAATGGCTGGTTGGAGTCCCGTCTGGCACATCGCCCTGGCACAGCGCACCGGCCGCCCGCGCCAGTTCCAGCGCGGGATCGGTGCGCGGCGCTGAAGCGGGCAAGAGCCCCAGCAGTGCCAGCACCAGCCCGGCGCGCAGCAGCAAAAGCAAAGGGGTCGCCGCGGCAAATGCCGCGCGACCCCTGTGGTGCGGTGGTGGAGCCAAGCGGGATCGAACCGCTGACCTCCTGAATGCCATTCAGGCGCTCTCCCAGCTGAGCTATGGCCCCGCTACCGGAGGCGCGCATATATCCCCCCTGTCACATGCGATCAAGTGCCTCTGGCCCTTCATCGTGCGGCGGGCAGGGTTGCGCACGCGCTACCGCTTCGCGAAGGGGGTGGCGGGGGCCTCGAAACGGCCCTGCACGTGCTGGTCGGGCTCTGGCGCGCCGGCGGCGGTGTGCACCGGCAGAACGCCGCCCCAGATCGGCCAGATCTCGTCGCCGGGGTCGTCGCCGGGGGGGCCGTTGCGCACCTTGGCGGAGGCCTCGTCGATTTCCATCGCCAGCACGCCGGTGGCCTTCATCTCGCGCTCATTGGGTGGCCGCAGCCCTTCCCAGCGGCCAGGCACCAGCTTGTCGGTGAAGGCCTTCAGCGCGGCCATCGCCTCGTCCCGGTCCGTCACCAGCCGCGGGGTGCCGAAGCACATCACCGAGCGGTAGTTCACCGAGTGGTTGTAGCCGGAGCGTGCCAGCACGTAGCCGTCCAGGATGGAGACCGTGAGGCAGACCGGCCAGGCGGCGGCGTTCGCCTTCACCATGCGGCTGGCCGAGCTGCCGTGCCAGAACACGGTGTCGCCGATGCGCCAGTGGAAGGTGGGGATCACCACCGGCCGGCCATCGATCAGGTGGCCGACATGGCAGAGCGGCGCCGCGTCCAGGATGGCGTGGATGGTGTCCTTGTCGTAGCGCCCGCGCTCATGCATGCGCTTGGCGCGGACGAAGTCAGTCGGGGGAGGTGTGGGGGTGCTCATATCCGCAGCCTGTCGCGCGATTGGCCCGGTTGGTAGGACCGATTCCGCCGCGATCGGCCAGACCGCATCAGGCCTCCAGCACCCCGTGCTGGCGCAGGAAGCCCAGCAAGGCCAGCATCGGCAGGCCCACGATTTCCGAATGCTCGCCCTCGATCCGGTCGAACAGTTGCAGGCCGGGCCCCTCAACGCGGTAGGCGCCCACCGTTGTCGTCAGCACATCGCCTTCCAGGGCCAGGTACCGGTCCAGGAATGCCTCCGAGAAATCGCGCATCACCAGGCGCGGCTTGGCGATGTGCTGCCACACGCGTTGCTCGCCGCGCTGGCACAGTATCGCCGTTACCAACGTGTGCGCCTTGCCGCGCAGGGCCAGGAGCTGGGCCCGGGCCGCTTCCATGTCGGGCGGCTTGTCGAACCAGGCGCCCTCGCACACCAGCATCTGGTCGCCGCCGATCACCAACGCATCCGGGTGCCGCCGTGCGATCCGCTCGGCTTTCAGGCTTGCCAGCAACAGCGCGGTTTCCTCGGCCGATGCGCCTTCGGCCCGCGCGGCCTGCTTTACCTCGGCCTCGTCGACATGCGCGGCCATCGTCTCCACCGCCACCCCCGCCGCCGCAAGCAATCCGGCGCGGAAGCGCGACTGGCTGGCCAGGATCAGGCGCATCGGGTTCCTCCGTTCGATGGGCGGAACCCTAGCATGCCGGGCGGGATCAGGAGGCGAGGCGCAGTTCCGTCGCACCGCGCACCGCCAGGGTATCGTCAGACGCCGCCAGCTCTTCCAGCCGGTAGCCAGCGCCCCAGACGGTGGAGATCAGCCCGGCCGCACCGGCGGCGGCCAGCTTCTTGCGCAACTTGCAGATGAAAACGTCGATGATCTTCTGGTCCGGCTCGGCCTCGTCGATCGAGTAGAGCTGGCTCAGCATCGCATCCTTGCGGACCACCTGGCGGCGGCGGAGCGTCAGCAGTTCCAGCACCGCGAATTCCTTGCCGGTGAGGTTCACCGGGCGGCCGAACACGCGCGCCTCGCGGGCTTCCAGATCCAGCGTCAGCGCGCCGACGGTCAGCTCGCGGCGGGCGAAGCCGCGCGAACGGCGGGCCAGGGCCCGGCAGCGCGCCACGAGTTCGGCGCCCTCCACCGGCATGCGCACCAGTTCATCGGCGCCGGCATTCAGCCCGCGCACCACATCCAGCGACTGGCCGGCACCGACCAGCATGATCGGGGCGGTGACGCCCGCGCGGCGGACCGCGGCCACCATCGCGTAGGGGTCCTGCGCCTGGCGCGGCGTCACCATCAGGATCACGTCGAAATCCTCGTGCCGGGCGTAGGAGGGCACGTCGTCCATCTCCTCGATGGTCGCCACCGTGAAGCCGGCCTGCAGCAGCATGGCCCGGATGCCACGGCCGTTGGAGAAATCCTGGTCAGCGAGAAGAACGCGCATGGTGAAGACCTCGTAAGAGCCAATCGGGAAGATACGTCTCGTTAGGCAATCGCCGTGCCAGCGCCGAAGGCCTCACCAGGGGGTTAATTGGCCCGGAATCGGCCCCTCCCGGCAGGAATTGCCCTCCGTTTCGGGAAGGCGCTTCCCAAAATGAGAACGACCATGTCATATTGAGATACAAATTGAGCCCCAGACCGGATCTCGCCTCACCCATGCCAACGCCCCCATCGCCGCCGGGTGCTTCCGGCCCGGCCCGCTGCCTTGTGGCCGAGCGCAGCCCCACCGTGGGGCTCGCCATCGCCGCCTGGTTGCGCGGCTGGGGCCATCATGCCGAGACGGTCCGCACCGAAGCCGCCGCCCAGACTGCCCTCGCCGCCGCACCCTTCGACCTGCTGATCGCCGATGCCGCCTTCGCGCTGCCTGCTGCCGGTATGCCGCGCCTCACGCTGTTTTCTCCCGGCCAGCCAGTCCCCGGCCCCAGCCTCGCCCGCCCGGTGCAGGCCGAAGCCTTGCGGGCGGCGGTGGCGGCCCTGCTGGTCCCACAGGTCAACGGCCCCGACGTTGCCGCCATCGCCGAGCTCTGGGGCGCGCCGGACAGCCCGGCCTTCAAGCGCATCTCCGCCGTGTTCCTCGCCGAGGCACCGATCCGCCTCGCCGCCATCGTCACCGCCCATGCCGCCGCCGACCGCACGCGGCTTTCGCATGAGGCGCATGCCCTGGCCGGCGCGGCGCTGAATGTCGGCCTGCCGGAGGTCGTGCGCCTCGCCCGTGTTCTGGAACATGCCGACCCCAGCCGCCCGCTGGCGGAACTCGCCCCTGACCTGCTGGCGCTGCAGGAAGTGGCTATCCGAGACTTCGATGCCTTGCACGCGCTGGCAAACCCCGCATGAGCGAGCCGCGCACCATCCTGGTGGTGGAAGACAGCGCCACCATCGCCACCGCGGTCCAGCTCCAGCTGGAGCCGCTGGGCCACACCCTGCTGATGGCCGCCGACGCCGCTGAGGCCCGTGCAGCCCTGCGCCGCCAGCCCGTCGATTGCGTGCTGCTGGACCTGCGCCTGCCCGATGCCGACGGGATCGACCTGCTGGACGAGATCCGCGAGGGCCCCACCCCGCCCGCCGTGGTGGTGATGACCTCCAACGCCTCGCTCGCCACCGCCGTGCGCGCGGTGCGGGCCGGGGCGTTCGACTATCTGGTGAAGCCGTTCACCCCCAGCCGCCTGACCACCACCGTTCAGAACGCACTCTCGAACGCGGCGCTGGTGCGGGAAGTGACAACGTTCCGCCGCACCCTGGAGCAGGGCGCGTTCGAGGGGTTCGTCGGCCGCTCACCGGCCATGCAGGCGGTCTATCGCATCATCCAGTCCGCCGCCCCGAGCAGCGCCAGCGTGTTCATCACCGGGGAATCCGGCACCGGCAAGGAAGTGGCCGCCGAGGCCCTGCATCGCCTCAGCCCGCGGCGGGACCGTCCCTTCGTGGCGCTCAACTGCGGCGCCATCCCGCACGACCTGCTGGAAAGCACCATCTTCGGCCACATCAAGGGCTCCTTCACCGGCGCCACGGCGGACCAGGAGGGGGCTGCCGCGCGCGCCGATGGCGGCACTCTTTTTCTCGATGAGCTCGGCGAGATGGATCCGCAGCTGCAGGCCAAGCTGCTGCGCTTCATCCAGACCGGCACCTATACCCGCGTGGGCGAAACCCGCCCGCGCCAGGCCGATATCCGCTTCGTTGCCGCCACCAACCGCGACCCCGCCGAAGCCATGCGCAACGGACGGCTGCGAGAGGATCTCTACTATCGGCTTGCCGTCATCCCACTGCACATGCCGCCGCTGCGCGACCGCGGCGAGGATATCCTGCTGATCGCACGCCACTTTCTCACCCGCTACGCCGCCGCCGAGAACCGTGCCCTGCGCGGCTTCGCCCCGGAAGTGGAAGCCCGCCTGCTCGGCCATCCCTGGCCCGGCAATGTGCGCCAGCTCGAGAACCTCGTGCGCAATGTGGCCGTGCTGCACGATGGTCCACTCGTGACCGCCGAGATGCTGCCACTGCCGGGCACCGGGCCGCTGGCTGCCGCCACGCAAGCGCTCCAGCCCACCACGGCGCCACCGATGACCCCGGCCAACGACTCCCTGCCCGAAAGCCCCCAGGAGATCGAGAAGCTGTCCGACATCGAGCGCCGCTATGTGGAGCATGCCATCGCGCTGTGCGGCGGCAACCTTCAGCTCGCCGCCCGGCGCCTCGGCATTGGCACCAGCACGATCTATCGCAAGCGCGAGGCCTGGGCCCGGGAAGCCTGAACGGTCAGGCGCGGACTGCCTGGGCGAATCCAGCGGCATAGGCTTCCAGCGCTGCCTCCAGCGCCGAGACCGCCGCCGCCCGCTGAACCGCATCGGCCGACTCTGCTGCCGCTGCCAGCGCTGCGAGTGCGCCCAGCCCGAGGGTATCCGCTGCCTCCCGCAGCCCGCGCGCGGCTTGGACCAATGCCGCCTCGTCCCCGGCCACCGTGGCATCCTGCATTGCCGTGGCTGCCGCCCGGCCTTCCTCCAGGAAGCCCGCCATCACCTCGGCTGCTTCCACCGCGCCAAAATCGCCAGCCAGCCGCGCCAGCGTTTCCTCCGGCGCTTCTTCCCGCCCGCCGGCGCGCCGCAACGTGCCGGCATCCACCTGCGCCAGCACCCGCTCCAGCGCCGGCTGTGTCATTGGCTTACCCAGGAATCCATCCATCCCAGCCGCCCGGCACGCATCGCGGTGTTCGGCAAAGACGTTGGCCGTCAACGCCACGATCGGCACCGACGACGGGGGCCCCGGCAGCACCCGAATTGCCCGCGCCGCCGCCAGCCCATCCATCCCCGGCAT
>CAMDAM010000280.1 GCA_945888575.1 Asaia bogorensis | reverse complement strand
ATGGTGGACATGGAGCCGTCATGGCCGGTGTTCATGGCCTGCAGCATGTCGAACGCCTCGCCGCCGCGGACCTCGCCGATGATGATGCGGTCGGGCCGCATGCGCAGTGCGTTGCGCACCAGGTCGCGCTGGGTGATCTCGCCGCGGCCCTCCAGGCTCATCGGCCGGGTTTCCAGGCGCACCACGTGCGGCTGCTGCAGCTGCAGCTCGGCGGCGTCCTCCACCGTGATCACGCGCTCGCGCTCCTCGATCAGGCGGGAGAGCGCGTTCATCATCGTGGTCTTGCCGGAGCCGGTGCCGCCCGAGATGATGATGTTGAGGCGAGAGGCGGAGGCGAGCGACAGGATCTTGGCGACCGGGCGCGTCAGGGCGCCGAAGCCCACCAGCCGCTCGAAGTCGATCGGCTTCTTGCTGAATTTGCGGATGGACATGCTGGGCCCATCGAGCGCCAGCGGCGGGAAGACGATGTTGACGCGGCTGCCGTCCTTGAGGCGGGCGTCCACCATGGGGCTCGCCTCGTCCACGCGGCGGCCGACGCCGGCGGCGATGCGCTGGCAGATGCCGGCCAGGTGCGCCTCGTCGCGGAACTTCACATTGGAGAGCTCCACCTTGCCGCCGCGTTCCACGAACACCTTGTTCGGGCCGTTCACCATGATGTCGGCCACGCGTTCATCGTCCAGCAGCGGCTGCAGCGGGCCGAGGCCGAGCATGTCGTTCACCAGCTCCATCGCCAGCATGCGCTGCTCGACGGCGTTGAGGTGCACGCGGCGGTCGGTGGCGATCTCGCTGATCAACTTCTCCACCTCGGTGGCCAGCCGCTCCGGCGAGAGCGCGGCCACGGCAGAGGGCTCCAGCCGGGCCAGGCACAGCACGCGCAGCTCCGCGATCGCCTCCGGGGGGGCGCTTTGCGCGGCGGTGGTCACATTGATGCTGCGCTCCGGCGCGGCGGCGGCGGCGGCGGCGGCGGCCACGGGCATATCGGCCGTGCTGCGACGGCGGCCAAATCCGGCGGCTGCGAAACTCACTGGTCTCCTCCGTTCGCCATGCTGTGCTCGCTCTGTCCGCCGCAGGTCATTTCCGGCCGCCGAACAGGCGCCAGCCGCGCTTGGCCAGGGCTTCGGCGCCATCGGAGGAGCGCTTGCCCTGGTCCAGCAGGCCGCTGGCGGCGCACAGCGTGGTGATTTCCATGATCGCCGTGCGAAGCGGGCTGCGGGCGGCGGCCGCGGGCTCGCCCAGGTTCACCGCATTGGCGACTACGCGCGGCAGGTCGGGGATGGCCACGTCGATCTTCATGCCCAGGGTTTCCTCCACCTGGCGGCGCTGCAGCCCGCCAGGCATGCCCAGGCGGTTGAGCACCAGCACCGGCCGGTCGGTCTGGTCCGGCCCGGCCTTGAGGCCCAGCAGCTTCAGCGTGTCGCGGATTGAAACCAGGGTGGGCAACAGCACCACCACGCGCTGGTTGGCCTGGCGGATCAGGTCGCGGCTGAAGGCCATGCCGTTGAACGGCACGTCGGCCACCACGAAGTTGTAGCGCTTGCGCAGGGCGGACATCAGCGAGGCCGCGGCGCCGTCGGCATAAATGGGCGCGTCCATCAGCGGCACGTCGCTGGCCAGCACGTGCAGACGGTCGGATACCGGCTGGGCGGCGCGCTCGGCCAGCAGCGCATCGATGCGCTCCGGCGTTTCCAGCGCGGATTGCAGGCCGCCACTGGGGGCGGTGTTCAGCAGGAAGGCGCCGGTGCCGCGGTGCAGATCGGCATCCAGCAACACGGTGTGGCGGTGCCGCTCCGCACCCAGGTGCCAGGCGAGGTTGGCCGCCAGCATGGAGGTGCCGGCACCGCCCTGCGCGCCGGTGAAGGCGATCATCCGCCCGCCCAGCACCACGCCGGCACGGTTGGACTGGCCGCGCACGAAGGGGCCGAAATGCCGCGCCACGATATCGCGCGTCAGCGGCTTGGCGAGGTATTCCATCGCGCCCAGGCCGCGCGTCACCTCTCTATAGAAGGTGATGTCGTGGATATCGCCCACCACGAGCACGCAGACATCCGGCTCCACCACCTCCGACAGCGCGCCGAGGGCGGCCAACGGTTCATCCTCGCCGGAGACGTCCACCACCAGGATGCGCGGGGTCTTCACCTTCTGTAGGGCTGCGATGCCGGCGCGGATGCCGCCGCGGCGCATGTCCGCGGTTTCCAGCAGTAGGTCGGCCAGGCCGTCGCGCACCGCGGATTCGGTGTGCGCGTCCACCAGGAAGGTCATGATCTGCGGGCGGTCGTGGCGCACTGCGCCCAGGCCGGCATCCCCGCTTGCGGAGCGTGCGATGACCTCGGACATCAGCGGGTCGCGTCCTGCGCGCCGGCGCGGGCGCCGCCGCCCGGCTGGGCGCCTTGGCCCTGCGCCCGCTGGGCGGTGGCACCCTGCCACAGGCGTTCCACCGCAGGGCCGCTGCTCCGCACGGAGCCTCCGGCTTCGCCGCGCCCGCGCACCAGATCGGCCGGGTTGGCCACCTGGGCGGCGATATTGGCCTCGTTCACCCCGCTGGGCCGCCAGATCCCCGCCTTCTCGTAGGGGTCGGTGGCGGAACAGCCGGCCAGCGCCCCGGAGAGGGCGAGCAGGGCGAGCGGGGCGACGCGCATCTTGCGGGTGCGGCTCATTTGGGTGCTCACAGGAGGGGTTTTGCTCACTGAAGGATAAAGCCGGGGCGGCCGGGGCGGCCGGGCGGGGAAAGCGGCATCGGCACCAGCGCGGGCGCGGGGGCCGCACCTGGCAGGGAGGCGGGCGGGGCCGGCGGGCCGCCGGTCTGGCGCATCATCAGCAACCGGTCGCGGTCGTTCGGCACGGTGTAGTTGTCGCCGGCCATGCGCAGTTGGTTGGGGTCGTTCACCGGCTTCACCACGAACGGGGTGATCAGGATCACCAGCTCCGTCTCGTTGCGCTGGAACCGGTCGGAACGGAACAGCGCGCCCAGGATCGGCACCTCGCCGATGCCCGGCAGGGCCTTGTCCGCCTGGCGCAGCGAATCCTGCAGCAACCCGGCGATGGCGAAGCTCTGGCCGC
Organism: Asaia bogorensis; assembly: GCA_945888575.1. Classification (GTDB taxonomy): domain Bacteria; phylum Pseudomonadota; class Alphaproteobacteria; order Acetobacterales; family Acetobacteraceae; genus CAMDGX01. The sequence continues at coordinate 3,831 of CAMDAM010000280.1, read as the reverse complement.
TGCCCAGTTCCACGACCGTTTCGGCCCGGCGCACCGTGAGGCCCGGCACGCGGAAGCTGAGCCCGCCGGCCACCAGCTGCACCGCATTGTCGTCCGAGAGCTGGCTGACCTCCGGGGCGACCTTCATGTTGATCCGCCCGTCGGTCAGCACCGTGGGCAGGAAGGTGAGGTTCACGCCGAACTTCTTGAACTCGATCGAGATCATGCCGTTGTTCTGGCCGACCGGGATCGGGTACTCGCCGCCGGCCAGGAAGCTGGCGGAATGGCCGCTGAGCACGGTGAGGTTCGGCTCCGCCAGCACGCGGGCCAGATTGTCCTGCGCCAGGGCGTCGATCAGCCCGTTGAAGGACATGCCCTGGTTGCCGAGCGAGGGCGCGCCGCCCAGCACGCCAGTGGAGGCGGCATTGGCGTTGAAGGCCAGGGCCGGCAGCCGCGCGATGCTGCCGATCACGCCCAGCGCCTGCCAGTCGATGCCCAGGTTGCGCGTGACGGAGCGCTGGATCTCCGCGATGCGCACCCGCAGCATCACCTGCGTGCCGCCGGTGACGGAGATCTGGTCGTCCACCACCTGGCCCTCGGCCAGAAAGCCGCGGGCGATGGCAATGGCACGGGCGGCCTCTTCCGGGCTGCCGACGGTGCCGGTGACCATCAGGCCCTTGGTTTGCGGTGAGACGCGGATGGTGGCGCCGGGCAGCACGCGCGCGATGGTCGCCTGCGCCTCCGTGGCGGCATAGACCGGCGGGCGCACGAACACGTCGTATTCCGCGATCGAGGCGCCGGCGGCATCCACCGCGGCCACCGTGGTGCGCCCGGCGCCCACGCCGAACACGAACAGCGTGGTGGCGCTGGCCGGCCGCACCTCGGCGATCTTGGGGTCGGCCACGAACACGTTCGCCGCGGGGGCGGGCAGGTTCACGATGCCGCCGGTGCCGGATTCATAGCGCAGCGTCTGGCGCGGAACGCGGGCCACAACGGGGGCCACGGCGGGCGGCGCCACGGCGGCGGGGGGTGGGGGCACGGGGATCTGGACGGCAGGAGCCTGGACGGCGAGGGCCTGGGCGGTGGCCTCCCGCGATGCGGCGCCCAGGCAAGCCGCCGCCACCAGCGTGGCGAACAGGAAGCCGAGACGGAGCCGGCGTGTCATTTGACCTTGTACTCCTTGCTGTCGGACGTGCCGGAGTGCACGCGGATGACATCCGTCCGAAGCTGGGTCGGCTGACGCGCCAACGCCGAGGAGATATCGGCGGCGAAAACCACCGATTGCGCGTCGTTCCCGGACTCGGAGGTGTCCGAGGACCGCACGCTAAGGGAAAGTCGGCCGATTCGCGCTGCGACCTGCACCTGCAGCGCCTGGTCGCCCGTGACCTCCAGGGTGACGGTGCGTGCGCTGTTGCCTTCGGCGCTGCCCGGCAGCGCGCCCTGCACCAGCTGCTGGTCGATCGCGATCACGCGGGAATTGCGTTGCACCGTCTCGGCCGAGACGCGCCGGCCCAGGGGAACCGTGGCATCCTCCAGCGCCTGGGTCATGATCACGTCCACCCGATCCCCGGGCCAGATCAGCCCCGCCGTGCCGCTGACGGCATCGACGCCGATGGTGATGGCGCGCATGCCGGGCGACAGCACCGCGGCGAGGAAGCCATGGTCGCCGGGGCGCATGATGTCGTTCAGCATCAGCGGCTCGCCCACACCCACCGGGCGACGAACCATGGCGCCCACCAGCATCTGGCGGTTCTGCATGGTATCGGGGCTGGCGCCGTCCGGCATTTCGTCCTGGATCACTTCGCGGGCGGTGATCTCCTCCGGCTTCAGCAGCGCGCCGGCGCGCAGCGCGCGGCCGGCCACCAGCACGGTCTGCTTCACCACGGGCTTCGGCGGTTCCGGCTTGGCCTCTGCCACCGCCTCCGGCTCCGGCTTGGCTTGCGCCACGGCGGCGGGGGGCTGGCGCGTGGAGACCCAGGCGATGATGCCGAAGCCGCCCAGGCCGAGGGCCATCATGGCGAACAGGACGATGCGCAGAACCATCGGGGTGCCCCTTCGTGGCGGGAAATCAGGCGATCACGGAAAGCTGGCCAGGCTGCCGATGGCGATGGCGACCGCGTAGGGCAGGGCCACCCCGCGCGACAGCCGCCAGCGTTCGGCGCGCAGTGCCCGGCCCAGGAAACCGTTCGGACGCAGGCCGGAGGGCAGCGGCACCGGCCGCGGCACCACGCGCCGTGCGGCCAGGTAGAGGAAGGCCAGCACGCCGCCGGCCATGCCGACCGCCGTGATCATGGGAAACACCGAGAGCGGCGGCACCAGCAGGGCGCAGGCGCCCAGCAGCTTCACGTCGCCGCCGCCCATCCAGCCGCGCAGCCAGCACAGCAGGCACAGGCCGAACACGATGAAGCCGGCCAGCAGCGCCCAGGGCCAGGAGCCATCGAGCAGCCGGAGCGACAGGCCCAGCAGGGCGAGTGCCGCCGGGATCGCGTTCGGAATGAGCCGGGTGAGGATATCGCAGCCCGCGGCAAGGACCAGCAACGCCGCAGCGAGCAGGGTGAGCGTCTCCGAAAGGATCGGCAATGCGGCCATGGCAGACATCCTGTCCCGATGATCCCGCGAAGGAATGAACGACAAATGGATGAAGGAAAGATCGACGCAGCGGCCGAAGCCGTGGGGCATTCCTGGCTGGAACGGCGCGGCAGCTCGTTCGCCGCGCCGTCCGGCCAGGCTGGGATCAGAACGCCAGCGCGTTGAAGGCGTTGGTCAGGCGGCCCGAAAGGGCGGTGAAGGCGGTGGCCAGGCCCACGGCGAGCACGCCGGCGATCAGGCCGTATTCCATGGCGGTCACGCCGCGGCGGTCGGCGATGGCGGACTTGGCGATCTGGAAGATGGTGGTCATCTGGCTCTCTCCTGTTGTGGTGCGGCGTGTCCTGCCAGGCGCGTTTTGCGATGGCTGGGCGGCCTGCCCGTTGGCAGGAGGACGATAGGCGACAGGCGATTTCAAAAGACTTACAGAATGTCGCTATTGGTGAATTGGCCGGACGTGTCTTTGCAATCGCCCAAGTCAATGATCAGTAAGAGAAGGTATCCCGATAGAATTAGAGCAGCATTGATGTCGCGCGCAACCGGGCCGGCCGGCGATGGGGCCGGCAGCCTGCCATGCGGGGCGATACGATTACGGCGTGGCGCTGTCCGCGGTTGCCGCGCGGGCGGGGGCTGCTGGGGCGGGCATGGCCACCAACGCAGCCCCCGTGCCGGGGCGCGAGGGCGACCAGACGCGGATCGGCGATTGCGGGCCCGAAAGGTCGGGGCCGGAGATGCGGATCACCAGCGGCGTCACGCGGCGCGGGGCGGCGGGCAGGGCGGTGGCCTGGACTGTGCCCAGCGGCGCCCCGGCCGGGTTCCAGGCGGCGAACACCCGGGCCCGGTAGGCTTCGCCGCGGTCGGGCGTGGCGGAATGGTAGGCCGCCACGGCGCCCTCCCAGTTGCCCAGGCGCTGGCGAAGCGAGGCGAGGAAGGTGGCGGCATAGGCGGCATTGGCGGCGGGTTCGAAGCCATCTTCCAGCCGGGCGAAGGCGAAGGGGTGGTGCATCAGGTTCACCTGGAAGCAGCCCACGTCGATACTGGATGTTCCGGCCGCCTGCAGGCTGCGCACGGCGGCGGTGGCGCTGGCGGCATCGTCGAAGAAGCGGCCCTGGCCGTTGGCGTTGATGGTGTAGGGCCAGGGGGCGAAGGCGCCGGTGGCGGGATCGCGGCGGCCGCTTTCCACCCGACCGATGGCGCGCAGCAGGCCCGTGGGCAGCTGCAGTGCGGCTTCGGCCTGCGCACCCGCGTCGTCGCAGCTTGGGGCGG
>CAMDAM010000279.1 GCA_945888575.1 Asaia bogorensis | reverse complement strand
CACGGCACCAAGCCCGACCCGCGCTTCACGCTCGACCGCTTCGGGTGATGCGGCACGCCTTCACGGCCATCGGCCTGCTGACCATTGTTCTGGCAGCCGGCTTGAACCTGCGCGGCGCGATGCCGCCGCTGCAGGATTTCAACGAATGGATCTACCAGGGCTGGCTGGTCGGCCAGATCCTGCGCGGCGAGGACGTACCGTTTGCGCTCAAGCCCTGGCCGGTTCCCAACGCCGCGGCACAGACGATCCTTGGCCTGTTCAATCTCGCCGTGGGACCGCGCGAGGCCGGTATTGCCTACCTGACCCTGTACCTCGCGGGCATGACCTGGCTGGCCGCCGCGATCGCCCGGGCGCAGGGCCGCTTCGATCCCGCGACCTTCCTGCTGGCCCTCCTGATCGGCGGTCTCAACTCGCCCTATTGGGATGGCTATGCGAATTCCCAGCTCGGCCTCGCCCTCTACCTCGTCCATGTCCTGCGCCGGCAGCGCATGGCGACGACACCGGCGTGGGACACGGTCATGGGTCTGGCGCTTTTCTTCTGCCATGCCGTGATGCTCGCCGTGTTCGTCCTCCATGTGTTGCTGGACGGGCTTCGCCAGCGCCAGCTTCTGCGGGCGGCCATCTGCCTCAGCCCGCCCTTCGCGCTGCTCGTGTGGTACGTCCTGCGGGACACCAGTTACGGCGAGCACATCCCGCCCTTTGGCACCAACGTGATCGAGTTCCTCGCCTACAAGGCCTACACGGCGGCCAAGATGGGCCCGTACCAGAACTTCATCCTCGGCAGCATCGGCGACGCGGACATTACCCCGCAGCTCTACTGGGCGGGCGTCACCACCAATCTTCTGTTTGCCGGCGTGGTTCTTCTGCCTCTGGCGCTCGCCCTGCTGGACCAGTTGCGCAAGGGCGATCGTTCACCGGCCCTGCTGACAGCGCTGGCCTGCCTGGGCGGCTACGTGGTGCTGCCCAGCGCCCTGTTTGGCGTGGTGAACGTGGGGGAGCGGCTACTGCTGCCGGCCGTGCTGGTCATGCTGGCCCTGTGCCCCGATCCCTGGAAGCTGCGCCGCCTTGGCGCGGGGATTGCCGCGCTGGCCCCGCTGACGCTGCTGCACCTGCACCTCAGCCTTCCGGCCGATCCGCCAAGTGGCACGATCGATCATCTTGCGGCGCACGATCCCGCCCAGCGCTACCGCGTGCTGTTCTGGCACCGCCCGTTCTACTTCCAATCGCAGTTCAACGCGGCCCGGCAGGGGGAGCCGGTACCCCTTGGCTTCACCACGTCGATCCTCCGTCCGGTCGCGGCCCCTGCAGTTGCACGCTGAGCCGAATGGGTGAAAGCTTCACGCACCCGTTTTCGGATCGCCCAGGAGCCAAGCAATGAACGATGCCATTCCCCGCACCTACGCGCCGCCGCTGCATGTCAGTGCCAACTGGGCCTTCACCAAGCCGGCGGCCAATGGCAAGCGCGGCATCGTCGTCTCCCAGGCCCGCGCCGCGGCCGAAGCCGGCGTGGCGGTGCTGGAAGCGGGCGGCAACGCGATCGACGCCGCCGTGGCGACCGCCTTCGCGCTGACCAGCCAGGAGCCGTGGAATTCCGGCATCGGCGGCATCGGGTTCTGCGTGGTGCACCGCGCCGGCGAGAAGTCGGCCCAGGTGGTGGATTTCGGGCCGGTTGCCCCGCGCAACCTCAGCCCCGCCAACTTCAAGCTGACCGGGCGCATGTCCAACGAAGGCTTCAAGTGGCCGGAAGTGGAGGGCGACACCAACATCCACGGCCCGCTCTCGGTGGCCGTGCCGTCCTCGGTGGCCGGCTACCACAAGCTGCATTCCACCTGGGGCCGCCTGCCGATCGCCGACGTGCTCGCCCCCGCCGTGGCGCTGGCCAAGCGCGGCCTGCCGCAGGATTGGGTCAGCACGCTGAAGGTTGCCAGCGTGGCCGCCTGCATGCGCCTCTACCCGGAGACTGCGCGCGTGTATCTGCGCGACGGCCTGCCCCCCACCCCGCCGGCCGAGGGCGAGCCCGGCTTCTACGTGCAGGGCAACCTGCCCAAGACGCTGGAGCGGCTGCAGCACGCTGGCCTGCGCGACTACTATGAAGGCGACATCGCCAGCGCCTTCGTGCGCGACCAGAAGGCCGTGGGCGGCGTGATCGACGCCGAAGACCTCAAGGCCTGCCAGGCGCGCATCGTGCCGGCCATGGAAGTGCCCTGGCGCGGCACCGGCCGCGTGCTGCAGCTTGCCACCGGGCTTACCGCGGCGCCCACGCTGAAGGATGTGCTCGCCGGCATGAAGGACGCGCCCTATGGCGAGCGCCCCAATGCCGCCTGGTATCGCAAGCTCTCCGCCGAGCTGCGCAGCGCCTACCACACCCGCCTCACCAGCCTGGGCGCCGAGGAAGCGCCGGAGCCGAAGGGGGCCGAGACCTGCACGACGCATCTGACGGTGTGCGACAGCGAGGGCACCATGGTCTCCATGACCACCACGCTGATGTCGTCCTTCGGCAGCCGTGTGGTGCTGCCGGAAACCGGCATCCTGCTGAACAACGGCGTGATGTGGTTCGACCCGCGGCCGGGCCAGCCGAACTCGATCGCGCCGGGCAAGCGGCCGCTGACCAACATGTGCCCGCTGATCCTGAAGGAGAACGACAAGCCGATCCTGGCCGTTGGCGCCTCCGGCGGGCGGCGCATCATGGCCTCGGTGTTCCAGCTGATGACCTATGTCGCCGATTTCGGCATGGACCCGGCAGAGGCCGCGCATCATCCGCGCATCGACGTCTCCAGCCCCGACATGGTCACCGCCGACCGCCGCCTGGGGGACGAGACTATCGCCGGGCTCACCAGCGATGCGCCGACGGAAGTCGTCACCGCCGGTGTCTACCCGATCAACTTCGCCTGCCCGAACCTGATCCTGCAGCGGCCGGATGGCAGCCGCACGGGCATCAGCGACTGGGCCTCGCCCTGGTCGCTGGCGGTCGCCCAGTAGCTGCGTGCGGGCGGCGGAGCTACTCTGCCGCCCGCTTCGACCCGATCGCCGCGAGCGCCGTGGCGATCCGGGCGGCGCGCGCGGGATCCGCGGGCCGGAACGGCGCGCGCACGTTGCGCCATGCCGCATCGCCGGTCTGCGCCGCCAGAACCGCCTTGATGGTGGGGATGAACGGCGCTTCCAGGCAGCCCACGGCGGCTTCCATGTCCGCCGTGCCGGCATGGCCCTGCATCATGGCCCGCACCAGTTGCGGCACCAGGTTCACCATGCCGCAGATCGTGCCCACGCCGCCCTCGTCGCGGGCCCGCGCGATCAGCGTCTCGGCGCCGACCAGCGTGCCGATCTCCGGCGCCTCGCGACGGAAGGCGCGGAAGCTCTCGAAGTCGCCAGTGCTGTCCTTCACACCCGCGACGATGGCGCCGTAGCGCTGGCGCAGCCGGCCGAGGGCCGCCGCCGGCACCGGCACGCCCGACACCTGCGGAATGTGATAGGCGCACACCCGCAGCCAGTCGGAGCCCACGCCTTCGATGATCTCGGCGAAGGCATCCTCGATGCCCTGCTCCGTCACGTCGCGGTAGTAGAAGGGGGGCAGGACCATGGCGTGCACCATGCCCAGCCCCATGGCCGCGCGGGTGAGGGCGATGGTGTCTGGCACCGCAGCGCAGCCAGTGCCCAGCGCGATGCGGTCCGCCGGCACGCCCGCATTCAGCAATGCCTCGGCGGCTGCGAGCTTTTCCCCGGCGGCAAAGGCGGTTCCCTCGCCCGTGGTCCCGAAGGGCACCAGGCCGTCGCAGCCATTGGCCATCAGCCACTTGCCGTGCTTCACCAGCCCGGCATGGTCCACCTTGCCGTCGGCATCCAGCGGCGTGGCCATCGCGGCCCACAGACCGGTGATCATCTCTGCCATGGTTCGGTGCTCCCGCGTTGCAGCGCCAAAATCGCATTGATGGGGCCGCACGGAAAGGGTGTTCGCGCAGGGCCGACCGGGGTACTCTAGGCGCAACAATACCGGGGGGAACGATGCTGCTCGGCCTGGACCCGCTGCTTTCGCCCGACCTGCTGCACGCGCTGGCGGCCATGGGCCATGGCGATCGCATCGTGCTGGTGGACGCCAACTACCCTGCCACCCGCGGGCGCCGGACCATCGCGATGCCGGGCATCGATGTCGTTCGTGCGCTGAAGGCGGTGCTTTCCGTGCTGCCCTGCGACACCTTCGTGCCGGATCCCGCGGCCATCATGCAGGTGGTTGGCGATCCCCTCGCTATCCCGCCCGTGGTCGCCGAGATGAACGCCGTGCTCGCCGCACGCGGCTGGCCGAACGCCGTCGGCATCGAGCGCCATGCCTTCTACACCGCCGCCGAGGGCGCCTACGCCATTGTCCAGACCGGCGAACGCCGCTTCTACGGCAACATCCTGCTCACCAAGGGCGTCATCCCGCCGGAGTAACCGCATGCCCGATTACACGCCCCATGGCCCGCTCGGCATGGGAACCGCCCCCATGGGCAACCTGATCACCGAAGTGCCGGATAGCGACGCGATTGCCTCGGCCGAGGCGGCCTGGGCTGCCGGGGTTCGACATTTCGATACCGCGCCGCACTACGGTGCCGGCCTGGCGGAACACCGGCTCGGACGCGTGCTGCGCTCCAGGCGGCGCGACGAGTACACGCTCTCTACCAAGATCGGCCGCGTGCTGCATGCCGATGACAGCGTGCCGGCGCTGAACGAGAATTTCCTCAACGCCCTGCCCTTTCGCCGCAGCATCGACTACTCCGCCGCGGGTACGGTCCGCTCGCTGGAGGACAGCCGGCAGCGCATGGGGATCACGCGGTTCGACATTGTCTATGTCCACGACTGCTCGGAAGACTGGCACGGGCCGGCCTGGCGGGATCGGTTCGCCGAGGCGATGGCAGGTGCCGCCAAGGAACTGTCGGCCCAGCGGGACCGGGGCGAGATCAAGGCGTGGGGCATGGGCCTGAACATGGTGGAGCCTGCGCTGGCCTGCCTGGAGGCCGCGGATCCCGACATTTTCCTGATCGCGGGCCGCTACACGCTGATCGACCATACGGCGCTGGCCAAGCTCTTCCCCGCCTGCGCCGCCAAGGGCGCGAAGGTGGTGATCGGTGGCCCCTACAATTCCGGCCTGCTCGCCGGCGGGACCACCTTCAACTACGAGCCCGCCCAGGCCGACACGGTCGCGAAGGCGCAGGCAGTGCGCGCCGTTTGCGACCGCCACGGCGTGGATATCCGCGCGGCGGCCTTGCAGTTCTGTGCGGCCCATCCGGTGGTCGCCGCTGTGATTCCCGGCCCGCGCAGTGCGACCGAGGCGGCACAGAATGCGGCGCTGATGCAGGCCGCCATTCCCGGCCAGTTGTGGCGCGATCTGCGCCGTGCCGGGCTGCTGCCCGAGGAAGCTCCGACCCCTGAGCCGTGAGATGATCCAGGTCGACGCGCATCATCACGTCTGGCAGGTCGCGCGTGGCGACTACGGCTGGATGTCGCCCGACCTGCCGATTGCGCGTGACTACGGGCTGGCGGATTTGCGCCCGCTGCTGGGTGGCATCACCGCCACCATCCTCGTGCAGGCCGCCGCCACCGAGGCCGAGACCGACTTCATGCTTTCCACCGCCCGTGCCTCAGGCGGGCTCGTGCAAGGTGTGGTCGGCTGGGTGGACCTCGCCGCGCCCGATGCGCCGGAGCGGATCGCCGCCCGTGCGATGGATCCCCTGCTGCGTGGCCTGCGGCCGATGCTGCAGGACATCGAGGACACTGGCTGGATCCTGTGCCCGGAGGTGCAGCCCGCACTGGCGGCGATGGCCGGGCATGGGCTGCGGTTCGATGCGCTCATCAAGCCCCGGCACCTGCCGATCATCGGCGAGCTCGCGCAGCGCCACCCCGCCCTGGCCGTGGTGATCGACCACGCTGCCAAGCCCGACATCGCCGGGCAGGCGTTCCAGCCTTGGGCCGCGCAGATGGCTCGGCTGGCACGGGACACGCCCTGGTGCTGCAAGATCTCCGGGCTGGTCACGGAGGCTTCAGCCGCGTGGCAGCCCGAGGATTTGCGGCCCTATGTCGACCACCTGCTGGCCGAATTCGGGCCGGATCGGTTGATGTGGGGCAGCGACTGGCCGGTGGTGAACCTGGCCGGCGGCTACGCTCGTTGGCGGCAGGCGGCGCTGGCGTTGCTGCCAGTTGCCGCACACAAGGCCATCCTGGGCGGCACCGCCGCCCGGTTCTACGGCCTGGACGTCTAGGCTTTTTCGCCCGGCTCGAAGGTCATCGCCACGCCGTTCATGCAGAAGCGCAGGCCGGTGGGGGCCGGGCCGTCTTCGAAGACATGGCCCAGATGGCCCTTGCAGGACGTGCAATGCACTTCGATCCGCGTCATGAACCAGGAGCGGTCCACCTTGGTTTCCACGCCACCCTCGATCGGGGCCCAGAAGCTCGGCCAGCCGGTGCCGCTTTCGAACTTCGTCTCCGATGAGAACAGGGCGGTGCCGCAGCCGGCGCAGCGGAACAGGCCCTGCCGCTTCTCGTGGTTCAACGGGCTGGTGCCTGCGCGTTCGGTGCCGTGCTTGCGCAGCACCTTGTATTGATCGGGCGTCAGCAGCGCCTGCCATTCCGCCTCGCTGCGCTCCGTCGCATCCGTCTGGGCCTGGTTGTCCATCGTCGCCTCCACGCTGATCACTCCACGATGTGGTGACACGCGCCCCCGGGTCAACGTGACACACCGATCCGCACGCAATACCTTGCGCCGCCGTTGGGCGCACCTGCCCAGCCTTTGCGGATGAACCCTTGCCTGTGACGCCCCTGCCCTCCGCGCTCACCCTGCTGCGCCGGGGCGAATTCCGCGCCTTCATGCTGGCCCTTGTTCTCGCCGCAACGGCCGAGAGTGCACTGGCGGTTCTCCTGGGTGTCACGGTCTACCA
>CAMDAM010000278.1 GCA_945888575.1 Asaia bogorensis | reverse complement strand
TCCATGATGAGTTCGGAGGTGTCCTGGCCGAGTTCGCCGCCCTTGATCTTGAGGAGGGAGGAGAAGGGATCGGGCTTGCCGTCAGATTGCTGCATCATCTTGGCGACGACGCGGAGCTGGGTGATTTCGAGCGCCTTGGCGCGGATTTCGAGGGAGGCGACGCGTTCGCGCTGGAGCTTGTCATCCAGCAGGGGGGCGCCGTGGTTGCGGAGGTGGGGGCTGAGCTCGCGGATGTCTTCGAGGCGGGCCATGGACTTGCCGAGGCGGGCGATGCCGGTGCGCTCGTTGCCGAGGAGGAACTTGGCGACGTCCCAGCCCTTGTTTTCCTCATAGACGCGCTGGGTGACGGGGACGCGGACGTCGTCGAAGAAGACTTCGTTGAAGTGGTGGCTGCCGTCGATGGAGATGATGGGGCGGACGGTGATGCCGGGGGTCTTCATGTCGATCAGGAGGAAGGAGATGCCTTCCTGCGGCTTGCGGGCCTGGGGGTTGGTGCGGACGAGGGCGAAAATCCAGTCGGCGTGGTGGGCGGTGCTGGTCCAGATCTTCTGGCCGTTCACCACGTAGTGGTCGCCGTCGAGGACGGCGGAGGTTTTCAGCGAGGCGAGGTCGGAGCCGGAGCCGGGTTCGGAGAAGCCCTGGCACCACCAGATGTCGATGTTGGCGGTGGGGGCGATGAAGCGTTCCTTCTGCTCCGGCGTGCCGAACTGGATCAGCACCGGGCCGATCATGGTGATGTTGAAGCTGTTCACCTCTGGCGCGTGGGCGAGCATGTTCTCGTCCTGGAAGATCATGCGCATGGTGGGGGACCAGGTCTGGCCGCCGTATTCCTGGGGCCATTTGTAGGTGGCCCAGCCCTTTTTGTTCAGGATGCGCTGCCAGGTGACGACATCGGATTTGGTGGGCGGGTAGCCGAGGCGCATGCGTTCCAGGGTTTTCGCGGGGAGGTTCTCGCGGATGAAGGCGCGGACTTCCTGGCGGAAGGCGATTTCTTCCTCGGTGAAGCGCAGTTCCATGGCGTTTTCCTTCCCCTGGACGCGAGTGGGGCGTGACCTTCGCGGTTTCCCGGGAAGATCACGCCCCTTTTCAGGCTAACGGGTCAAGCAGATTACTGGAGCCAGATGTCCCAGTTGCGGTGGGCATACCAGGGCTTCCAGCCGCCAACTTTCTTGCTGATGGCCACGGCGCGACCAGCGTCGGAGATCTTAACCAGGTAGGCCTTGCTGCGGATGGCGGTTTCAGCCTCAAGCCAGGCCTTCTTGCGCTCGTTCTGGTCGAAGGAGGTGAAGAAGCGGCCGTAGGGCCCATCCACATCGGCGTCCTTGAGATTGGTGAGGCCGGTGTGAGTGTAGATCAGCGGGCGCCACTGCTGCGGGCCAAGCAGAGGCTGCGAGCAATAGCCGGTCATGGACACGTTCCAGCCGCCCTCGCCGCTGCTGAGCGCGTTGGCGTTGGTGATCCAGTCCGTCACGCGCATCTCGACGTTCATGCCGACGGCCTTGAGGGCCTGCTCCAGCACCAGCATCTGGCTGCGCATGTAGGCATAGACGCCGTTGGTGTGGATGATCAGCTTTTCGCCCTTGTAGCCGGCTTCCTGAAGCAGTTGCTTCGCACGGGCCGGGTTCTTCTGATTGTAGAAGGGCTTCATCGCATCGCCGGTGTAGAACGGGCTGTTGGGATAGAGCAGCGAGGCGTTCTGGCGCGTAACGCTGCTGGAGACCTCGGCCATCTCCTCGGTATCGACCACGGCGGCGATAGCCTGGCGGATCTTCACGTCGCGGGTAAGGCCGGCATCACCGCGCAGGATGATGGTGTGCATGCAGCCGGGGAAGACCTTCTCGACGACGATGTCGTTGCGGCCCTTGAAGAGGTCGATCTGCTCCACCTCGATATCGGCGAGATGGGCGGTGCCGGCCTGCATGGCGGCAACGCGCGTGCCGACCTCGGGCAGGAAGTTGTAGCGCAGCGTTTCGATATGCGCGGTCTTGCGGCCGGCGAAGCCATCCGGGCCCGAGGCGGAGGTGTCGGGCGTGTAGTCGTCGAAGCGGCGGAAGGTGACGTGGCTGTCCTTCACCAGTTCGCCAAGGCGGAACGGGCCGGTGCCGATGGGCGTGATGTCGCGCGCGCCCTTGGCGGCTTCCTCGGCGGGGAGGATCGACATCGGGAAGCAGGGGGTCTTCATCACGTCCAGCAGGACGGCGGAGCCTTCCTTGAGGTTGATGACGAAGGTGTTGGCATCAGGCGCCTCGAAGCTGGCGAGCTGGGCGAAGACCGGGGCGTTGGGGCTGATCTTGGCGTAGCGCTGCATGGTGGCCAGCACGTCGGCCGAGGACATGGTCTTGCCGTTGTGGAACTTCACGCCCTGGCGCAGCGTGAAGGTGAACTTCTTGCCGTCGGGTGCGACATCGACCTTGCTGGCGAGCATGGGCTTGGCCGAGTAGTCGTCGCCCATCATGACCAGGCTTTCGTACATGTGCATCGCGGTCTCCAGCTGGACCGTGGTGCAGAACATGGCCGGGTCGAAGTGATCCATGCCGGAGACGTGGCCGTGGACGAGCGTGCCGCCCTTCTTGGCCTGTGGGCTGGCGGTTTGGGCGATGGCGGGCGTGGCGAGGGCCAGCCCTATGGCGGCCAGGCCAAAGACCCAGGACGATGCAGCCGGTTTCATGTTCTTGCTCCCTGTACGGCCGCCGTAGCGGCGTTGGCGGGAGCGTAGAACAGGAAACCGGCTTTTGGGAACAGGTTCGACGCCGATTCATGCCGTCCCGCCCTGATGTTGACCCATGAAGGATGGGTCAACGCGGGTCGGCATGAGTCTTTGCTTTGCGCGCGGCCGCCAGCCAGCCCCGCGCGCGATTCCATCCTGCGCAATGGCCCAAGAGTCGGCCTCTGCGCAGGATGGAATTAGGCTCTCTCGATGCGGGTGAGCAGGCAGCCGGGCTTCGCGGTGTGGATGTTGATGAAGCTGGTGCGGGGGTCGGCGAGCGCGCGGGCCAGCGGGGCATCGGCATCCGGGCCCTCAGCGACCTGGCCGAGATCGTAGAGCACCATCTGGTTGGCATCATAGGCGCGGACGGAGATGAGGCTGGTACGGATGATGGGGGCGAGTTCATTTTCGCCGGTGTAGGCGGGGCATTCCTGTTCGTGCAGGAAGATGGGGCTGGGGGTCCAGTAGATGCCGGTGGGGCCGGAGAGGCGGTAGGAGCCAAGGAGGGCGGCTTCGCCCTTGGCGATGTTCTGGAGGCAGTGGCGGCAGGGGGCGCCGGTGCCGGGGGAGATGGAGCGGCGCAGCGTGTTGCCGAAATCGTCCTGGCCGGTGGCGCGCCAGCGTGCGGCGGTTTCGGTGGGGATGGGAACGCAGCGGAAGCGGGACATGGCGGGCTCCTGGGTGGTGGAGCCCGTTGTAGCCATGGCGCGGATGGCGCGGCCATCCGCGCCTTGCTCTGGCTATTTGAGGGTACGACCGCCCCAGAGTTCGAAGGGGCCCATGGGCCAGCGGAAGCAGTCCTTCATCAGCTGGTCCACCTCCTCCTCCGTGCAGATGCCCTCATCCACCACGCGGCGGGATTCGCGGCGGACGGCGGCGTTGATGCGGTTGGCGACATAGCCCCACTGTTCCGGCTGGTCCTTCACCACGATGGGGTTCTTGTTGCAGCGCCTGGCGAGTTCGCTGACCAGGGCGATGGTTTCGTCCGAGGTGCTGGGGGCGCGGACGATTTCGGCCATGCGCATCACGGCGCAGGGCTGGGCCCAGTGCCAGCCCACCACCTGGGATGGGCGGCGCGTGGCGTAGGCGAGTGCCGTGATGGGCAGGCCGGCGGAGTTTGAGGTGAGGATGGCGCGCGGCGGCGCGTGCTCGTCCATGTCACGGAAGACGCGGCATTTGAGGTCGAGGTCCTCCGGCACGGCTTCCACGGTGAGGCCGGCTTCGGAGACGGCTTCGGCCAGGGTGGCAACGGGGCGGATGCGGCCGAGGGTGGCGCGGACTTCGTCTGGCGTGAGCTTGCCGCGATCGACGGCGCGGCGCAGGCCGAAGCGGCCGTTCTCGATCGTGTCCATGGCGATGGCGAGCTGCGATGGCGTGGCGTCGAAGATACGTATCTCGCAGCCGGCGGTGGCGATGACCTGGGCGATCTGGGTGCCCATGATGCCGGCGCCGATGACGCCGACGACGGGGAGCGTGCTCATGGGGCGGCTTTCGTGAAGTTGGGGAGCGGGGGGAGGCCTTCGCGCTCGCGCCAGGCGACGGTGACGCGGTCGCCGATGGCACAGGGCGTACCATCGATGCCGGTGACGAGGCGGGGGCCTTCGTCGAGGTCGATGAGGGCGACCTGGTAGGGGGGCTTGAGTTCCGGCAGGAGCTGGACGTGGACGGTGGTGACGGAGTGGACGGTGCCCTGCCCTTTCGTCTCCACCCACTCCAGCGTGTCCGCGTCGCATTCCAGGCAGAAGGGGCGCGGGTAATGCTGGTGGTGGCCACAGGCCTGGCAGCGCTGGACGACGAGGCTGCGGCGTTGCGCGGCTTCCCAGTAGGGCCAGAGCACCGGGTCGTCGATCTGCATGCGGTCGCTCATGGTTGGGGTCCTTGAAGGAAGGAAGAGTCTTTTTTTCTGAAGAAAAAGAAGCAAAAAGACTTTTCTCACTTGCGCGCGCGCCAGACACCCAGCACGCGCGCAAGCGGATAGAAGTTTTTTGGTTCTTTTTTTCAAAAAAGAACATGCTTGCTTACTCTCGTGCGAGGACAACCGTCCCGGCCGTGGACAGCAGCCCACCGACGCCGTGTGCAACGCCGATCTTTGCGTTGGGGACCTGGCGCTCGCCGGCTTCGCCGCGGAGTTGGCGGACGGCTTCGATCAGCAGCATGAGGCCAAGCGCGCCGGGGTGGTTGTAGGACAGGCCGCCGCCGGAGGTCATGGACGGCAGCTTGCCGCCGGGGCGGAGGACGCCGGATTCGATGAAGGCACCGCCTTCGCCCTTCTTGCAGAAGCCGAGGTCTTCCAGCGCCAGCAGCACGGTGATGGTGAAGCTGTCATAGGGCTGGAGGATGTCGACATCCTTGGGCGTGATGCCGGCCATGGCGAAGGCTTCGGGGCCGGATTTGGCGGCGGCGGAGACGGTGAGGTCCTTCATCTGGCTGATGTGCCAGTGGGTGTGGCTTTCGGCGGCGCCGAGGATGCGGATGGGGGTTTTCGCCGCGTCGCGCGCGCGTTCGGCCGTGGTGACGATGCAGGCGCCGCCGCCATCGGTGACCAGGCAGATGTCGTTGCGGTGAAGTGGTTCGCTGATCGGGCGGGCGTTGAGGCAATCCTCGATGGTGAGGGGGTCGCGCGACCAGGCCTGGGGGTTCTTTTGCGCCCAGAGGCGGGCGGCCACGGCGATTTCGGCGAGCTGGGCGCGGGTGGTGCCGTATTGGTACATGTGGCGCGCGGCGATGAGGGCGTAGCGGCCGATCGGGCTGGGCAGGCCGTAGGGCACTTCCAGCTGGTGCATGATCGGCACGCCCATGGCAGGCGCGCCCCCGGAGAGGGAGCGGGCGCGGCGGCTGCGCTGGCGGGAGGCGTAGGCGATGAGGGCGACTTCGCAGAAGCCGGCCTGGATCGCGGCGATGGCGTGGTGGACCTGCGCCTCGAAGGCGGCGCCGCCGAGATCGGAGCTGTCGGAGAAGCGGGGCTGGATGCCGAGATATTCGGCGACCTGCACGCTGCCTTCCTCGCCCATGTAGTTGACGAAGAGGCCGTCGATATCGCGGCGCTTCAGGCCGGCTTCGGCGAGGGCTTCGCGGGTGGCCTTGGCGACCATCGAGAGTTCGTTCTCACCGGCGACCTCGCCAAGCGCGGTTTCGGCGACGCCGGTGATGTAGAGGGGGGCGGGCATGCTTTAAGCGACCTTCATCGTTTCGCGTTCGCGGGCGAGTTGGGAGCGGCGGATTTTTCCCGACTGGTCGCGCGGGAGTTGGGGCATGAACTCATAGGATTCCGGCAGCTTGTAGCTGGTGAGGCGCTGCTTCATCCAGGCGCGTAGCGCGGCTTCGTCGATACTGGCGCCGGGGCGGGGTTCGATGATGGCGTGGACGGTCTTGCCGAGCTCGTCGTGCGGGATGCCGATGACGGCGGCGTCTGCGATATCCGCGTGTTCGGTGAGGGAGGCTTCGACCTCCGCCGGGTAGATGTTGGCGCCGCCGCGGATGATGAGGTCGACGCGGCGGTCGGAGAGGAAGAGGTAGCCTTCGGGGTCGAGGTAGCCGAGGTCGCCGACGCTGATGTAGCCGTCTGGCGTGGTCTTGGTGGGCGGGGAGCCGATGTAATAGTAGGTCGGCTGCGGGTGGCAGGCGGGGCGGAAGAAGATCTCGCCGACTTCGCCCTGCGGGACTTCGATGAAGGCGTCGTCGAGGATTTTCAGTTCCGCGCCGGCCGGCTTGCCGACGCTGCCGGGGTGCAGCAGCCATTCGTCGCCGCGGATCAGGCAGGCGCCGGCGGCCTCGCTGGAGCCAAAGGCCTCCATGACCTTTTCGGGGGCGGTCAGTTCGATCCAGCGGTGCTTGAGCCAGGGCGGGCACGGGGCGGCGGTGACGAAGATGGATTCGATGCTGGAAAAGTCGCGGCGGTCCACATCCGGCAGGCGGACGATGCGCATCATCATGGTGGGCGCGAGGAAGCCGAACTGGATGCGGTGGCGCTCGATGAGCTCCATCGCCAGGGCGGCATCGTAGCGTTCCATTACCACGATGTGGTGCTCATCGAAGATGCCGTAGTGCGACCAGGAGAAGGGCGAGTTGTGATAGAGCGGGCCGGCGACGAGCTGGACCTGGCCGGGGCGCATGCCGACATTGGCGCGCAGCAGCATGTCGCCGACGGCGCGGGCCCAAGGGTTGGGGTCGACGATGATCTTGGAGCGGCCGGTGGAGCCGCCGGAGCCGATCGCCTTGCCGGGGTGGGCGGTGATGTCGGGCAGCGGCGAGGCATCGGTGGTGGCGTGGCGTAGGGCGGTGATGTCGGATTTGCGGAGATGGGCGTCGTC
>CAMDAM010000277.1 GCA_945888575.1 Asaia bogorensis | reverse complement strand
ATCGGCGGCGCCGGCTTCGCTGATGGTGACGCGGCGTGCGGGGGTGGCGCGCAGGGTTTCGGCCATGGCGCGAGAGTCGGCGTCGTCGATGCCGATCACGGCGAGGTCGCCCTGTTGCTGGCGGTC
Organism: Asaia bogorensis; assembly: GCA_945888575.1. Classification (GTDB taxonomy): domain Bacteria; phylum Pseudomonadota; class Alphaproteobacteria; order Acetobacterales; family Acetobacteraceae; genus CAMDGX01. The sequence goes on along the minus strand of CAMDAM010000277.1, from coordinate 6,928 downwards.
GAAGACGTGGCGCTTGGCGGCGGTGTAGCCTGCCATGTCGCCATGCCGGTCGAGATGGTCCGGGCTGAGGTTGAGCATCACCGCGGCGTTGAAGCGCAGGGTGGCGAGCCGCTCCAACATGTAGCTGGACATCTCCAGCACATAGACGCCGCGGTCCGGCAGGGGCGGCAGGGCGAGCGAGGTGGTGCCGAGGTTGCCGCCGGCGGCGGCGGGGATTCCGGCCACCTCCAGGATGTGGGCAAGCAGCGCGGTGGTGGTGGACTTGCCGTTGGTGCCAGTGATGCCGGCGAAGCGGGCGTTGGATCCGCTGGCGCGTAAGGCCTGGAACAGCAACTCGGCATCGGACCAGATTGGCACGCCGGCGGCGATGGCGGCGGCGGCGATCGGGTGCGGCGCGGGTAGGCGGTGCGGGATGCCGGGCGAGAGGATCAGCGCGTCGATGGCGGCCAGGTCGGGCTCGCGCACATCGAGGCCGGTGGCGGCGGCGCGGGCGGGTTCGTTGTCGTCCCACACCGTGACCTGCGCGCCGATCTGCACCAGCGTGCGCGCGGCGGGTAGGCCGTTGCGGCCGAGGCCGACGACGGCGAAGCGCTTGCCGGCGAAGAGGGTGGGGGACCAGCTCATCGGATCTTCAACGTGGCGAGGCCGATGAGGGCCAGGATCATCGCGATGATCCAGAAGCGGATGACGATGGTGGGTTCCGACCAGCCCTTTTTCTCGAAATGGTGGTGCAACGGCGCCATCAGGAACACGCGACGCTTGGTGCGCTTGTACCAGCCGACCTGGATGATGACGGAGACCGTCTCCAGCACGAACAGGCCGCCGACGATGCCGAGCACGATTTCGTGCTTCACCGCCACGGCCACCGCGCCGAGCGCGCCGCCGAGGGCGAGGCTGCCCGTGTCGCCCATGAACACGGCGGCCGGCGGGGCGTTGAACCAGAGGAAGCCGAGGCCGGCACCGATCAGGGCAGAGCAGAAGATGGCCAGCTCGCCGACGCCGGGCACGAAGTTCAGCTGCAGGTAGTCGGCGAAGACGCGGTTGCCGACGAGGTAGGCGATCAGCGCGAAGACACCGGCGGCGATGATGGTGGGCACGATGGCCAGGCCGTCCAGCCCGTCGGTGAGGTTCACCGCGTTGGAGAAGCCGGTCATCACCAGCATGCCGACGAGCGGGAAGGCGAGGCCGAGCGGGATCAGCACCTCCTTGAACACCGGCACGGTGAGGCCGGTGGCGAGCGGATCGCGCGTGAGCTGCATCATCGCGATGGCGGCGGCGAGGCCGAAGATGGCCTGCAGGATGAGCTTGCCGCGGCTGGAGAGGCCTTTGTAGTTGGCCTTGGAGAGCTTGATGTAGTCGTCGATGAAGCCGATGCCGCCATAGGCGAGGGTGAGCAGCAGCACGATCCAGACGAAGCCGTTGCTGAGATTGGCCCAGAGCAGGGTGGAGATGGTGAGCGAGGCCAGGATCAGCACGCCGCCCATGGTGGGCGTGCCCTTCTTCTCGATCAGGTGGCGTTCCGGCCCGTCTGGCCGGATCGGCTGGCCCTGGCGCTGGATGGCGCGCAGCGTGCGGATCAGCTTGGGGCCGAACATCAGGGAGAGGACCAGCGCGGTGATGCAGGCGGCACCCGCGCGGAAGGTGAGGTAGCGGAACAGGTTCGCGGCGATGAACTGTTCCGACAGCGGCGTGAGCAGGTTGTAGAGCATCAGGCGGGCTCCCTGGTCGTGCTGTCCCCGGGGAGTGGCGGGGCCGGATGGTCGATCGCGTCGATGACGAGCTTCATCTTGCTGCCGAGGCTGCCCTTGACCAGCACGGCATCACCATCGCGCAGGGTGGCGGCCAGAAGCGGGGCGAGGGCGGCGGAATCGGGTGCGTGCAGGCCGCGCTTCGTGGCGGGCAGGGCATCGCGCAGGTGCTGCATCAGCGGGCCGCAGCTGTGCACGATGTCGGCGGTGGCGGCGGCTTCGGCCAGGCCGGCGTGCTCGGCGGGGCCGAAGTCGCCGAGCTCGCGCATGTCGCCGAGGATGGCGACGCGGCGGGTGGCGGGTTGCAGGGCGAGCACGGCGAAGGCGGCGCGCACGGCGACCGAGGAGGCGTTGTAGCTTTCATCCAGCAGCAGGGCGGTGCCGCCGGGCACGGCGATGCGGCGGCGGGCGCCGCGGCCGGCGACGGGGGTGAAGCCTTGCAGGGCCTCGGCGCTGCGGGTGGGGTCGGCGCCCAGCGCGGCGGCGGCGGAGAGGGCGGCCACGGCGTTCAGCGCCATGTGGGCGCCGGGGGCGGCGAGGCGGGTGGTGACGCGGATGCCGGCGATGAGGGCTTCCACCTGGGTGCCGGTGGCGTCGCTGCTGGTGGAGAGCAGGCGGTCATCGGCTTCGGGGTTTGTGCCGAAGCTGCGCACGTGGTGGCGGGCGCCGGCGCGCAGGCGGGCGTACATCGTGCTGTCGTGCGGCAGGATCAGCAGGCCGTTTTCGAGCCCGTCCTGAATGGCGAGCTTTTCGTCCGCCACCGCCTCGATGGTGCCGAGATGGCCGACATGGACCTTCTCCACCGAGGTGATGAGGGCGACGTGCGGGGCGGCGAGGCGGGCGAGCGGGCTGATCTCGCCGGCGTGGTTCATGCCGATCTCGGCCACGCAATAGGCGGCGCGGCGCGGGATGCGCGCGAGGGTGAGGGGCAGGCCCCAGTGGTTGTTGTGCGAGGCCTCGGCCGCCCAGGTGGAGGCGTGGGCGGCCAGGATGGCGCGCAGCATCTCCTTGGTGGTGGTCTTGCCGACGCTGCCGGTGACGGCGAGGAGCTTTCCGGCGAAGCGGGCGCGGGCATAGGCCGCGAGGCCGCGCAGGCCTTCCAGCGTATCGGCCACGGCGAGCAGCGGGGCGTCGTCCGCCACGTCATCCGGCAGGGTGTGGACGAGGGCACCGGCGGCGCCCTTGTCCAGCGCGGCGCGGACCCAGCGATGGCCGTCGGACTCGCCGACCAGGGCGACGAAGAGGTCGCCGGGGCGCAGGGTGCGCGTGTCGATGGACACGCCGGTGGCGGCAAACGGGGCGCGCAGCAGGCCGCCGGTGGCGGCGCGCAGGTCGGCGGGGGTCCAGAGCGCGGTCATGACAGGCCCGCCAGGCGGCGGATCACGGCGGCATCGTCGAACGGGAAGGTTTCGCGGCCGATGGTCTGGCCCTGTTCGTGGCCCTTGCCGGCGACGGCCAGCACGTCACCGGGGGCGAGGGCGGCGAGGGCTTCGGCGATGGCGTCGGCGCGGTTGCCGCGGGCGCGGGCGGTGGGGAGGGCGGCCATGCCGGCGAGCACGGCGTCTCGGATCGTGGCCGGGTTTTCGGTGCGGGGGTTGTCGTCGGTGACGATGGCGATGTCGGCGTGGCGGGCGACGGCCTGGCCCATCAGCGGGCGCTTGCCGGGGTCGCGGTCGCCGCCGGCACCGAAGACGATGTGCAGCTTGCCTTCGGTGTGCGGGCGCAGTGCGGTGAGCAGGCGTTCCAGCGCATCCGGGGTGTGGGCGTAGTCCACGTAGATCGCCGCACCGTTGGGTAGGGTGGCGGCAAGTTCCATGCGGCCGCGCACGCCGGTGAGGCCGGGCAGGCGGGCGAGCGCCTCCGGCAGGCCGGTGGCTTCGGCCAGGGCGGCGGCGACCAGGGCGTTGTCGGCCTGGAAGCGGCCGGGCAGGGCGATCTCGATGGTGCGGCGCGTGCCGGCGGCCTCGATTTCCAGAACCTGGCCGCCGGGGCGGGGGATGGCGCGCAGCAGGCGGATGGCGTCGCCGCCCTCTCCGACAAGGCGGAGATTGAGCTGGCGGGTTTCGGCGATGTGGCGGAGCTGCTGGAGCGTTTCGGGGTCCAGCGTGGCGCAGGCGATGGCGGGGGCGTGCGGCGGCAGCAGGTCCTGGAACAGGCGCAGCTTGGCGGTGCGGTAAGCCTCCATCGTGCCGTGGTAGTCGAGATGGTCGCGGGTGAGGTTGGTGAAGGCGGCGGCGCGCAGGTGCAGCCCGTCCAGCCGGTGCTGGTCGAGGCCGTGGGAGGAGGCCTCCATCGCCACGCTTGTGATGCCTTCCTGCGCCAGGGCGGCGAGCGTCTGGCTGAGCACCACCGGGTCTGGCGTGGTGAGGCCGGGGCCGGAGAGGCCGCGGTCGGTGGCGACGCCGAGCGTGCCGAGGCTGGCGGCGCGGTGGCCGGCGAGCGACCAGAGCTGGCGCAGGAAATCGGTGGTGCTGGTCTTGCCGTTGGTGCCGGTGACGGCGACGAGGAGATCCGGCGCCGGGCCGGCGAGCAGGGCGGCGAGGATGGCGAGGCGGCGGCGCGGCTGGGGGTCTTCCAGCAGCGGGCAGGCCGGGATGGGGGTGCCCGGGGATGCAAGCACGGCGCTGGCGCCGCGGGCGAGCGCGTCGGCGATGAAGGCGCGGCCATCCTGCGCGGTGCCGGGCAGGGCGGCGAAGATCATGCCGTGGCGGACCTGGCGGCTGTCGGCGGTGATGCCGATCACGTCGAGTGCCGCGGCCGACTCCCAGCCGGCGCGCAGGCGCGGTTCGAGGTCTGGCATGCGGGCCAGGAGGCTAGCGAACCGCAACGACCGTTCCTCCGGCTGGGGGTGTGGGTGCGGCTTCCTGGCGCGGGTCGCGCGGCTGGGGCGGCGGTGCCGGGCGGGGGGCCGCGGCAGGGGCAGGATTGGCCGGCGGCTGGCCGGCCTGCGGGCGTGGCCCTGGCGGGGTGGCGGGGCGGGCGGCCGGCGACGTGCCGGCAGGTGCGGCACCGGGTGGACGGCCGGGGACCAGCGGGATGGCCAGGGACTGGGCGATGGCCGGGGCGTTGGTGGTTTCCGGCAGCAGGCCGAGCATGGGGCCGATGCGCGCCACCACGCGCCCGGCGCCGGGGGCGGCGACCCAGCCGGCGGTGGCGTAGCCGAAGGTGCTGGCGTTGGCCTTGGCTTCGTCCAGCATGAAATACACCGCGTAGCGCGGGGCCTGCATCGGGAAGACGCTGGTGAAGGCCTGGATGTTGGCCTTCTTCTTGTAGCCGCCGCGGCCGGATTTCTCGGCCGTGCCGGTCTTGCCGCCGATGAAGTAGCCCGGCACCTCCGCCGTTTTGCCGAAGCCGTCCGACACGATGAGGCGCATGAGCTTGCGCATCGTATCCGACGTTTGCTGGCTCATGACCCGTTCGCCCTGCGGCGGGGCGGCCTCGAGGTCGCGGGCCAGGATGGTGGGGCGCACCAGGATGCCGCTGTTGGCGACGGCGGCGGTGGCGCGGACCACGTGCAGCGGGGTGACGGAGATGCCATGGCCGAAGCCGATGGTCATCGTGGCGATGTCCTTCCAGTTCGCCACCGGTGGCGTGAGGGTCTTGAAGGTTTCCGGCAGCTCGATCGGCACCGGGGCCATCATGCCCATGCGCTGGTGCCAGGCGCGCTGGCGCTCCGGCCCTACCGCCAGGGCCACCTTGGCGGCGGCGATGTTGGACGAGTAGGCGAGGAACTCCGGGAAGGAGAGGACGCGCTTCTTGCCCTCGAAGTCGCTGATGGTGAAGCGGCCGTAGTGGATGGGCGAGCTTGCATCCCATGAGGACCACAGCGTGGCCGCGCCGCTGTCCAGCGCCATGGCGGCGGTTTGCAGCTTGAAGGTGCTGCCGGGCTCGTAGCGGCCGGAGATGGCGCGGTTGAAGCGCTGCTCGTTGGTCGCGCGGCGGAAGCGGTTGGCGTCGTAGTCCGGCAGGCTGACCATGGCGATGACCTCGCCGGTGCGCACATCCATCACGATGCCGGTGCCGCCGATGGCGTTGAAGGCGGCCATCGACTTGGACAGCTCGTCGCGCACCACGGCCTGCACGCGCACGTCGATCGACAGGCGCAGGGGGGCGCGGTCGGTGCGCAGCCGCTCGTCGAAGAACTTCTCCACCCCGGCCTGGCCGTTGCCGTCGATGTCCACGCCGCCGAGCACCTGGGCGGCCACCGTGCCGAGCGGGTAGCGGCGGTTCTCGGCGAACTCGAAATCGATGCCGGGGATGCCGAGTGCGTTGATCTGCAGCTGTTCGCGCGTGGTGATGCGGCGGGCGAGGTAGACGAACTGCTTGTCTTGCTGGGTGAGCTGGCGCTTGAGGGTGGCTGCGTCCAGCTTCGGCAGCACGCCGCGCAGCTTCGCCACCACCTCGTCCACGTCGTAGACGATCTGCGGGTTGGCGTAGAGATCGGCGTAGGGCAGCGAGAGCGCCAGCGGCTCGCCGTTGCGGTCGGTGATCGCCGCCCGCTTCACCCGCGGGCCGAAATCGGTGGCGCTGGGCGGGGGCATGATGGCGGCGGTGGCGGGCGTGGCCTGCAGGCCGGGCTGGGCGGGGGTGGGCGACGGCTCGGGCTTGCGCGCCTGGGTCTCCATGCGCGGCTTGACCGGGTTGATGACGGTGGCATCCACCAGCTTGCCGACGACCGCGGCGAACAGCAGGGCGAAGCCGCCGGCCACCAGCACGATGCGGCCGCGGCTGCGTTCCATGCCGGCGCGCCGGTCCAGGTCGGGCGCGGTGACGCGGACATGCTCCGTGCGCGGCACCGCATCGGCCGGGGCGGCACCGAAGCGATGCGCGACGGAGGAGGGGTTGGGCGCGCTGGTATCGCGGGAGGGGCCGGTCAATTCGCACCTCCGCTGTTCGATATGCCGGTGGGCGGCGGCAGGGGCCGGCGGGCCATGCCGAGGGCGGAGCGCGTGGCGCCGGGGGCGGCTTCGGCGGCGGGCGGTGGGGCGGCGGGCGCGCGGGCCGGGATGAAGACCTGGCGCGCCGGGGCCGGGGCGGCCTGGGGCGGCGCGGGCGTGCGCACGGAAACCTGGGTGACCGGGGGGGCGGACGGCATCGGCGCAGGCGCGGCCACGGCCCGGGTGGCCGGCGGCAGGCCGAGCGGCACGGGCGGGCGGGGCGCTGCGGCCATGGCGGGCTGC
>CAMDAM010000276.1 GCA_945888575.1 Asaia bogorensis | reverse complement strand
TTCCGCGCCGAGTGCCGCGCCTATGCCCAGCATTGGATGGGGGTGCAGGAGAGCGAGTTCCGCCGCCTGGGCGTGCTGGGCAACTGGCCGCAGCGCTATGCCACCATGGATTTGCCGAGCGAGGCGGCGATCTTCGGCGAGATCGGGCGCTTCCTGCTGAACGGGGCGCTGTATCGCGGCCTACGGCCGGTGATGTGGTCTCCGGTGGAGAAGACGGCGCTGGCCGAGGCGGAGATCGAATACCACGACCATACCAGCACGACGGTGACGGTGCGGTTCCCGATCGTGACCTGCCCGGTGGCTTCGCTGAAGGGCGCGGCGATCCTGATCTGGACGACGACGCCCTGGACCATGCCGGGGAACCGGGCGATCGCGCTGGGCGAGGACATCGACTACGCCGTGGTGCGGATCGACAGCGTGAAGGACGGCTCGCTGGCGCAGGCCGGGGAGCGGGTGCTGGTGGCGCTGGCGCTGCTGCCGCAGCTGTGCGAGGCGGCGGGGGTGGAGACGCACCACCTGCTGCATGTGCACAAGGGGCGCGAGTTGCTGGGCACGGTTTGCGCGCACCCTATGCGCGGGCGCGGCTATGACCATGACGTGGTGGTGTATTCGGCCGAATACGTGACGACGGATGCCGGCACGGGGTTCGTGCATATCGCACCGGGGCATGGCGAGGAGGATTTCGAGCTCGGCCGGCAGCACGGCATCGAGGTGCCGGAGACGGTGGGTGAGGACGGCACCTACAATGCCTGGGTGCCGCACTTTGCGGGCCAGCATGTGTACAAGGTGGCCGATGCGATGTGCGCGGCGCTGGCCGAGGCCGGCGGGCTGATGGCGCGCGGCAAGCTGGTGCATTCCTACCCGCATTCCTGGCGTTCGAAGGCGCCGCTGATCTTCCGCGCCACGCCGCAATGGTTCATCCGCATGGACGGGCCGGAGGATATCCGCGGCAAGGCGCTGGAAGCGATCGCGGCGACCAGGTTTGTGCCGGACATGGGGCGCAACCGGATCGGCTCGATGGTGGCGTCGCGCCCGGACTGGTGCATCAGCCGGCAGCGCGCCTGGGGCGTGCCGATCGCGGTGTTCGTGGAGAAGGCCAGCGGCCAGGTGCTGCGCGAGCAGGCGGTGGTGGACCGGATCGTGGCCGCGTTCGAAACCGAGGGGGCGGATGCGTGGTATTCGTCGCCGCCGGAGCGGTTCCTGGGCGAGGGGCGCAACGCGGCCGACTATGAGCAGGTGTTCGACATCGTGGACGTGTGGTTCGAGAGCGGCTCGACCCATGCCTTCGTGCTGGAAAAGCGCGGGCTGGCCTGGCCGGCGGATCTGTATCTGGAGGGTTCGGACCAGCATCGCGGCTGGTTCCATTCCTCGCTGCTGGAATCCGTGGGCACGCGCGGGGTGGCGCCGTTCAAGGCGGTGCTGACGCATGGGTTCGTGATGGACGAGCAGGGCCGCAAGATGAGCAAGTCGCTCGGCAATGTGGTGGCACCGCAGGAGGTGAACGACCAGTACGGCGCCGATATCCTGCGGCTGTGGGTGATGTCCTCCGACACCAGCGAGGACATGCGGATCGGCAAGGAGATCCTGAAGCAGCAGACCGAGCTGTATCGGCGCCTGCGCAACACGCTGCGCTGGCTGCTGGGCTCCTTGGATGGGTTCAGCGAGGCGGAGCGCGTGGCCGAGGCCGACATGCCGGAGCTGGAGCGCTGGGTGCTGCACCGGGTGGCGGAGCTGGACGGGGTGATGCGCGCGGCCGTGGAGAGCTACGACTGGACCGGCGTGTATGCCGCCGTGCACAATTTCTGCTCCTCCGATCTCAGCGCGTTCTACTTCGACATCCGCAAGGACGCGCTGTACTGCGACCGGCCGGACACGCTGCGGCGTCGGGCGTCGCGCACGGTGCTGGACCACCTGCATCGCTGCCTGTGCACCTGGCTGGCGCCGGTGCTGGTGTTCACCGCCGAGGAGGCGTGGACGGCGCGGTTCGGCGAGGCCGACAGCGTGCATCTGCACGATTTCCCGGCCATTCCGGCCGGCTGGCGCGACGATGCGCTGGGGGCGAAGTGGGATGCCGTGCGCGAGCTGCGCAGGCTGGGGACGACGGAGTTGGAGGCGATGCGGGCCGACAAGCGCATCGGCGCCAGCACCCAGGCGGCGGTGGTGATGGCGCTGCCCGACGAGCAGGCCGGGCTGCTTTCGGCCGAGGCCTGGGCGGATATCCTGATCGTGGCCGGCGCCACGGTGGAGACGGCGGCGGTGGCAGGGGCACGGGCAGCGGTGGCGCCGGGCACGAAGTGCGAGCGCTGCTGGAAGGTGCTGCCGGAGGTGGGCCGCAGTGCCGCGCATCCCGGGCTGTGCGCCCGCTGCGAGGATGCGGTGGACTCGGGCCTGATGTGCCGATGACACGGCTGCGCGGGTTCGGCATCGGGATGGCGCTGGCCATCCTGGTGGCGGACCAGATCAGCAAGTGGTGGGTGCTGGAGGTGTTCGACCTGCCGGCACGGGTTTCTGTGCCGGTGCTGCCGTTCCTGAACCTGACCATGGTGTGGAATCGCGGCATCACCTTCGGGCTGCTGAGCAGCGATTCGACCTGGGGTGCGGTGCTGCTGGCGGCGGTGGCGCTGGCGGTGGTGGTGGCGCTGACGGTGTGGCTGTGGCAGGCCGAGCGGATGGCAGTGGCGCTGGCGCTGGGCGCGGTCGCGGGCGGCGCGGTGGGCAACGTGATCGACCGGATCGCCTATGGCGCGGTGGTGGATTTCCTACACGCGCATGCCTGGGGCTGGAGCTGGTACGTGTTCAACGTGGCCGATGCCGCGATCGTGGGCGGGGTGGGGCTGCTGCTGCTGGATTCGCTTCTGGCCGGGCGCCGGGATGGCCGCGCTGGGGGCGAGACCGGGCAGACGCCTTGATGCGGCCACCGCTCCCGGCTAATCAGGGGGCCATGCGCATTCCCCAAACCGCCGCGACCCTGGCCCTGACGCTGCCGCTGCTGCTGGCCGGCTGTGGCGACGACGTCTCCCGCACCTTCGGATTGCAGCGCGATGCGCCGGACGAGTTCCAGGTGACGACGCGGGCGCCACTGTCCATGCCGCCGGATTTCGCGCTGCGCGCGCCTCGGCCGGGGGCGGCGCGGCCGCAGGAGCAATCCGGGCCCGACGCCGCGCAGGCGGTGCTGTCGCCGCAGGCCGCGATGGCCGCCGGCGGCGGAGCGCGGGATGCAGGGGTTTCGCCCGGGGTTTCCGCCCTGCTGCAGGCGGCGGGGCCGCAGGTGCAGGGCGATATCCGCGCCAAGGTGGACAGCGAATCGCATCTGGATCGCTCGCCACCGGCGCTGGTGGACCGGCTGATGTTCTGGCGCACGCCGCCGAGCGGGGGCGGGCTGCAGGTGGACCCGCAGCGCGAGGCGCAGCGGCTGCGTGAGAACGCGGCGCTGGGGCAGAACGTGGCCGAGGGTGACAGCCGGATCATCCAGCCGCGCAGCCGCAGCCTGTTCGACCGCCTCTTCAGGTAGCCTCGGCGCCCCTCTTCGGTGCAACCGCAAGCTGCGGTAGGATGCGCCATGAACAGCGACTCGTCCGCCGATCTTCGCGCTGAATGGACCCGGCTTGCCGCGTTGGCGGCACGGCCTGGGGCCGACGATATTCGAGCGCTGTTCACGGCCGATCCCGCCCGGGCGGGGCGGTTCACGGCGACGTTGGATGATCTGACGCTCGATTGGTCCAAGACCGCGATCGACGCTGCGGCGCGGAAGGCGCTGTTCGGCCTGGCGCGGAAGGCAGGGCTGGAGGGGTTCCGGGCGCGGCTGTTCGGGGGTGCGCTGGTGAACGCGACCGAGGGGCGGGCGGCGATGCACATGGCGCTGCGTGCGCCGGCGGATGCGGGGCTGCTTGCCGGCGCCGAGGATGCAAGCGGGCTGGCGGCGGCGGAGCGGGCGCGGATGCGGGACTTTGTGGCCGCCGTGCATGACGGGACGCTGCGAGGCGCCACGGGCCAGCGATTCCAGGCGGTGCTGAACATCGGCATCGGCGGATCTGACCTGGGGCCGCGGATGGTGGCCGAGGCGCTGACCATGACCGATGGCGGGGTGATGGCGGCGCATTACCTTTCCAATGTGGATGGACATGCGTTTGCCTCGCTGGCGCGCCGGCTCGATCCGGCGACGACGCTGGTGCTGGTGGCGAGCAAGACGTTCACCACGCAGGAGACGATGGCCAACGCCGCGGCGGCGCGGGGCTGGCTGGCCGGGGCGCTGGGCGAGGCGGCGGTGGGGGCGCATTTCGCGGCCCTTTCCACCAACCAGCGCGGGGCGGCGGCGTTCGGCATCGCGGCGGAGCGGGTGTTCGGGTTCCGCGACTGGGTGGGCGGGCGGTATTCGCTGTGGTCCTCCGTGGGGCTTTCGATCGCGCTGGCGGCGGGGTGGGACCCGTTCCAGGCGCTGCTGGACGGGGCCTGGGCGATGGATTGCCATTTCCGCGATACGCCGCTGGAGGACAACCTGCCGGTGATCCTGGGGCTGGTGGGGGTGTGGCATGTGAACGCGCTGGGCTACCGGGCACAGGCGATCCTGCCGTACGACGCCAGGCTGCATAGGTTCGCTGCGCACCTGCAGCAGCTGGAGATGGAGAGCAACGGGAAGTCCGTACTGCTCGACGGCAGCGCGGTAGAGGGCGCGACCTGCCCGGTGATCTTCGGCGAGCCCGGGACCGACGCGCAGCACAGCTTCATGCAGCTGATCCACCAGGGGACCTCGGTGATCCCCGTGGATTTCCTGCTGGCGGCGCAGGCGGATTATGGGCGGGATGGGGCGCACCGCATCCTGGCGGCGAATGCCTTCGCCCAGGCCGAGGCGCTGCTGGCGGGCAAGACGCGGGCGCAGGTAGAGGCGGAGATGCGCGCGGCCGGGGCGGACGACGCCGCCGTGGCCGCGGTGGCGCCGCACCGGGTGTTCCCCGGCAACCGGCCGAGCACGACGATCCTGTTCCGGCGGCTGGATGCGTTCACGCTGGGGCGGCTGGTGGCGCTGTATGAGCACAAGGTGGCGGTGCAGGGCTGCCTGTGGGGGATCAACAGCTTCGACCAGTGGGGGGTGGAGCTGGGCAAGGTGCTGGCATCCGGCGTGCTGAAGGAGCTGGAGGGCGGGCCGGCGGGGGTGCATGACGGCTCCACGGCGGCGCTGATGGCGCGGTTCGCGGCACTGCGATGAAGGCGGGGCGCATCCGGCTGCTGCCGGAGGCGACGGTCAACCGGATCGCCGCCGGCGAGGTGATCGAGCGGCCGGCGGCGGCGCTGCGCGAGCTGGTGGAGAATGCGCTGGATGCAGGGGCGACCCGGATCGCGGTGGCGATCGATGGCGGCGGGATTGCGCGCATCGAGGTGGAGGATGACGGGTTCGGCATGAGTGCGGCGGAGCTGGCGCTGTGCGTGCAGCGACATGCGACCTCGAAGCTGGCCGACGACATGCTGGTGCGGATCGAGACGCTGGGTTTTCGCGGCGAGGCGCTGCCGAGCATCGGGGCGGCGGCACGGCTGGCCATTACATCGCGCACGCGGGACGGGGACAGCGCGCATACGATTGCCGTCGAGGGTGGCGTGGTGGGGGAGGTGGCGCCTTCCGCGGGGGCGGTGGGCACGCGGGTGGTGGTGGCCGATCTGTTCTTCGCCACACCGGCGCGACGGAAGTTCCTGAAGTCGCCGCGGGCGGAGGCCGATGCGGCGGAGGTGGCGGTGCGGCGGCTGGCGATGGCGGCCCCGCAGGTGGCGTTCCGGCTGGAGAGCGACGGGCGGGCACTGTTCGACCTGCCGGCGCAGGATCGGGCCGCACGGGTGGCCGCCCTGTTCGGGCCGGAGGCGGCCGGGGTGCTGATCCCGGTGGAGGGGCGGCGGGCGGATGTGGAGGGGGGCGAGATGGTGCTCACCGGCTTCATCGCGGCCCCTACCGTGACGCGCGCGACGATGGCGGCGCAGGCGCTGATCGTGAACGGGCGGCCGGTGTCGGACCCCGTGCTGCGCACGGCGGTGCGGGTGGCATATCGCGATGTGATCGCCTTCGGGCGGCACCCGATCGTGGCGCTGTTCCTGACGCTGGACCCGGAGCAGCTGGACGTGAACGTGCACCCGGCCAAGGCGGAGGTGCGGTTCCGCTCGCCCGAGGCGGTGCGCGGGCTAGTGATCTCCACCCTGTCGCGCGCGCTGGCGGCCGGGGCGGCGGGGGTGGCGGCGCCGGAGGTGAGCCTGCCGGCGATGACGCGGTATTCCGGGCTGCCGTTGCGGCGGCCGGCGGTTCCCTCCCCTGCCCCGGTCCGCACGGGGTTTGCCGAGGCGCGGCTGCCGATGGAGGTGATGCCGGCAGCGCGGGTGCTGCCGCCGGTGGAGGTGCGGGAGGTGGCGCCGGCACATCCGGTCGATTATCCCTTGGGCGCGCCGGTGGCGCAGGTGCTGGATACCTACATCCTGGCGGTGGCGGCGGATGGCGCCCTGGTGCTGGTGGACCAGCACGCGGCGCATGAGCGGCTGACGCATGAGGCGTTGCGGGCGCAGCTGCTGGAAGGCGAGGTGCGGCGCCAGGCGCTGCTGATGCCAGCGGTGGTGGACCTGCCGCCGGGCGATGCGGCGCGGCTGGTGGAGCAGGCCGAGGCGCTGGAGAAGCTGGGGCTGGAGATCGAGGCGTTCGGGGCCGGCGCGGTGCTGGTGCGGGCAATGCCGGCGGCGCTCGGCGCGCCCGATCCCGGGCCGCTGCTGCGCGACCTCGCCGACGAGTTCGCCGAGATGGGCGAGGGGCTGGCGCTGGCGGCAAAACTGGATGCGGTGGTGGCACGGCTGGCCTGCCACGGCAGCATCCGCGCCGGGCGGCGCTTGGCGGGGCCGGAGATGGACGCATTGCTGCGCCAGATGGAAGCCACGCCGCGGGCGGCGACCTGCAGCCATGGGCGGCCGACCTACCTGAAGCTCTCGAAGGCGGAGATCGAGCGGCTGTTCGGGCGGCGGTGAGGCAGGCGCTGGACTCCGGGCGGATCCGCGTTCGTAATGGCTCCCTGTTTGCAACGGGAGAGCGGCCATGGGCGAGACCAACACCAACACGCATAAACCCGTGAACCTTG
>CAMDAM010000275.1 GCA_945888575.1 Asaia bogorensis | reverse complement strand
CCGGTGGCGGTGATGGCCAGCGACCCCTACCACTATGCCGGCGCCTGGACGGCGGATGCCTGCCAGAAGGTGGTGCGCTTCGTGGACCTGGCGGAGACGTTCCACCTGCCGGTGGTGTACCTGATGGATTGCCCGGGCTTCCTGATCGGCGTGGAGGCGGAGCGCACCGCGGTGATCCGCCACGGCGTGCGCGCAATGGCGGCGATGAACCAAACGACGGTGCCGTGGTGCACGGTGGTGGTGCGCAATTCCTTCGGCGTGGCCGGCGCGGTGCACACCCCGGCCGGGCGGCTGGCGCTGCGCTATGCTTGGCTTTCCGGCTGGTGGGGCTCCCTGCCGCTGGAAGGCGGGATCGAGGCGGCCTATCGCGCCGATATCGAGGGCGCCGAAGACCCGAAGGCGAAGCTGCGCGAGATCGAGGACCGGCTGAACAAGCTGCGCTCCCCGTTCCGCACGGCGGAGACCTTCCAGGTGGAGGAGATCGTCGACCCGCGCGACACGCGGCGGCTGCTGTGCGAGTTCGCCCAGCTGGCCGAGCCGCTGCGCACCCCGGGGCGGCCGAGGATGCTGCCGCGCCCGTAACGATGGCATTGTGCGCCCGGGGCGAACCACGCAGTATCGAGGGCGCATTTTCCATGAGCCCGAGACATTGCCCGACCGCCCCGAGGCGCGCTTTCGCGCGATAGCCTGCCGCCTGGAGCCGGTTCTGTTCTTCGGCCTGCTCGCGCTGATGGCAACGATGCTGCTGGCGCTGGGGCCGGTGCTGACCAGCGACGGGCCGGCGCATGTGAGCCTCGCGCATTTCCTGCGCCATGTCGGCGATCCCGCGTTGCCGCAGCTGAACCGGCTGCTTGAGACGAACCCGGTACCGACTCCCAATGCCTTCGGGCATCTGGCGCTGGCCGGGCTGATGTTCGTGCTGACGCCGCTGCAGGCGGAAATGGCGCTGCAGGCGGCCTGCCTGCTGGGCATTCCGCTGGCCGCGCGGCTGGTGCTGCGGCAGATCGCGCCGGAGGCGGCGTGGCTGGCGCTGTTCTTCTTTCCGGTGGCGCTGCAGAAGCTGTTCTATCTCGGGCTCTACAATTTCTCGTTGTCGGTGGTGGGATTCCTGCTGAGCCTGTGGGCGTGGCTGCGGTTGCGCGAGCGGCCCGGCGCGGGGCGGACCGTCGTGCTGTCGGCGATGCTGCTGCTGACCCTGGCGTGCCAGGCCTCCGGCTGGATGGAGGCGTTGGCGGCGATTCTGGCGATCATGACAGTGGAGGCGCTGGCGGCGTTGCGCGTAGCGACGGGGCTGCAGGACGTGCGGCGCCTGGTGGGTGCCACGGCTTTGGCCACCTTGCCCTCCTTGGGCCTGTTCGTGGCGTTCGCGGCCACGGCGGGCGGCGGTGCGGCAATGATTTATGGCACGCCGCCGATGCAGCGGGTGTTGGGCGTGCTGCTGGCGGCTCCGTTCGCCACGATGGGGGCTGTGGCGCCCGCCGCGGGGCTCGGCTCCACCTTTGTGTTGCTGGGGCTGGTGGCGGCCGGGGTGGCAGGGTTCTGGCGCCGGTGGCGCAGCGGGGAGGCGGTTGGGACATTGCCGCTCGCGCTCTGCGCCGTGCCGCTGGCGTTGCTGGCCTTGTTGCTGATGGTGCCGGACCGGGCCGCCGGCGGCTGGACCCATGTGGCGCGGTCGCAGCTCTTTCCCTATCTCGGCCTGGCGCTGGTTGCCGCGGCGCTGCCCGTGGCGGGCTGGCTGCGGCTTGGCGCCATGGCCGTGGCGGCGGGCAGCGGTCTGGCGGTGATCGGCGTGGCGGCCTGGCTGCAGATGACCCAGGTGCCCCCGGTGGTGGCGCAGTTTGCCCAGGCCGATGCACTGGTGGGGCCACATTGCACGGTGGTGCCGGTGCTGGGCCACTACAAGTTGGACCGGGCGAACACGGCCCGGGTGAGCCACCACCCCACCTTCCATCTGGCGCACCGCCTGCAGTGGCACGGCGACCGGCCGGTGCTGTTCAGCTACGCGGCGCGGCTTGCGGTCTATCCCGCGCGGTTCCGGCCCGGGCTGGATCCGCAGCGTCTGCTGTATGGCTGGGAGCCGTTGCAGGGCGACACCATGGTGCGGGCGCTGGATGTGCCGCGCTGGGAGGCCGCGACCGGGATGCGGGTGGACTATGTGCTGCTGTGGGATGTGCTGCCGGATGATGCGCCAGGGCCGCACCAGGGGCTGCGCAGCACCGCGCTGAAGGAATACGGGCTGATGCACCGCAGCCCGGATGGGCGGCTGGAGCTCTACCGCCGCGGCGGCTCCGGCACCGGGGCCTGCGCCGCGCCGGGTTGACGGCGTGGCACGGCCCGGGCGGCGAGGCGCCAGGCGAGGGTGCAGGCAGACCGACCGGCCCCCAGCACGGGGCGCAGATAGGCGGCGGCGACATTGCCGTGCGGCTGGGTGGCCACGCCCGCGAGGCCGAAGGTCAGCGTCTCCCGCCCCTTCGGCAAATAGAGCGTGCCGAATATCCAGTCCCAGAAAGCCCAGTGCTCGGCGAAGTTGCGGTCCAGGTGTTGCGGCAGGGCGCTATGGTGAATCTGGTGCTGGGCGGGGCTGACGATGACGCGGCCGACCACCGGGCCGTAATAGACCCACACATGCGAGTGGTGCAGCACATGGCCCAGCATGTTGAACAGCACCGCCATCGCATCGAGCCCGAGGATGGTGAGGACCGTGGCCTCCCCGGCATAGAGATAGATCGCAGGCGCCAGGACAAGGCCGGTTATGACGGCGCGGATCGGCCCCATCGCGAGGCGTTCGAACGGATGCACCCGCGCGGCGGTGAGCGGGGAAAGCACCTCGGCCGAATGATGCAGCTTATGGATTTCCCACAGCGGCCCGATGCGGTGGGACGCCCAGTGGAACAGGAAGTAGCCGAAATCAGACGCCATCGACATGAGCACGGTGAAGGCCAGTAGCGCGCCGAGCCCCCACTCGGCGCCGATCGGGCTGGGGCCGAAGGTGGCGGTGAGCCAGGTGGTGATCCAGGCGGCAACCGCCGCCCCGGTAACACGCCAAAACACGTTGGACGCGGCATAGGCATAGACGTGGTTGATGAAGCCCACCTGCAGATCCACCCAGGTGGAACGGCTCAGCCAGATCCGGCGCGGGAAGCAGTAGCGCAGGAAGCCACGCAGGCCGCGGGCGGGGGCGGCCTCGCCTAACGGTACGGCCGAGGGCGCGGCGCGGAAGGCAAACACCCAGCCGGCGAGGATCAGCGCCGCAACCAGCGCCAGCCAGTGGAACCGCCCGCCGAGGTCCCGCACCGGGCCCATCAGGTATTCCAGCGTGCGGCGCAACAGGATCGCGGCCCAGGCAGCCTGCTCCGGCAGCACGGCGTGCGCCCAGGCCACGGCCGACTCGATCATCCCGTCCAGAACCGCGCGCACTGCGTCCACGTCACCCGCCGAAAAGAGGTCCGCAGCATATAACGCTGCCGGATGAAAAGCAGAGCCCGGCATGGGCCGCCGCATGGCACGTTTGCGCAAATGCCGCCCGCCGTGCGGGGGATGCTTGCGCGGGCGGGCGGGCAGTGGTTCGCTCCTCTCCATGGGCGCGCAGGCGCCGTGACCGACGGGAGAGAAACCGATGGAAGCTATGGGGGCCTTCCGGGCCGAGACCCGCGCCTGGCTGGAGGCGAACTGCCCGCCTTCGATGCGCACGCCGATGCCCGCCGAGGAAGCCGTGAACGGCGGCAAGAACGCCAGCTTCGCCAACCCGGAGTCGAAGACCTGGTTCGAGCGCATGCGCGACCGCGGCTGGACGGCACCGACCTGGCCGAAAGCCTATGGCGGCGGTGGGCTCTCCAAGGAGGAGGGCATGGTGCTGGAGGAGGAGATGAAGGCGCTCGGCTGCCGCGCCCCCCTCGTCGGCATGGGCCTCTCCATGCTCGGGCCGGTGCTGCTGGAATACGGCACCGAGGAACAGAAGCAGGAACACCTGACCAAGATCATCCGCGGCGAGATCCGCTGGTGCCAGGGCTATTCCGAACCGGGCGCCGGGTCCGACCTCGCCGGCCTGCAAACCCGCGCGGTCCTGCAGGGCGACCACTTCCTGGTGAACGGCCACAAGATCTGGACCAGCAACGCCCATTACGCCGACTGGATCTTTTGCCTGGTGCGCACCGACCCCACGGTGAAGAAGCATGACGGCATCAGCTTCCTGCTGATCGACATGGCCGACCCCGGCGTGCGCCCCCGCCCGATCCGCCTGATCTCCGGCTATTCGGTGTTCTGCGAGACGTTCCTGGAGAACGTGCAGGTGCCCAAGGAGAACTTGCTGGGCGAGCTGAACAAGGGCTGGACCATCGCCAAGCGCCTCCTGGAGCATGAGCGCAAGTCGATCGGCGGCATCGGCGAACGCGGCGCGAAAAGCCGGGAGAAGCCGATCCCCGACATGGCCAAGCAGCATGTGGGCGCCATCGACGGCCGCATCGCCGATGGCAGCCTGCGCGAGCGGGTGGCCAGCCACGCGATGGACGCCCACGCTTTCAGCCTCACGCGCCGCCGCGCGGCGGAAGAGGCCGAAAGCGGGGCACCCCCGGGCCCGCTTTCGGCGATGTTCAAGTTCTACGCCACCGAGCTGAACAAGCTGCGCTACGAAACCATCCTGGCCGCCGCCGGCACGCAGCAGCTCGGCTGGGAAGGCGATGATTTCACCGATGACGAAATCCGCCTCGGCCGCGAATGGCTGCGCAGCAAGGCCAACACCATCGAGGGCGGCACCAGCGAGGTGCAGCTGAACATCATTGCCAAGCGCGTGCTTGGCCTGCCGGATTGAGGCGCCGACCATGCCGATGATCATCTCTTCCGACGCGAAGATGGTGCGCGAGGGCGCGCACGACTTCTTCCGCGAAAAATCGCCCATCCTCTCGCTGCGCAAGCTGCGTGACAGCCAGGACCCCGACGGCTTCTCCCGCCCCCTCTGGCGCGAGATGGCCGAGCTGGGCTGGACCGGCTTCCTGGTGCCGGAGGACCATGGCGGCTCCGGCTTCGGCTATGTCGGGCTGGGCCAGGTGATGGAGGCCGCGGGCCGTTCCCTCGCCGCCACCCCGCTGCTGGGTACCGCGCTGGTGGGCGCCGTCGCCTTGGACAAGGGCGGCAGCGAATCCCAGAAATCCGACCACTTCCCGGGCCTGGTCGGCGGCGAGGCGATCTATGCCCTGGCGCTGGAGGAACATCCGCACCACCGGCCGTACTGGATCAACACCACCGCGAAGAAAAGCGGCAGCGGTTGGGTGCTGAACGGCGCCAAGCAGTTCGTGCTGGATGGCCACGTGGCGGACACGCTGATCGTGGTGGCGCGCACCTCCGGCGAGGAAGCCGGGCGGAACGGCATCACTCTGTTCCTGGTGCCGGGCACCGCCGCCGGCATCAGCCGCAAGCGCTCCATCATGGTGGACAGCCGCAACGCCGCGCGCGTCACGCTGGAAAATGTGGCCGTGGGGCCGGAATCGGTACTGGGCCCGGTCGATGGCGGGGCGGACCTGCTGGACCAGATCCTGGACGCGGCCCGCGCCGGGCTCGCGGCGGAAATGCTGGGCAGCTCCGCCGAGGCGTTCGAGCGCACGGTGCAGTACCTGAAGGACCGCAAGCAGTTCGGCGTGCCGATCGGCAGCTTCCAGGCGCTCAAGCACCGCGCCGCGGAAATGTACTGCGAGGTGGAACTCACGCGCTCCGCCGTCACCGCCGCGCTCGATGCACTGGACAGCGGCGCCAATGATGCCAGCCTGCTGGTGAGCCTGGCCAAGGCCAAGGCAAACCAGACCGCCCGCCTCACGGGCGACGAGGGCATCCAGATGCATGGCGGCATCGGCATGACCGACGAGCACGAGATCGGCTTCTTCCTGAAGCGCGCGCGCGTGGCGGAGCAGACCTTCGGGGATGCCGCCTTCCACCGCGACCGCTACGCCGCCCTGTCTGGCTACTAAGGGGACCACCGGGATGCGCAACGCGAACCGCCGCATCGTGCTGCGCACCCGCCCCGAAGGGATCGCCGGGCCGGAGCATTTCGCCGAGGAAACGGTGGCGGTGCGCGCCCCCGGCCCCGGCGAGGTGCTGCTGGAAACACTCTACGTCTCCGTCGATCCCGCGATGCGGGTCTGGATCAGCGAAAACCCCGGCTACGTGCAGCGCATCGACCCCGGCGACATGATGCGCGGCAGCGGCATCGCGCGGGTGGTGGAAAGCAAGGTGCCGGGGCTGGAACCCGGCGACCTCGTACACGCGCGCACCGGCTGGCAGAGCCACCCCACGCTGGAAGCCGAGGCGGTGGAAAAGCTGCCCGCGAGCGTCACACCAACAGACTGGCTGGGGGTGCTCGGCATGACCGGGCTCACCGCCTATTTCGGCATGCGCGCCGTGGGCGGGGTGCAACCGGGCGAAACGGTGCTGGTCTCCGGCGCCGCCGGCGGCGTCGGCCAGATCGCCGGCCAGGTCGCGCGCATCGAGGCCTGCCGCGTGGTGGGCATCGCCGGCGGGGCAGAGAAATGCGCCTGGCTGCGCCGGGAACTCGGCTTCCACGCCACCATCGACTACAAGGCCGAACCAGACCTCGCCGCCGCCGTGGCGCGCGAATGCCCGGGCGGGCTCGATGTATTCTACGACAACGTGGGCGGCGCCATGCTCGATGCAGCCCTTGCCAACCTGAAGCTCCGCGCCCGCGTGGTGATCTGCGGCCGCATCTCCCAAACCGCGGCGGGCGAACTGTATGGCGTGCGCAACATGGGCCAGCTCATCGGCAAGCGCGCCCGGGTCGAAGGCTTCATCGTGAGCGACTTCGCCCATCGCTTCGGCGAGGGCCGGGCCTGGCTGTCCGCGCGCATGGCCGAAGGCGCGTTGCGCCATCGCGTGCATGAGATCGAGGGGCTGGAACACGCGCCGGAAGGGCTGGCGATGCTGTTCCGCGGCGGCAACACTGGCAAGCTTGTGGTGCGCGTGGGCGGCTGATACCAACCCGGCGATCGCCGACTCTTCCGGCGATCGCCGGGTTGGTATCGCGCGCCGGGCTGGCCGGTGGCGGCGCGCAAAACAAAGACTCATACCAGCCCGCATCGGCCCATTCTTCATGGGTCGATGCAAAGAGGGGCTGGTATGAACCCGACGTTTCGTGATGGCGCTTACT
>CAMDAM010000274.1 GCA_945888575.1 Asaia bogorensis | reverse complement strand
AGCAGGGCGGTGCGCGTTTCCTCGTTGAAGGTGGGCGAGAGGTAGGCGAGCGTGGGGTCGCCCGGCATCAGCCGGAAGAGCAGGAAGGTGACGGTGGTGGTGATCCACACCGTCAGCACCAGAAACCCCAGCCGCTCGGCCACGAGGCGTAGGAAGCCGGAGCGGCTCATGCGCCGTGCGGGGCCGGGCGGAGGGGCTGGTTCATCGGTCCGCGATCACTGGAACGGCGCAGTGGTTTCCTTCACGCCCGCGGGGTAATGCAGGCGACCATTGACCAGCACGAAGCCGGCATCCTTCAGGATCTTCTTGGCCGCTTCCACATTGCCGCCAGGCACGCGCTTCTCGATGCCCTGATCGTGCCAGAACGACAGCGCCGGCGAGACCCAGGAGTTGGAGGGCACGGCAGCGCCGCCCCAGGCATCCTCGGCCAGCAGCTCGCGGTCGATCGAGGCGGAAAGAGCCTGACGGAACGGGGTGCTGTTGAAGGGCTGCCGGCGATGGTTGTAGGCGATGAACTTGAAGCCCATGTCCAGCGCCTCGGCGATCTTGATCTTGGGATCGGCCTTGGCGACGTCGCGTAGGATCTGCGGGTCGCCGTTGTAGTCGGCGAGGAAGTTGATCTCGCCGGAGCGCAGCGCGCCGAGAGCGGCTTCCGTGTTGGGCTGGATGCGCATGATCCAGCGCGCGGCCTTGGGGGCGGCCCAATGGTCGCGGTTGGCTTCCAGTACGATCTCCTCGTTCAGCTTGGCCTTGACCATGCGGAACGGGCCGGAGCTGACCGGGGTGGCTTCCATCACGCTCTCGGCGGTCTCAGGCTTGCCCTGCAGCGACTGGAAGATCGGCTCCCACACATGCTTCGGCGCCAGGTTCAGCTTGGCCAGCGAGGAGACGAGGAAGGCGGCATCCGGCTTCTTCAGCGTGATGCGCAGCGTATCGGTGCCGGTGGCGGTCACGCTGGCGATGTTGGCCACGAAGGGCTTGTACATCGGCGACTTGTCGCCAATGCCGGGGGCCACGAGGCTGAACACGGCATCCTCGATCGTGATCGGCCTGCCGTCGCTCCACTTCATGCCCGCGCGCAGCTTCACGTCCACAGTGAGGGGATCCGGCCGTGTCACGCTCTCGGCGGACCAGGGCTGCGGCAGGCCATCGGTGCCGATGCGCATCAGGCGGTCCCAGGTGATCTCCGCCGCCCATGAGCCTTGCGCGCCCGAAATATTGAACGGGTTGAGGTTGGTGGGCGTGGAGACGGAATTCAGGATGATGTCGCGCTGGGCGCCCAGGGGGGCGATCGACAGCCACGTCCAGGTGTTGCGCGCACCGATGCCGGCCTGATCGACGATGCTCTTCTCGTCCCACACGTTCTTGTTGAACGCGACGACGTTCTTGGGATGCACCATGAAGCCGTAGGGCTGATCGCGGTTGATCAGCTCCTGCGCCTGGATCATCAGCTGCTTCCGCTTGGCCACATCCAGCTCCTCGCGCTGGGCATTGGCGAGGCGGTCATATTCCGGGTTGTTGTAGCCGACGAAGTTGTAGCCGTTGGCGATGTTGGCCGACAGGAACAGGTTGTACGTCAGTTCGTCGGGGTCGCTGCGCTCGGGGCGGCCGACCATCTGCCAGGTTGTGGTGTCCCAGCGCTGGCGCTCGTACCACACGATCTGGCTGAACTGCTGGCTGGGCAGCGGGCGGATCTGCACCTGCAAGCCCAGCTGGCGCCATGCGGCGGCGATGAGTTCCGCGGCCTGATATTCCTGCGGCAGGGCTGCCTGGGGCTGGGCGAGCAGCACCAGGGGGCGAACCGGGTCGCCCGCCGGTTGCGCCGCGGCGGGCAGGGTGGATACCAAACCGGCGACCGCCATGGCCGCGACAACGTGCCGCTTCATCAAAAGACCCCCTGCAAGGTTCATGTTGCAGTGCATTCAACGCGCGCCCGCGCCGCCCCGCAAGCCCCCATCTTGATGCGACGCGGAATCGGTGTAGCCATTGCGGCATACAAGCCGGAGACCCGCCATGCCGATCAGCGAAGCCGAACGCCGTTTCGTGGACGAAGTGAGCCTCGACCTGCCTTGGGGGCTGGTGGAGCATTTCTCCGGCATGCCGCGCTGGCGGCCGGAGGATGTGAACCGCGGTATGGATGCACTGGTGGAACGCTTGCGCGGCGAGGGTATTCCGGTGGAGGTGCATCAGCCGGAGATCTATCTTTCGATTCCCTACGCCGCCTCGGTGAGCGCCGGAGGGATCACCTATCGCGCCAAGCCGCCTTCCTCCGCGCTGCCGGTGCCGGGTGGTCGGACGGGCAAGCTGGTGAAGCTCACCGCCAACCCAAAGGCGCTGCGCAGCTACAACCGCGACATCAAGACGCTGTTCGGCGGCTCCATCTCCTCCGTGGAGGAGGTGCGCGCGCTGGTGGGCGGCAACATCGTGGTGATCCAGGGCTTCGGCAACCCGGCGCTGACCAGCCTGATCGAGGAATGGGGCGGGGTCGGGCTGATCGCGGTGAACCCTGGCACGGATATCCACTGGGGCACCTGCACCACGATCTGGGGCAGCCCGGACCTGCAGGATTGGGGCCGCAAGCCGAAGATCCCGGTGGTGGCGGTGAACAACCCGGACGGGCAGAAGCTGATGGCGCTGGCCGACCAAGGCGGCGAGGCCACCATCCGCACCGACCTGGTGGAAGGCTGGTTCGCGCAGAAGATCCCGGTGGTGACCATTCCCGGCACGGTGGAGCCGGAGAAGTTCGTGATGGTGCATGGCCATCTCGACAGCTGGGACGTGGGCGTGGGCGACAACGCCACCGGAGATGCCACGCTGCTGGAGCTGGCGCGCGTGTTCTGGAAGCACCGCGACGGGCTGCGGCGCAGCGTGAAGATCGCCTGGTGGCCCGGCCATTCCACCGGCCGCTACGCCGGCTCTACTTGGTTCACCGATGCCTTCGCGATGGATCTGGACCGCAACTGCGTGGCGCAGGTGAACTGCGATTCGCCCGGCTGCCGCTGGGCCACCAGCTACCACGACACGCGCGCCTTCAGCGAATGCGCGGCGCTGACCGAGGCGGCAATCCGCGACATCGTGCCCGATGCGGTGGTGGGGATCCATCGCCCGCCGCAGGCCGGTGACTACAGCTTCAACAATATCGGCCTGCCGAGCTTCTTCATGCTCAGCTCCACCATGCCAGACGCGCTGCGGGCGGAGAAAGGCTACTACGACGTGTCTGGCTGCGGCGCGAACATCGCCTGGCATACCGAGAACGACCAGCTGGAGATCGCCGACCGCAACATCCTGATGACCGACATGAAGATCTACCTTCTGTCGGTGCTGCGGGTGGCGAATGCCGAGGTGCTGCCGTTCGACTGGGCGGCCACCTGCGACGAGTTCCTGGCCACCATCGCCGGCTACGAGAAGGCAAGCCAGGGGCTGGCTGATCTCGGCCCGGCGCGCGCGGCGACGGAGGCGTTGAAGGCCGCGCTGGCTGGGCTGTCGGCCGCGCCGGTGGAGAAGCGCAACGAGGCCTTGCAGGAATTGGCGCGCGTGCTGGTGCCGGTGAACTACACGCGTGAGGCGCGCTTCCGCCACGACCCCGCATACACCGTCCCGCCGCTGCCCACGCTCGCCGTCGCCGCGGAACTGCCGGAGTTCGCGGAAGGGCACATGCGCAAGATGGCGCAGACCGAGCTGTTGCGCGGCCAGAACCGTTACCTCGCCGCCATCGATCAGGCCTGCCGCATCGTGGCGGCGGCTGGCTAGGCAAGGGGTGGCGCGGGGGCGGGGCAGGCCGGTAATGTCCCGCTCCCTGCGTTGAGGAGGAGAGTCCGATGGACGGAACCAAGCAGCACGGCGCCAATGACAGCCACCAGGAGCGCCTGGCGCGGCTGGCCGATGTGGCGGTGCGGGTGGGGCTGAACCTGCAGGCCGGGCAGGAGCTGGTGATGACCTCCTCCATCGACGCCCTGCCGCTGGCCCGCCTGATCACCGATGCCGCCTATCGCGCCGGGGCCAGCCTGGTGACCACGCTGTTCCACGACGACGAGCAGGCACTGTCGCGCTACCGCAACGCCCCGCCGGAGGCGTTCGACACCGCGCCGGGCTGGCTGTTCGAGGGCATGGCCGAGGCGTTCAAGCGTGGTGCCGCGCGGTTGGCGATCGTGGGTGACGATCCCGGGCTGCTGGCCGGGCAGGATCCGGCGCTGATCGCGCGGGCGAACCGGGCACGCTCCACCGCCTACAAGCCGGCGCTGGAGCTGATCACGTCGTCGGCGATCAACTGGAGCCTGGTGCCTTATGCCGCGCCCGCCTGGGCCAAGGCGGTATTCCCCGAGCTGCCGGAAGCCGAGGCGCAGGCGAAGCTGTGGGATGCACTGTTCGCCGCCACGCGGGTGGACGCGGCCGATCCGGTGGCGGAATGGGCGGCGCACAATGCCAAGCTGATGTCACGGCGCAACATGCTCAACGAGCGAAACTTCGCCGCGCTGCGCTTCCGCGGCCCAGGCACCGACCTTGTGGTGGGGCTGGCAGACCAGCATGCCTGGATGGGCGGGCAATCCAAGGCGCTGAACGGCGTGGTGGGGAACCCGAACATCCCGACCGAGGAGGTGTTCACCACGCCCCATGCCGCGCGCACCGAAGGCACCGTGGCGGCCACCAAGCCGCTGTCGTACGCCGGCACGCTGATCCGCGATATCCGGGTGCGCTTCGAAGGCGGGGCGCTGGTGGAGGCGCATGCCAGCACCGGGCAGGAAGTGCTGCAGCGCATGATCGCCACCGATGAGGGTGCGCGCCGCCTGGGCGAGGTGGCGCTGGTGCCGGCCTCTTCCCCGATCTCGGCCAGCGGGATGTTGTTCCTGAACACGCTGTTCGACGAGAACGCGGCCAGCCACATCGCGCTGGGTCAGGCCTATCGCAAGTGCTTCGTGGACGGGGACACGCTGGACGAGGCCGGCTTCACCGCGCGTGGCGGCAACAGCAGCCTGATCCATGTGGACTGGATGATCGGCTCGGCCGAGGTGGATGTGGACGGGATCGCTGCCGATGGGTCGGCGGTGCCGGTGATGCGCGGAGGCGAGTGGGCCTGACGCCAGGTCGCCCGCCGCCTCAGTGTGCTGCGGCGGCAGGGCCGTCGCAGGCCAGCGGGGCGCCGCAATCGACGCAGGAGAACGCATCCGTCCAGTTGGTGCGGCCGCAGGCATTGCACGGCGCGGTGGCCTTGCCCATCAGCCCGCCATTGCCCTGCGCCTTGCCGGCCCAGCCAGACAGCCGCGCAGGCAGGCCGCTGGCAGTGCCCCCGGTGCGTTCCAGCGCTGCGCGCACCGCGGCGATCTCGCGCAGGATCACCATTGTCCCCGCCGCCAGCACCGAGGTGAGCAGCGCGAAGCCGGCCAGCAGCAGGATCGGCGTGAGCTGCTGCAGATCCTCCATGGAGCCGAGCGGCAGCAGCCGTGGCCTGAACACGATGATCGGCAGCAATCCCATGGCGACGGCGAGTAATCCACCCCAGTAGGCGCCAACGATGAACTTGCGCAACGGCATGCACTCCGACGCCGGATGCGGCGTGCCCCGATCCTAGGACGAAGCCCCTACAGATTCATTTCAGCCCACGCGGTGCCGGATCGTGCTTGGCTCGCTGTTAAGGCTGGCGCGACGGCAGCGCGCACTGCTGGGCTGGCGGGGTTTGCAGCCGCGCGGGATGGCGGCATCGTGGGCTACTGTCTGGCCAGGAGCAGAAGTGACCGTCTACGTCGACGACATGCGCGCCGCATTCCGCGGGCACATCATGTGCCACATGATCGCGGATACGGAGGACGAACTGCACGACATGGCCGCGCGCATCGGCATCGAACGGCGCTGGTACCAAGGCGACCATTACGATGTCACGATGGATCGCCGCGCGCTGGCGGTGGAATACGGGGCGCGGGAAATCACCTGGCGGCACTGCAGCCTGATGACGGTGCTGCGCCGGCGCGATCCCGCCGCCCCGCTTGTCACGCCAGAGGAAGGGGCTGCCTGGCTGCGGGCGCGGCTGGCGGAGAAGCTAGGGATTTAGCGCCACGGCCTGGGTGCGGCCCATCCGGTTCTCGAACACCACGAACCAGGGGCGGGTAGTGCGGCGCAGCCTTCCGGCGGCATCGGTGGCGTAGCGAACGGCGGTGACGGCCTGGGCGACATTGCCGCCGATCACCACGATCTCGCCTTGCAGTGCTTCGGCCACGATGTCGCAATGCATCGGCCGGCCCGTGCCCATCTCCGCGCGCCGCGCCGCGAGGCTGGCCAGCGGGCGGCGGCTGCGGTCGGCGCACACCAAGTCGCCGGGGGCGGGGGCGTAGGCTTCGATCTCGTGGGCCAGGAAGGTGGCGCGCCCGCCCCAGCGATCGCCCTGCAGGATCAGCGCGTCCACATACTGCCAATGCGCCGCGGCGGGCAGGAACTCGGCGGCGTCGATGCCGGTGGCGCGCAGCACGAAGGAAATGAAGGCGGCGGACCAGGGCTGGCAGCCCCACAGCGCGGACCGCCCGCCGCCGGCGAGCTCGCTGCTGGTGCAGGCGGTGGCCCCGCCGAGGGTGAAGGCGCGCTTGTTGCGGGCGATCTCGTCGGCCCAGCCGACCGCGGACCAATAGGCGAGTACCTTGGTGAAGGCGGCGGGGTCCTGCTCCGCCACCGGGCCTTGCTGGTCGTCACGCACTGGCACGGTGCGGGCATCCAGCATGCGCCCACCCCATTCATGCCATTCGCCATCGAGCAGGCGCAGCAGGCGGGCGCGAGCCTCGGCGGGATAGGCCGGCGGCGGCAGGCCTTGCGGTGCCGGCGGTGCGGCCGGCCGGGTGGCGCAGGCGGCGAGGCCCAGCGCGAGCAATGCCATGGCGAGAAGGGCAGGGGGGCGCATGGCCGCACTTGGCGCGCCGCGCGGGGCTGCGTCAACGGCCTGCACCTCACGCTTTGCTGAGCGGGCTTGCAGGTTTCGGCTAGGTGACTACTAATATGGAAGTGACTTCCATGATGATAGTGAGGTGCCGGCCGTGCAGCGCAAAAGCTTCCGCACCATGCCGTGCCCCATCGCCCGCGGGCTGGACCGCGTGGGCGAGTGGTGGAGCATCCTGATCCTGCGCGACGCCTTCGCGGGGATGACGCGGTTCGAGGAGTTCCGCGAAAGCCTCGGCATCGC
>CAMDAM010000273.1 GCA_945888575.1 Asaia bogorensis | reverse complement strand
GAACAGGGGGTGGATGGGCTGATCCTGGTCTGTGCTGGGGCGGGCGGGCATGGCGGGGCGACCTCGCCCTTCGCGCTGCTGCCCGAGGTGCGGAAGTTCTATGACGGCACCATCATTCTTGCCGGCGCGATCTCCGACGGCGCCTCCGTGCTGGCGGCGCAGGCGATGGGGGCGGACATGGTCTACATGGGCACCCGCTTCATCGCGACGCAGGAGGCGCAAGCGGTGGAACCCTACAAGCGGATGATCGTGGAAAGCGGCAGCCGCGACGTGACCTACACCAATTTCTTCTCCGGCGTGCATGGCAACTACCTCAGCAAGAGCATGGTGGCGGCCGGGCTCGATCCGGCGAACCTACCGGTGGTGGAGGCAGGCAAGACCTACGTTGCAGGACACAAGCGGGAGAAGCCGAAGGCCTGGAAGGATATCTGGGGCGCCGGCCAGGGCGTGGGGGCGATCGACGATGTTCCCAGCGTGGCCGAGTTGGTCGATCGGCTGGAACGCGAGTATCGCGCGGCCGCTTCGCGCGTGGCGGGGCTGGTGTCGTGATGTTGCCGCTGCAGGGCGTGAAGGTTGTCGAGATCGCGGAGAACCTCGCGGGCCCCTATGCCGGGCAGATCCTGGCGCTGATGGGCGCCGAGGTGCTGAAGGTGGAGCGGCCCGAAGGCGACAATGCCCGCGGCTGGGGCCCGCCCTTCCATGGCGGCATGGCGACGACCTTCCACGCCATGAACCAGAACAAGCGCAGCATAACACTGGACTTTCGCAACGAGGACGACTTCGCCTGGCTGATCCAGCGCATCGGCCAGAGCGACGTGGTGCTGCAGAATTTGCGGCCCGGCGCGCTGGAGAAACTGGGGCTGGGGGCGGAGGCGCTGGTGCGGGCCAATCCTCGGCTTGTCTATTGCTCGCTGTGGGCGCTGGGCGCGGTGGGGCCGCGGCGGATGTCTCCGGGGTTCGAGCCGATGGTGCAGGCGTTCAGCGGGTTGTTCGCGCTGAACGGGGACCCGGCGGGCGCGCCGAGCCGGATCGGGGTGCAGGTGCTGGATCTCGGCACCGGCATGTGGGCGGCGATGGGCATTCTCGCGGCGCTGCTGCGGCGCGAGCGCACCGGGGCGGGTGGGATCGTGGACACCTCCCTGCTGGAGACGGCGATGGGATGGATGAGCGGGCATTGGGCCGCCTATGCCGAAAGCGGCAAGCACCCGCAGCGCGACCGCAGCGGCAACCCGCGCGTGGTGGTGTTCCAGGCGCTGCCGACGGCGGATCGGGAACTGGTGGTGGCCGCGGCCAATGACCGGTTGTTCGCCAAGATGGCCGCCGAGCTGGGCCACCCCGAGTGGGCGCAAGACCCGCGCTATGCCACCAACGCGGCCCGGGCGGGGAACAAGGACGAGATCATCGGCATGATCAGCGCGATCATGCAGACACAGCCTTCAGCGTTCTGGGAAGAGCGGTTCGAGGCGGCGGGCGTGCCGTGCGCGCCGATCAACGACATGAGCGTGCTGAAGACCGATACGCAGGTGGCAGCCCTGGGGATGCTGGTGCCGCCACCGGGCATGACGCTGCCGCTGATGGGCCTGCCGATCAGCTTCGATGGCCAGCGGCCGCCGGTGGTGAGTGGGGCTCCGGCGCTGGGGGCGGACAACGCGGCGGAGCGCCCGGGCAAGTAGCGATCAGCGCAGGCGGGTGCGGAGTTCCTCCAGCCGGGTGCGATAGCCCTCGGCATCGCCGTAGCCCACGAACGCCTTGTAGCGGCTGTGCGGCCCGCGGATGGCGGTGGCATGGCGGATCGGGCACCAGAACTGCTCGGTTCGCCCCGCGACCTCGCGGGCATAGCCGAGCAGGCCGTTGGCGTAGCTGCAGAACAGGCAGTTCAGCCGCTCGACAATGTTGAGGTAGCCGAGCCGGTGGCGGTCCAGCACGATGTAGTCCCGCCGCACCACGCGCGCGATGCCCCAGGCGCGGAAGCAGATGTGCTGGTAGAGGGTGAGCACGAGGTCCAGCAGAGCGAAGGGCACCACCATCGCATAGATTACCGGCGCCACGAGCAGGTGGCGCCATGGCGTTTCCCAGAGATAGCGCGGCAGGCTGGCGCGCAGCGTGCGGTGCAGGCGGCCGGTCTCGGCCTCGAACACGGCGCGGCCCTTGTCGACGCGGTAGCGGAATTGTTCGCGCTGTTCGTCCAGTCGCTTTTCGATCTGTGCCTCGATGCTGTGGACCTGGGCGAAAAGCCGATCGATTTCGTCGTTCATGCCTGGGTATCCCCATTGATCCAGCGCCGGTAGCGCTCGGCCGAGGCGGCGATGGCGGGCTTGGCGCCGGAGGGCATCTCTCGCTCCCACCAGGCGCCGTAGAGGCGATCGAAGGCGAAGGGGGCGATGGCGTGCTCGATGGCGGTGACGGTTCGGGCGGAAAGCGGGATGAGGTTGGGGTAGCTGCGCATGAAGCTGACCTTGGCGCGGTCCGGCAGGAGCTGGATGATGTCGCCGGTGAGCAGCGCGCCTTTTCCCGCCGCGCCGTCGCGCCAGTGCAGCATGGTGCCGCCATCGAAATGGCCGGGGGCGTTGATGAGGGTGATGCCGTCGGCCAGTGCGTGGGTGGGGCCGGACCAGAGGCGGATGGCGGGATCGGGGCGCTGGATGTGGGTGCGGTCGGCTTCGTGCAGCCAGACCTCGCAGCCGAAGGCGTGGGCCCATTCGGCCATGGCGCTGTAGTAGTGCGGGTGGGAGATGGCGATCTTGCTGATGCCGCCGAGGGATTTCACCAGGGCGATGGTGGCGGCGTCCAGCAGGGTGATGCAGTCCCACAGGATGTTGCCCTGGGGATGCAGGATCAGCAGGGCGCGCTGGGCGATGGCGAGGCTGGGTGTGGTGCCGATGCCCAGCAGGTTGGGCTCATGCAGGCGCCAAGCGTTCATGTGGGTGCGCTGGAGGTCGGGCAGCGTGGTCCAGCGTTGGCCGGCGGGGCCAACATATTGGCGTTCGTCCTCGCAGATCGGGCAGTTCGGCGGCGGCACGGCGCTGGGGGCGTGCTGGGTGCCGCAGGTGGTGCAGATATAGGGGGTCATGCGTGGTGGGCCCGGCTGTCGGCGGGGGCCTCGGCGCGGTCTTCCATTCCGTAGTCGCGCCGCACGGCGGCGACGCGCAGGCGGTATTCGGCGAAGACGCCGCCGCGGCCGGCGGATTGGGTGGCGCGGTGGCGTTCGTGGTTGCGCCAGGCGGCGACCGCTTCCTCATCGCGCCAGAAGGAGAGGGAGAGCATCTTGTCGGGGTCGGTGAGGCTCTGGAAGCGTTCGACGCTGATGAAGCCGTCCATCTTCAGGAGGTCTTCGCGGAGTTTGGCGGCCAGCGCGAGATAGGCGTCGCGGTGGCCTTCGGCGGGGCGGACTTCGAAGATGACGGCGATCATGGCGTGGCCTTTCGGCTGTGGCGCGGCAGTGGCATGGTGGCACGGAACGAAGCCTGACGGGGAGATGAGCCATGGCTGATATTGCTGCCGCACGTGCCGAGCTGGCGCCGACAGGGGTGCTGCGGGCGGGGATCAACATGAGCAACTTCCTGCTCGTAACGGGCAAGGACGAGGCCGGTGGGCCGGTGGGGGTTTCGCCGAGCATGGCCGCCGAGGTGGCGAAGCGGCTGGGCGTTCCGCTAGTGAAGGTGCCATATTCCAACCCCGGGCTGCTGGCCGATGCGGCCGGCACGGATGCGTGGGATATCGGGTTGATCGGGGCGGATCCGCTGCGTTCGGAAAAGACCGCGTTCACCGCGGCGTATTGCGAGATCGAGGCGACCTACATGGTGCCGCCGGGCTCGCGGCTCAAAACGATCGAGGATGTGGACAAGCCCGGCGTGCGCATCTGCGTTTCCGCCCGCAGCGCCTATGACCTCTGGCTGGAGCGTAACATCCAGCACGCGACGCTGGTGCGGACGGAAGGACTCGGCGGTGCGTTCGAGATGTATCTGAAGGGCGGCGTGGATGCGCTGGCGGGGCTGCGGCCCGGGCTGATCGGGGACCACCCGAAGGCGCCAGGGCATGTGATCATGGACGGCAAATTCATGGCCGTGCAGCAGGCGATCGGCTGCGGCAAGACGCTGATGGCGGGCCAGGCGTTCCTGCGGGCGTTCGTGGAAGAGGCGAAGGCGAGCGGGATGGTTGCGTCGTTCATCGCCCAGCACAAGGTGGTGGGGCTGAGCGTGGCGCCGGCGGGCTGAGGGGTTGCGGGCGCGCAGAGCGCGCGCCACGCTGACGGGAACGAAACGCGAGGAGACGCTGCCATGGGCTACAAGCCGTTCGACCTGACCGGGAAGGTTGCGCTGATCACCGGGGGGAATTCCGGCATCGGCCTGGGCATGGCGCAGGCGATCGCGGAAGCCGGGGCGGATGTGGCGATCTGGGGCACCAATCCCGCGAAGAACGCCGCGGCCAAGGCGGAACTTGAGAAGACCGGCCGCAAGATCCTGGCGCTGGAATGCGACGTGGGGGATGAGGCGGCGGTGGAGGCTGCGTTCGCGCGCACGTTGGATGCGATGGGGCGGGTGGACGGGTGCTTCGCCAATGCGGGCGTCGGGGCCGGGCGTTCCGTGCCGTTCCATGAATACGACACGGAACTTTGGAACAAGGTGATGCGGGTGAACCTGGACGGGGCGATGTACACGCTCCGGGCCGCGGCGAAGCACATGGTGGCGCGCGGCGGCGGCGGGCGGCTGGTGGGCACGGCTTCGCTGGCGGCGATCGAGGGGGCGGCGCGCAACGAGCACTACTCGGCCACCAAGGGCGGGCTGATCTCGATGCTGCAATCCATCGCGGTGGAGATGGCGCGCTATGGCATCACGGCGAATGCGATCCTGCCTGGCTGGATCGAGACCGACATGACGGCGAATTCGATCGCCAACCCGAAATTCTCGGGGAACGTGATGCCGCGCATTCCGATGCGGCGCTGGGGCACGAAGGCGGATTTCGGCGGCATCGCGGTGTACATCATGAGCGACGCGAGCGCCTACCACACCGCGGAATCCTTCGTGATCGACGGCGGGTATTCGCTTTTCTGAGGGGGCACGCGCGATGCGGTTCGGGTGGTTGACGCTGGCGGCCTCGCCGTCGCCGGAAGAGGATCAGGCCGCGATTGGGCAGCAGATCGAGCTGGCCTGCACGGTGGAGGCGCTGGGCTTCGACAGCCTGTGGCTGACGGAGCATTATTTCACTGGCGAAAGCGTCTACAACGACGCGCTGACCTTCGCCGCGGCGCTGGCGATGAAGACGAGCCGTATCCGTATCGGCTTCGCGGTGGTGCAGATGCCGTTCCACCACCCGGTGCGCCTGGCCACGCAGCTGGCGTTGCTGGACAACCTTTCGGGCGGGCGCATCGATGTCGGCATCGGCAAGGGCACCGTGTTCAACGAATACGAGTTCATCGGCCACGGGCTGCGCAGCGACGACAGCCGGGCGCGGATGGAGGAGGCGCAGTCCATCTTCGAGCGGCTGTGGCGCGAGGCGCCGCTGACGCATCACGGCAAATACTACAACGTTCACGTGCCGGCGCTGCGGCCGAAGCCGGTGCAGCCGGGCGGGCCGCCGCTGTGGCGCAGCGTGATCTCGCCGGGCTCGTTCCGCGAATGCGGGCTGCGCGGCATCCCGATCCTGACTTCGCGTCTGTCGGTGCCGCGCATCCGCGAGCGCTGGGCCACCTATGAAGCGGCGTTGGAGGAAGGCGGGCACGACGCGGCCAAGCGCGCGCGGCTGATGGAGTCCGCCGCACTTTGGCGCAACGTGTATGTGGGCGAGAGCGATGCGGAGGCGGAGGATACCGTCTCCCGCGAGCTGCTGGCGGCGCGCCACCACATCAACCATCTGCGCGCCACGCTGAACCCGCCCGATTTCGTGGTGGACCCCGCGGTGCTGAACCCCTGGGCCGATGCCTCGGTGCCGGACGAAGTGGCGCTGCCGAACATGCTGGAAACCGGCACGCTGTTCGGCTCCGCCAAGCGGGTGCGCGAGCAGGTGGCCGAACTGCACGATGCCGGGGTACGGCACCTGCTGTGCCAGACCGGGTTCGGCGAAATGGACCACGGGCTGGTGATGGCCTCCACAAGGCGGTTCGGCGAGGAGGTTCTGCCGGCGTTCCGAACGCACTGAGCTGCCTTTCCGGCTATCGCAGGGCGGCCATGCACGGGGGTGGTGGCCCTGTAAGGATTAGGTGACCATTTCGGCGGAGGTTGCGCCGGCGGCCAGGATGGACCGGCGACCAAACACCTCGAGTCCGCAGCGAGAACGCCGCGCCGGGGCGGAGACCGTCCATGCG
This sequence comes from Asaia bogorensis, assembly GCA_945888575.1. Taxonomy (GTDB): domain Bacteria; phylum Pseudomonadota; class Alphaproteobacteria; order Acetobacterales; family Acetobacteraceae; genus CAMDGX01. The sequence goes on along the minus strand of CAMDAM010000273.1, from coordinate 859 downwards.
CCTGTTCCGCCTGCCGACCCTGTCCTGGGAGCTTCCCGAAGAGCGCGACCTGATGCCCGTGGTGGCTCCCGCCGGCAGCGATCCGTTCGCAGGATGGGCCGAGGCACTGGTCGTCATTGCGCCTGTGGTGCCGCCGGCGGCGGAGAGCGACGATGGCGGCGTGGTGCTGGTGGACCTTGTGGGCGAGGTGGAGGCCCATGCCAAGGCGAGCGGCACCGTGGCGTTAACGCCGGTGGCCACCGCCTCCCTCACCGCGCTGCGCACCAGCTACACCAGCGGCGCGGCCGGCGCCTACAATGTCACGATCAACTTCACCGGCACCTGGACCTCCGCGCTGCAGGACGTGTTTGTGGCCGCGGCGAACCGGATCAGCGCGGTGATCGTGGGCGACCTGCCGAATGTGAAGGTGGGCGCGGTGGCGGTGGACGACATCGTGATCTCGGCCAGCCTGCGCGCGATCGACGGCGCGGGTGGAATCCTGGGCCAGGCGGGACCGACGGCGCTGCGGGCCGGCAGCAAACTGCCGGCACCGGCGATGATGCAGTTCGACAGCGCCGATGCCGCCAGCTATCAGCGCCAGGGCCTGTTCGACGAGATCGTGACGCACGAGATGCTGCACGCGGTGGGCGTGGGCTCGATCTGGGCGACGAAGGCCATGCTGTCGGGCAACGGCTTCATCGGCAAGAACGCGGTGGCGGAATACAACAAGCTGGTGGATGGCTACGCGGCGAGCCATGGCCGCAGCACGCGGCTGGCCAACGGCACGCAGCTCTCCAAGGGCGCGGTGCCGATCGAAACCCATGGCGGCGCCGGCACGGCGCGGGCGCACTGGTCGGAGGCGGTGTTCGACGGCGAGATG
>CAMDAM010000272.1 GCA_945888575.1 Asaia bogorensis | reverse complement strand
TGGTGCCGTATAATCCGCGCTATTTTTGTCTGTCGGGCACGCATCCGATGTATGCCGGCCCGTCGCCAGGGCCGCTACTGGCCAACGCCGACCTCGTGCTCGTGCTGGAGAGCGATGTGCCGTGGCTGCCGAGCAAGGAAGGGCCCGCCGCGGGCGCGCGCGTGGTGCAGATCGGCGAAGATCCGTTCTATGCCCGCTATCCCATGCGCAGTTTTCCCTGCGATCTCTCGATCCGCGCGGGCTTGGCCGGTGTATTGGCCGCGGTGATGACGGAGTTGCCGCCGGACGGGACGATGGAGGCGCGGCGTACGACATTGACCGCGCAACACAAGGCCCTGCGGGAGAGTTGGCGCGCCGAGGCGGAGCGCGACGGGGCATCGGGCGAGATCACCATGGCGTGGTTCAATCACTGCCTGCGCCATGTCGTTGATGACGACGCGATCGTGGTGAGCGAGTATTCGTTTCGTCAGGAGTTCTGCCCGCTCAGCCGGCCCGGCAGCCTGTTTGCGTTGAGCCCGGCGGGCGGATTGGGCTGGGGTCTGCCGGCGGCCCTCGGCGCCAAGCTGGCCGCGCCAGAGCGGCTGGTTGTGGCCGTTCTGGGTGATGGTGCCTATATGTTCGCCAACCCGACCGCCTGTCATGCGGTCGCCACCGAACGTGGGCTGCCGGTCCTGACGGTGCTGTTCAACAATGAACGCTATGGCGCGGTGCGCCGCGCCACGCTGGAGATGTACCGCCATGCGGCGGCCGGACAAACGGATGGGCGCCTGCTCGCCGATCTTGGCCATGGCACCGCGTTCGAGCGGATCATGGATGCACATGGCGGCTATGGCGAACGGGTCGAGCGTGCGGGCGATCTGACGGGCGCGCTTGTCCGCGCCGCCGAACGCGTCCGCGCCGGACAACAGGCGGTGGTCAATGTGTTGTGCCGGGGCTGATGCCCGAGGGTGGGACGAATTCAAGCGGCTGTCGCGACATTACGAGGAAGAATGGTGGCGATGAACAGGCGGCGCCGGCGGAGCCCGCTCCCGCCACGTCCCGACAACACAAACGCCCACCTCCTCTGGTTCGAAACCGCGATGAAGCGGTCGCCGCGGAAACCGGCGTCCGACGTTCACAGCGCAGCGGCGGCGCCCTCGCGCTGAATAGGACGGGCTAGCGGCCGTTGGCATTACCTTCCTGCGACGGGACGCTGAAATGTTCCGCGCGGCCACCAGGCAAGCAAGCCTCCGGCACGCCCGCGTGTCAGGCCGCCCCGAGGATATGCATATAGGGGCTGAAAGGATCGGACGCACCGACACTCACCTGCAACAGCCCGCTGTCCAGATCGGCGCGGCTATAGCCAGCCAGCGTCACCAGGACGTTCGGCTTGCCTGGCGCCGTGACCTGCATCGTCAGCCCGCGATAACCCGCAGCACCGAGGTCGTCGAGCCAGGCGACGCCGGCATCCTGCGACGAGGTGCCCCAGACAGTCACCGCATCGCCGTGGCCAAAGACGACCACGGTGCTCCAGATCGCCTCACTCGCCCCGCGTGCATCGAGGAAGAACGTGTCCTCGCCGGATGCCCCGGTGAGGAAGTTGGAGCCAGTGCCGCTATCCAGCACGTTTCGCCCGCCCGCCGCGGCCAGCGCGTCGCTGCCGCTGCCGGTGTGGATGAACCAATTCTCGCCACCGACCGTCACGTCGCCGAGGCGATCCGCGCGGCATTGCGGGGCAAGGAGATGGCTACGTACCTGACCCACGATTCGATCCCAGCCCCTCTCGCACGGGCGATAAGTTTGTCGAAATCGCCGCCCCGCCTGCCACCCGCAACGCCTTGAATAGCAAGTGTTTTCGAGAAGCGTACTAAATCACGCCAGTCCACAGGTCCGGAGACATTCGGGCCTCGGAGACCCGTTTTCGGCCCTCGTTGCACCCCTGGCGGTCAACAGGTCTGCCCGCAAACCCGCAGGGAACCTGTGCTTTTTCTGGCCCATCGAACGGACGGAGAACGTGTTTCGCAGGGAAGTTGGCGGAGGGAGAGGGATTCGAACCCTCGGTACGCTTTCACGCACACACGCTTTCCAAGCGTGCGCCTTAAGCCGCTCGGCCATCCCTCCGGCGCGGCGCGCTCCATAGCAGCGCACCAGCCTGTCGTCTACGTCTAGGCATCCATCTTCAGGGCGGCAAGGAACGCACTCTGCGGAATTTCGACCTTGCCGAACTGCCGCATGCGCTTCTTGCCCTCCTTCTGCTTCTCCAGCAGCTTCCGCTTGCGCGAAATATCGCCGCCATAGCACTTGGCCGTCACGTCCTTGCTCAGCGCCCCGATCGTCTCGCGCGCGATCACCCGCCCGCCGATCGCCGCCTGGATGGCGATCTTGAACAGCTGCTTCGGGATCAGATCCTTCAGCTTCTCGCAGATCGAACGCCCGCGCCGCTCCGCCTGGCTCTTGTGCGCGATGAAGGACAGCGCATCCACCGGGTCCTGGTTGACCAGGATGGAGATGCGCACCAGCTCGCCCTCGGCATAGGCGTCCATCGCGTAGTCGAAGCTGGCATAGCCGCGGCTGACCGATTTCAGCCGGTCGTAGAAATCGAACACCACCTCGTTCAGCGGCAGGCGATAGACAGCCATCGCCCGGTTGCCGACATAGGTCAGGTCCAGCTGCACGCCGCGCCGCTCGCTGCACAGCGTCAGGATGGAGCCCAGGTATTCATCGGGCACCATGATCGTGGCCTTGATCCACGGCTCCTCGATATGGTCGATCTTGGTCGGGTCCGGCATGTCGGCGGGGTTGTGCAGCTCCGTCACGCTGCCATCGTTGGCGAACAGCCGGTACACCACGCTCGGCGCGGTCGCGATCAGGTCGAGGTCGAACTCGCGGGAGAGCCGCTCCTGGATGATCTCCAGGTGCAGCAGGCCCAAGAAGCCGCAGCGATAGCCGAAGCCCAGCGCGGCGCTGCTTTCCGCTTCGAAATGGAAGCTGGCATCGTTCAGCCGCAGCTTGGCCAGGCTGTCGCGCAGCTTCTCGAAATCATCGGCATCCACCGGGAACAGGCCGCACCACACCACGGGCACGCTGGGCTTGAAGCCCGGCAGCGCCTCGGTGGCGGGTTGGCGGTCATCGGTGATGGTGTCGCCCACCGCGATATCGGCCACCGTCTTGATGGCCGCGGTGATGTAGCCCATCTCGCCCGGGCCCAGATCATCCACCGGCACCAGCCGCGGCGTGAACACGCCCACCTGCTCCACCGGATGCGTGATTCCGTTGGCCATCATGCGGATCTTCTGGCCCTTGCGGATGCTGCCGTCCTTCACCCGGATCAGGATGATCACGCCCAGATACTGGTCGTACCAGCTATCCACGATCAGCGCCTTCAGCGGCGCATTCCGGTTGCCGGTCGGCGGCGGCAGCCGGGTCACCAGCGCCTCCAGCACGCCCTCGATGTTCAGGCCGGACTTGGCCGAGACCATCACCGCGTCCGATGCATCCAGCCCGATCACGTCCTCGATCTGCTGGCGCACCCGGTCGGGCTCGGCCGCCGGCAGGTCGATCTTGTTCAGCACCGGCACGATCTCGTGGTTCGCCTCGATCGCCTGGTACACATTGGCCAGCGTCTGCGCCTCCACGCCCTGGGAGGCATCGACCACCAGCAGCGAGCCCTCGCACGCGGCGAGCGACCGGCTCACCTCATAGGCGAAGTCCACGTGGCCCGGCGTGTCCATGAGGTTGAGCACGTAATCCAGCCCATCCTTGGCCTTGTAGGCCAGGCGCACCGTCTGCGCCTTGATGGTGATGCCGCGCTCCTTCTCCAGCTCCATGTTGTCGAGCACCTGCTCGGTCATCTCGCGCGCCGTCAGGCCGCCAGTGGCCTGGATCAGCCGGTCGGCGAGCGTGGATTTCCCATGGTCGATATGGGCGATGATCGAGAAGTTACGGATGCGATCGAGTGGGGTGTCGGTCATTTGTGTCAGATAGGCGCTTTGCCTCTCCCTGTCAGCCTCGCAGCGTGGCGCCGGTGGCCTTGGCGACGGCCACCACCACCTTCTGCCCCGCCGCCTCAATCTCCTGGTCGGTCAGCGTGCGCTCGCGCGGCTGGAACACCACCTCGATCCCCAGGGATTTGCGGCCGGCCTCCATCTTGTCGCCCTCGTACACGTCGAACAGCGAAACGCCGGCGATCAGCGTGCGCTCCGCCCCGCGCGCGGCCTTCAGCACCGCCTCGGCCGGCACGCCCGCCTCCACCACGAAGGCGAAGTCGCGCCGCACCGGCTGGAACGAAGGCAGGTCGGGGACGGATTTCTTGCGCTTCTTCGGGTCCTGGATGGCATCCAGATACACCTCGAACGCCACCACCGGCCCCACCAGATCCAGTGCGGCCAGCACACGCGGATGCAGCGCCCCGAACGTCGCCAGCACCGTCTTGGGCCCCTGCCGCACCGTGCCGGACTGGCCCGGATGGTAGAAGCTTGGCGCATCGGCCGTGACACTCAGCGCCTCCATCGGCACGCCGAGGGCGGCCAGCACCGTCCAGACATCGGCCTTGGCGCCCATCGCATCCACCGGCACGGCCCCGCCCTGCCAGTGGCGCGCGCTGGTCCCGGCCCGCAGCCCAGAGGCCACCAGGCGCTGCCCGTCCGCCTCCGGGAAGGCCGGCCCGATCTCGAACAGGCTCACATCGGCATGGCCACGCGCGGCATTGCGCCCCGCCGCCATCGCCAGCGTGGCCAGCGGCGTCGGCCGCATCTGGTCGAGGTCAGAGGCGATCGGGTTCACCAGCCGCAACGCCTCCGGCGCCGTGCCGAACAGCCGCGCGGTCTCGGAAGGCATGAAGCTGAACGTCACGCACTCCGCCATCCCCGCCGCCGCCAGCGTGCGACGCGCCACCGCGCTGCGCTGCTGCCGCGGCGAGAGCGTGGCCGCCGGCACCGCACCCCCCACCGGCAAGGAAACCGGCGGCACGTTGTCCAGCCCCTTGAGGCGCAGCACCTCCTCGATCAGGTCGCATTCCTGCTCCATCGCCGCGCGCCCCTCGGCCGCCTTCGCGGCGCGATCCGCCGGCAGGCTGGGCGAGGGCTCCAGCGGGGTGGAACCGGCCACGTCATTGCGCCACGACGGCACATTCACCGTCACCGAAGTCTCGCTGCGCGCCGCCACGGTGAAGCCGAGCCGCTCCAGCGAAGCGACGGACTCATCCGCCGCCACCTCCATGCCGCCGAACTCGCCCACCCGGGCGAAGCGCATCGTCGCCGTGCGCTGCCACGCCGGCATCCCGCCGGCCTGCACCACCTCGCTCGCCTCGCCGCCGCACAGATGCTGGATCATCCGCGTCGCCGCCTCGATCGCATCCGGCAACAGCGCCGGGTCGATCCCGCGTTCGAAGCGCTGGCGCGCATCGCTGATGATCTGGTGGCGCCGCCCGGCCAGCGCGATCGAAACGGGCTCGAACAGCGCGCATTCCAGGAACACGCTCGTCGTGCCCTCGTCGCACCCCGTCGCCTCACCACCGACCACGCCGGCCAAAGACTGCACGCCGTTGGCGTCCGCGATCACGCAGTCATCCTGCGTCACCGTGTAGTCCTTGCCGTTCAGGGCCTTGAAGGTCTCCCCCGCGCCCGGCCGGAACACCAGCCGCCCACCCGCCACCTTGTCGGCATCGAACACGTGCAGCGGCCGGCCGAGATCCATGGTGAAGAAGTTCGTCACGTCCACCAGCGCGTTGATCGGCCGCAGCCCGACGGCCACCAGCCGCTCCTGCAGCCATTTCGGGCTCGGCCCGTTCTTCACGCCACGAATGGTCCGGCCCAGCACCCAGGGGCAGGCCAGCGGCATCTCGATCGCCCAATCCACCGCACTCGCGCCGTGGCTTTGCACCTTGGCCGGCGCGAACGGTACCAGCGTGCCCAGCCCCGCGGCGGCCAGATCCCGCGCCACGCCGCGCACCGAAAGCGCATCGCCGCGGTTCGGCGTCACGGCAATCTCGATCACCGGATCATCCAGCCCCGCCCACTCGGCATAGGCCATGCCCACGGGGGCCGACTCGTCCAGCTCCACAATCCCCGAATGGTCCTCGCCCAGGCCCATCTCCCGGTAGGAGAGCAGCATCCCGGCACTTTCCACACCGCGGATCTCGCCCACCTTCAGCGTGACCGCCGTGCCCGGGATGTAGCTGCCCGGAGGCGCGAACACGCCCTTCATGCCGGTGCGCGCATTCGGCGCCCCGCACACCACGGACACGATGCCGTTGCCGGTATCCACCTTGCAGGCCCGCAGCCGATCGGCATTCGGGTGCTGCACCGCTTCCACCACATGCGCCACCACGAACGGCGCCAGCGCCGCCCCGCGATTCTCCACGCCCTCTAGCTCCAACCCGATATTGGTCAGCGCCGTTGTGATCTCATCGAGACCAGCCTCGGTCTCCAGATGCGTCTTCAGCCAGGAAAGGGGGAACTTCATGGTCTCACACCCCCTCGTGGAGCATCGCCGGCGCCAGGGCATTGAACCCGTAGTGCCGCAGCCAGCGGATATCGCTTTCGTAGAACGGCCGCAGATCGGGGATGCCGTGCTTCAGCATCGTCACCCGCTCGATCCCCATGCCGAACGCAAACCCCTGCCACTCGCGCGGATCGATCCCGCAATTGGCCAGCACCTTCGGATGCACCATCCCGCTGCCCAAAATCTCCAGCCAATCCCCGCCGCCGCCCAGCTCGCCGGTCTTGCGATTCCAGCCGATATCCACCTCCATCGAGGGCTCGGTGAACGGGAAGTAGGAAGACCGAAACCGCACCGGCAGCGTGGTGATGCCAAAGAACGCCCGCAGGAAGTCGATCAGGCAGCCCTTGAGGTGCCCGAGCGTGATCCCGCGATCGATCACCAGCCCCTCCACCTGGTGGAACATCGGCGAGTGCGTGGCATCGTGGTCGGCGCGATAGGTGCGCCCGGGCACGATCACCCGGATCGGCGGCGCCTGGTTCAGCATCGTCCGCACCTGCACCGGCGAGGTATGCGTGCGCAGCACCCTCTGCCGCCCCTCGGCATCGATGCCCGGCACATAGAACGTGTCCATGTCCTGCCGCGCCGGATGATGCGCCGGAATGTTCAGCGCACCGAAATTGCGCCAGTCATCCTCGATATCCGGCCCCTCGGCGATGGCGAAGCCCATGGCGCCGAAGATCGCGGCCATCTC
>CAMDAM010000271.1 GCA_945888575.1 Asaia bogorensis | reverse complement strand
CCACCCGCCTTCGCCGCCGCCCTGGCCATGGCCACCAAGCGCATCAAGATCGGCTTCGCCGTCCTGCAAACCTCGCTCTACCACCCGCTGCGCATGGCCGAGCAGCTCTCGCTGATCGACAACCTCAGCAACGGCCGCCTCATCGTCGGCCTCGGCCGCGGCTCCATGGTCAACCTGCACGAATACGCCGGCTACCAGATCGACCCCGCCACCGCCCAGGATCGCTTCGAGGAGATCGAGCAGATCCTCCTCAAATGCTGGAACGGCGAAAAGGTCAGCCACCAGGGCACCTACTGGAACTTCGATATCCCGATGCTCCGCCCCCGCCCCTACACCAAGCCCCACCCGCAGATCCTGCGCTCCGTCGCCTCCGAAGCCTCGCTCGCCGCCCAGGCGCGCCAGGGCCGCCCCGTCCTCATGGCCGCCGCCACCGCGAAAGGCGCCGCCCGCAACATCGCCGTCTACCGCGAAGCTGCCAGCGAAGCCGGCTTCACCACCCAGCAGATCGACCACGCCATCTCCCAATGCTGGGTCGCCCGCACCGTCATCCTCGCCCCCACCGATGCCGAAGCCAACGACGTCGGCCTGCCCTATTTCAGGCAGATGCAACAATACCGGGCAGCCCAATCCACCGCCTTCGAAGCCCGCGTCGCCGAGCAATCCTCCAAATCCACCCCGCCCGTCCTCTGCGGCGCGCCGGACACGGTGCGGGAGGATTTCACCTCCCTCGCCGCCACCGGCATCGGCGGCTGCATCATCCGCTTCCGCACCGGCCCCATGCCCGCCGAATTCTCCCAGCGCGCCCTGCGCCTCTTTATGTCCGAAATCGCCCCCGACCTCACCCGCGAAGCCGTCCCGGCCTAACCCCTCCCATTCTTCCTTCTCTCCCCCCTGCCCTTCGCAGGGGGGAGCCGGAGGGGGGCTCTTGCCCACCCCACCGCGCGATCCCCCCCAAAGTAAAAGGCCACCGGGCACAAAACCCGGTGGCCTTCCGTCTCAGCGCAGAAACCCGCCGGTCACCCAGCCCGCCGCCGCCGCGCCGCCATCAGCCCAACCACCCCCATCCCAAGCACCGCCATCGTCCCGGGCTCCGGCGTGGCGGTCGTCTCGAACCCGCTCCCCACCGGCGCCGTCAGCCGCAGGATGCGGTCCGTCTGCGTCACCAGCAGCGTCCCGTTCGGGTCCACCTGCGCGAAATCCCCGCGCGATCCGCCGCTCGCCAGCAGCGTCGGCGTGCCCGTCGCCATCTCCACCAGATACACATTGCCGCTGTTCGTGTTCGCCACCAGGAAGCCGGCCAGGTCGCCCACCCCCAGCGCGGTGCCGTCCACGCTGTCGTTCAGGTCGTACCGGTTCGCCTGCGCAAAGGCCGGCGCCCCGTTCACCCCGGTGGAGAACTCCACCACCCCGTCGAAATCCGCCGCATACAGCTTCCGGCCATCCGCGCTCACCGTCATGCCGTCGAACAGCCCGGTCGCCAGCAGCGTGGTGGCCCCGTTCGACGGGTCCACGTCATAAATGCCGGCATTGGAGCCGACCGCGCTCACATACAGATGCTGTGTCACCGGGTTGGTGGCCAGCCCGGTCGGCAGGCTCAGCGTCTGGCTCATCGCCAGCGTTCCCTGGTGTGCGCCCAGGTCGCTCAGCTTCTCGATCGCGTTGCCGCCCTGGTTCGTCATGAACACCTGCCCGCCCGCAATCGCCAGGTCCGCCGGCTGGTTGGCGCCGAATGTATGCCCCACCGTCGCATTCGCGGGCGTCTGGTTGTCCGCATTGGTCGCGAAGCGGTAGATCTGGCCGGTGTAGTTCGTCACCAGCACGCCGCCGCTGGCCGGAAACTCGATGCCCAGCGGCCCGCAGCACGGAACGCTCGTGGTCGCGAACCCGCTGGCGAAAATGCTCAGCCCCCAACCCGCGGTCGCCGCCGCCGGCGTCAACGCCATCTGCGCCTGCGCTCCGCCCGGCACCAGCCCAGCCAAAATCAGCGGCACGGCAAAAACCACCGCCCTCAAGATCGAAGTCATCTGAAACGCCGTCTCCCTATGATCGCCCCGCCGGAAACCTCTGCGGGTTTCGCCAGGCGAGCGCGCAAGCCCCTGCCTTCCAACGACAATTCCGCTCGACCATTCCGGCGTCGAATGGCTGAATGTAATGTCTTGCTTAAGAATCTGGCAATCTCCCGGTAAGGAAATTTTTTCTAACTACCTATTGCCATCGGCCATCGCTGGGCGTATATTCCCAACCATGACATGGGCATGGCACAACCCCGTACCGGTTGCACACGACCACCCACCCCACCCGGGGCTGGATTTGATCGCGCGCCTGGAATCCGTCTTCCGCCCCCTCTTCCTCGCCATCGCCACCTTCGCCAACCTCCTGCCCAACACCCCCCATCTCGCCATCCTCACCCCGGCGCCGCTGCTGATGGCCCGCCTCCTCCTGGCCCGCACCCGCCTCGCCCGCGCGCACGCCCGCTTGGCCGCCCTCCTGCACCGCCTCGCCGAAGGCACCTGGCAGCCCCCGCGCCCGCACACCCCCCGCCCGTCCCGCGCACGCGGCCCGTCCCCCTATCTCCCCCGCCGCCCCGGCTGGCTCGGCCACGTCACCGATCACCACGTCCGCGCCCACGCCAGCCAGCTCACCCACCTCCTCAACGATCCCGGCACCCAGGCCATCCTCTCCCGCGCCCCCGCCCAGGCCCGCGCCGCCTTCGCCCGCATCCTGCGCGGCCCCACCCGCCTCCTCGCCCTCGACCTGCCCAACCCCCTCCAGTTTCAGGGCCCCCCGCGCCCGCCGCGCATCCGCAAGCCGCGCCCCAGGCCCCCCGCCCCGCAGGGCGTCCTCCCCACCGACCGCCCCATCCCCCGCAACGTCCTCGCCTTCGCCCGCTACAACCGCCGAAGATTCGGAAAAGGCGCCTGACCCACCACGCCAACCCGCGACTCAATCATTCCACTATCGAAATTACCGCGCGAATCCCCTCGCCAACCGCCCCCCAATGCCGCAAATCCTCCCATCGGGAGGCCCCAATGACCGATATCCTCATCGCCGCCGGCGACTTGCCCTGCCTGCTCCATCTGCCCACCGCCAACCGCCACGGCCTCATCGCCGGCGCCACCGGCACCGGCAAAACCATCACCCTGCAAGTGATGGCCGAAGCCTTCTCCGCCGCCGGCGTCCCCGTCGTCTGCGCGGATATCAAGGGCGACCTCTCCGGCATCGCCATGCCCGGCAAGCCGAACCCAAAACTCGAATCCCGCGCCGCCAAGCTGGGCGTGACGGATTTCGCCTACCGCGCCTCCCCCGTCGTCTTCTGGGATGTCTTCGGCCAGCAAGGCCACCCCATCCGCGCCACCATCGCCGAAATGGGCCCCACCCTCCTGGCCAGAATGCTGGACCTCACCGAAGCCCAGGAAGGCGTCCTCAACATCGCCTTCGCCCTGGCCGACGACGAAGGCCTGCTATTGCTCGATTTCAAGGACCTCCGCGCCGTCCTCGGCCACGTCGCCGAACGCGCCAGCGAACTCGGCACCGAATACGGCAACGTCAGCAAGGCCAGCGTCGGCACCATTCAGCGCAAGCTGCTCATGCTCGATCAACAAGGCGGCGAAACCTTCTTCGGCGAACCCGCCCTCGAACTGTCCGATCTCATGCTCCTCACGCCAGACGGCCGCGGCGCCATCAACGTCCTGGCTGCCGACAAGCTCATCCACGCGCCCCGCCTCTACGCCACCTTCCTGCTATGGCTGCTCTCGGAACTCTTCGAGGAACTCCCCGAAGTCGGCGACATGGAAAAACCCAAGCTCGTCTTCTTCTTCGACGAAGCCCACCTCCTCTTCAACGACGCCCCCAAGGCTCTCGTCGAAAAGGTCGAACAAGTCGTCCGCCTCATCCGCAGCAAGGGCGTCGGCATCTACTTCGTCACCCAGAACCCGCTCGACCTGCCGCAAACCGTCCTCGCCCAACTCGGCAACCGCGTCCAGCACGCGCTCCGCGCCTTCACCCCCGCCGACCAGAAAGCCGTCCGCGCCGCCGCCGAAACCTTCCGCCCCAACCCCCGCCTCAACGTCTCAAGCGCCATCACCGAACTCGAAGTCGGCGAAGCCCTCGTCTCCCTGCTCGATGGCAAAGGCATCCCCGGCATCGTCCAACGCGCCAAGGTCGCCCCACCCCGCGGCCGCATCGGCCCCGTCACGCCAGAAGAGCGCGCCGAACTCATGCAACGCTCCCCCCTCGCCGGCCGCTACGAACAGGCCCTCGATCGCGACTCCGCCTACGAGATGCTCAACGGCCGCGCCCACACCGTCGCCGACGCCGCGCCCCGCCCCGTCGCCTTCGACCCCTCCAACCCCTGGGGCACCATGAGCGCCTCCCCCTGGGGCGCCGCCACCGCCCCACCGCCCAGCCGCGCCCCCTACGAACCCCCAGCCCGCCGCGCGCCGGCGCCGCAGCAGGATCCGCTGATGGCCATGCTTCTGGGCGACGGCAGGCGGGAGGGCATCGCCCAAGCCTTCGCCAAATCCGCCGCCCGCTCCCTCGGCGGCAGCGTCGTTCGCGGCCTGCTGGGCAGCATCCTCAAGCGCTGACCAGCACACCCTTCCCCGCCAACGCCGCGATCTCCGCGGCGGAGAACCCGGCCTCGCCCAGCACCTCCGCGTTGTGTTCCCCCACCCGCGGCGGCTGGCGCTGCAACGTGCCGCGCGCCCGCTCCGCGCCGAACTCCATCGGCAGCGCGGGAATGCCCGCCTTCACGCCGCTTTCGCCGCCGATGCGGCTGACGAACACATCGAGCAACCCGCCGGTGGCGAGCAGGTGCGCGTCCTCGAACAGGTCGCCAGGCTTGCCAACCGGCGCCCACGACACACCGCACCGCTCCAGCCGTGCTGCCACCTCGGCGGTCGTCAGCTGCGCCACCACCGTCTTCAATTCCGGCACCAGCCAGCCGCGCTCCGTCACCCGCATCACGTTGGTCGCCAGCCGCGGATCGGCGGCCAGTGCCTGCAGGCTGAACTCCTCCGTGAACCTTGCCCATTGCTGGTCGCTGGTCACGCCGATGAACAACTGCCCGTCGCTGGTGGGGAACACCTCATAGATCGCCCAGGCCCCGCGCCGCTCCGGCATCGGCGGCATGTCCTCGCCGGTGATGGCGATCCCCGCCATGTGGGAGGCCATCAGGAACGCCGCACTCTCGAACAACGCGCTCGAAACCCGCTGCCCCTTGCCCGTCGCATCCCGCTCCCGCAACGCCGCCTGCACCGCCACCACGCCGAACACCGCGCCAAGGATGTCGATCACCGAAGCCCCCGCCCGCAGCGGCCGCCCATAGGGACCGGTCATGTGGGCGAGGCCGACATGGAACTGCACCACCTCATCCAGTGCCGGGCGATGCGCGTAGGGCCCCGCGAGATATCCCTTCAGCGCCAGGTAGATCAGCCGCGGGTTACGCGCCGCCAGTGCCTCATAGCCGCAGCCGAGCTTCTCCATCGTGCCCGGCCCGTAATTCTCCAGCACGATGTCGGCGCGTTCGACCAGGCGGTGGATCGTGGCCTGGCCTTCCGCCTGCTTCAGATCCACCGCGATGCTGCGCTTGTTGCGGTTGAAGGCGGCGAAGAACCCCGCGGCAAATCCGCCGAGGCCGCGGGTGTGGTCCCCGTTCGGCGCCGGCTCCACCTTCACCACGTCGGCCCCGAGGTCAGCCAGCACCAGGCCCGCCGTGGGGCCCATGATGGTGTGGCTGAACTCCAGCACCCGAAGGCCCGCAAGGGGCCGGGCCGATACCGTCATTCGGCGGCCACGCGCCGGAAGGCGCCGAGCGAGCCGGCGTGGATCAACTCGCTGGGCAGCACGTGGCCGACGATCTCCTCGGCCATGCGGCCGACCTCGATCAGCGCATCGAGATCGACGCCGGTCTCGATGCCCATCTCCTCACAGAGCAGCACCAGTTCCTCCGTGCAGATGTTGCCGGCCGCGCCCTTCTGCCCCGCGAAGGGGCAACCGCCGAGGCCGCCCACGGTGCTGTCGAACTGGTCGATGCCCATCTTCAGCGCCGCATGCGCGTTGGCCACCGCCTGGCCGCGCGTGTCGTGCAGATGCAGCCCGATCCGCATCTCCGGCCACTTCGAGCGCACTTTGCCGATCACCCGCTCGATCCGCGGCGGGATGGCCCAGCCCATGGTATCGGCCAAGGAGAAGAACTCGATCTTCGCCCCGGCTTCGGCGGCGATGGCCATGCCGTCTTCCAGGGTTTTGACCACCTGCTCCGGCGAGATGTCGCCCTGGTAGTTGCAGCCGAAGGCGGCCATGACGCCGATGCGCTTCACCGCGATGCCGTGGGAGAGATGCAGCGCTGTCTGCTTGCGCATCGCCGCCAGGTTTTCCTCATGGCTGCGGTTGAGGTTCTTGCGGGTGAAGCCCTCGCTGGCCGTCAGCGAGATGGAGCCGGTCATGGTCAGCTTTTCGCGGTAGGCGAGCGCGCGTTCCAGGCCGTTCGAATTGAACCAGAGCGCGGTGTAGTCCACGCCCGGCTTGGGCTTGAAGCCTTCCACCACGGCTTCGGCATCCGCCCAGCCCGGCACGAGGCGGGTGTTGACGAAGGAGCAGGCCTGGATGTGGTGCAGGCCGGTTTCGGCCAGCGCCTCGATCAGCTTGATCTTGTCGGCGGTGGGGATCGGGCCGGGCTCGATCTGGAAGCCCTCGCGCGGGCCTTCCTCATGGACATCCACGTGGCGGGGCAGGTCGGACATGGCTGGGCGCTCCTGTTTGAGACGGAGTTTACCGGGGGTGTTTGGCCGCGCCAACAGGGAAGGAAGGATTCTTCTTTTTCTGGAGAAAAAGAAGCAAAAAGACGGCGGTTTCCAACTCCAGGTGCAACGCCTTTGATGTTTGCGTTGTACTGGAGGTTGGGATGGTCGGGCATCACGAGTTGAACCTTTCCGAGCGGGTCTCGATCCAGCTTTGGCGCGAGCGCGGCGAAGGCGTTCGTGCGATCGGTGTGCGACTTGGCCGGTCCGCCAGCACGATCAGCCGGGAGTTGAACCGCGGCACGGTGCAGGGTGTGTATTGTGCGATGCGGGCGCAGGCCGACGCGAGCCGCCTGCGGCGCAAGGCGCGGGTGGTGCGCAAGCTGAGCGATCCCGCCTGTTGGGCGGAAGTGGTGGGGCACCTGCGGGCCGG
>CAMDAM010000270.1 GCA_945888575.1 Asaia bogorensis | reverse complement strand
GTGCAGGCCCAGGTGGTGGCGCTGCTGCAGGCGCTGCGGCGCGAGCGCGGGCTGGCCTGCCTGTTCATCTCCCACGACCTGCGCGTGGTGCGGCAGGTGTGCGACCGGGTGGCGGTGATGTATCTCGGCACCATCGTGGAGCAGGCGCCGCGCGCCTCGCTCTATGCCACCCCGCTGCACCCCTACACCCAGGCGCTGCTGGCCGCAGTGCCGGTGGACGACCCGCGCCTGCGCCGCCCGCGCACCTTGCTCACGGGCGAGCCGCCCAGCCCGCTGGACCCGCCCGACGGTTGCCGCTTCCATCCGCGCTGCCCGCGCGCCGTGCCGCGCTGCGCCGCGGAAGCCCCGGCCCCGCGGGAGCTGGCGCCCGGCCATGTGGTGGCCTGCCACCTGGCGGAGGCACCATGCTGACCCTGCTCCTGGTCAAGACCTTCCGCGCCCTGCTGACGGTGCTGCTCTGCGTGACCGTTGTGTTCGTGGTGCTGCGCCTGTCCGGCGACCCGGCCGAGACCCTGCTGCCGGAGAACACGCCGCCGGCCACCGTGGCGGAATATCGCGCGCGCTGGGGGCTCGATGCCCCGCTGCCGGAGCAGTACCTGCGCTATCTCGCCGCCGTGGTGCAGGGCGATCTCGGTCGATCGTTCGCCGACAACCGCGATGCGCTGGGCGTGGTGATGGAGCGCGTGCCGGCGACGCTGCGCCTGGGCGGCGCCACCTTCGCGCTGGCGGTGCTGCTGGGCGTGCCGCTGGGCATCGTGGCGGCGCTGCGGCGCAACACGGCGGTGGATCGCGCGGTGATGGGGTTCGCGGTGTTCGGCTTCTCCACGCCGCATTTCTTCCTTGGCATCCTGATGATCCTGCTGTTCGCCATGCAGCTGCGCTGGCTGCCCAGTTCCGGCAGCGAGACCTGGCAGCACATGGTGATGCCGGTGCTCACCCTGGGCACCGCCGCCGCCGGCACGCTGGCACGCTTCACCCGCACGGCGATGCTGGAGGTGATGGGCCAGCCCTTCCTGCGCACCGCGCACGGCAAGGGCGCCACGGCCGCCTACGCACTGCGCCGCCACGCCCTGCCGAACGCGGCGATCCCGGTGGTAACGGTGGTGGGCTTCCAGATCGGCGGGCTGATCGGCGGCGCGCTGGTGACGGAAACGGTGTTCGCCTGGCCCGGCGTCGGCCGGCTGCTGGTCAGCGCCGTGTCTGGCCGCGACCTCGCCGTGGTGCAGGCCATCGTGCTGCTGGTGGCCGCAACCATGGTCACGGCCAACTACCTCGTGGACCTCGCCTACGGCCTGCTCGATCCGCGCATCCGGGATCAGCGGCAATGAGTGCCACCACGCTGCCTGCCGCGGCGCCGCGCTGGCGCATGCCGCCGGCGATCGTGCTGGCGCTGGGCTGGATCCTGCTGATGGTGGCGGTGGCGATCCTGGCCGACCTGATCTCCCCCACCCACTACGCCGCCCAGAACCTGCGCGCCCGGCTACAGCCGCCGATGTTCTGGGGCGGCAGCTGGGCCTATCCGCTGGGCACCGATGCGATCGGGCGGGACATGCTGTCGCGCCTGATCTACGGCATCCGCTTCTCGATCCTGATCGCCGTGCTGGGCACGCTGATCGGCGCCGTTGTCGGCACCGTGCTCGGCATCGTCGCCGCCGCGCGGCGTGGCTGGGTAGAGGAAGGGATCATGATGATGGTGGATGTGCAGGCCGCCATCCCGTTCATCATCCTGGCCCTGGCCGTGCTGGCCTTCTTCGGCAATTCCTTCGTGTTGTTCGTGATCATCGTCGGGCTCGACGGCTGGGAACGCTATGCCAGGCTGGCGCGCGGCCTGGTGCTCTCGGCGCAGGAGAGCGGCTATGCCGTGGCCATCCGCACGCTGGGCGCGGGGCCGGTGCGCACCTATGCCGGGCACATCCTGCCCAACATCGCCAGCGCGCTGGTGGTGCAGATGACACTGAACTTCCCTGGCACCATCCTGCTGGAGACCTCGCTCTCCTTCCTCGGCCTCGGCATCCAGCCACCGCTCACCAGCCTCGGCCTGCTGCTCGGCAGCGGGCGGTCGCTGCTGCTCAACGCCTGGTGGATCGCGGTGCTGCCCGGCCTGGTGATCTTCCTCACTACGCTGTCCATGAGCCTGTTCGGCGACTGGCTGCGCGACCGCCTGGACCCCATGCTCACCGACCGATAGCCCCACGCTCTTCCGACCGATAAGGACCGTTCCATGACCGAATCTCCCGTCGCAGGCATCGGCGTTTCCGTGGGTGGCAACTGCGCCACCCTCGATGCGCGGCTGGACCGGCTGGCCACCGCCGGCGGCACCCATGCCGAGCTGTCTGCCACCGCGCTGCACATCACCATCGCCGGGCGGGACAACGCGCCGCGGGTGGAGGCCATCGCGCGCATCTGCGCCGGCTATCGGCTCTCGTTCTCCGTGCACGCGCCGATCGCCATCAACCTGATGGACGAAACCCATCTCGATCTGCACGAAGCTGTGCTCGCCAGCTCCCTGCGCTTCGCCGCGCGCATCGGCGCCCGCGCCGTGGTGATCCATCCCGGCCGCGTGCATCCGCAGGCCGACCTCGCCGCCCGCAAGCGCCTGCTGGAGGTGGAGCGCGACGCGGTGCTGCGCGCGGCCGACCTCGCGGGCCAGGGCGGCCAGGTGATCGCGATGGAGAACCTCAACCCCAACCGCAACATGATGGCCGGCACCATGACCAGCTACGCGCTCGACCCGCGCGCGCTGGCCGCCCAGATCGACGCCATCGCCCACCCCGCCGTATGCGGCACGCTGGATTTCGGCCATGGCTGGCTGGCCGCCGGCCGGCTGGGCTTCGACTACCTCGACGCGGTGCGCGCATTCGCCCCCTTCGTCGGCCACCTGCACGTGACGGATAATTGCGGCATGCCGATCACCTATGTGGACGCCACCGACGACGAGCACGTGGCCTACGGCATGGGCGACCTGCACCTGCCGATCGGCTGGGGCACGGTGCCCTATGCCGAGCTGCTGGCCGACCTGCCGATCCGCCCCGGCAGTGCCGCGGTGCTGGAACTGGCCGGGCGCTACGACACGGAGCTGGAGGCGAGCCTGGCAGAGACCGGCCGCATCGCCCGCGCGATCCAGGCCTGAAGGGGAGCACCGCCATGCGCCGCGCCGTCATCGTTGTTCTGGATGGGCTCCGCCGCGATTTCGTCACCGAGGCCACCACGCCCCGGCTGCACGCCTTCGCGCAGCAGGCGGAGCGCTTCGCCGCGCACCGCTCGGTGTTTCCCTCCGCCACCCGCGTGGTGTCCTCCTCGCTGGCCACCGGCTGTTTCCCCAACCGGCACGGCATGCAGGGCAATTCCTTCGCCCTGATGGAAGCGGGAACGCTGGTGGCGCATGACGCCGGCCTGCCGGATTTCCTGCAGCACAAGCGCCGCGTGACCGGCAGCTCGCTCGCCATGCCCACCCTGGCCCAGCGCCTGGCCCCGCATGGCGGCGCCTGGATCTTCAGCAACGTCTCCCCCGGTGCCGCCTATGCGCATGATCCCGATGGCTGGGGCCATGTGTACCACCGCGCCGGCTCCTTCGGCCCCGGCCGGGTGCCGGTGGCCGACCCGCTGCAGGTGGCGCTGGATGCCGCCGGTGACCGCGCGATGACCGAACGCTTCGTCGCCGAGGTGCTGCCGCGCCGCGCGCCGCTTTCGATCCTGTGGCTCGGCGAGCCGGACCACATCCAGCACGAGGTGGGCGTGGGCCACCCGGAGATGCTGCGCGTGCTCGCCGAGGCCGACCGCAATGCCGGCCTGGTGATGGATGCGCTGGCCGACGACCCCGAGGCCCTGCTGGTCGCTGCCTCCGACCACGGCCACGAGACGGTGGTGGGCGTGGTGGATGTGGACGCCGCGCTGGTGGCGGCGGGGCTGAAAGACGCCGAGGACAGCAACGACGTGGTCACGGTCTCCAACGGCACCTCCTGCCTCATCTACCTGCACCCCGACCATGCCGCCCGGCGGGAGGCGCTGGGCCGCTTCCTGGCGGCGCAGGACTGGGCCGGCCAGGCGCTGTCGGGCGACGGCCTGGCCGCGGTGGGCCAGTCCCACGCCAATGCGCTGGCCTTCGCAGTGGTGATGCGCAGCACCGACGCGCCCAACGAACACGGCGCCCCCGGCAGCGCGCTGGTGGCCAAGCCGCGCGGCGGCAAGCCGGACCGGCTGGGCTGCGGCCAGCATGGCGGGCTCGGCCAATACGAACAGATGCCGTTCCTGATGGTCGCCGGCCCCGGCTTCACCCCCGGCGGGCTGTGCCATGTCGGCACCAGCGCGGTGGACCTCGCGCCGACCGTGTTGACCCATCTCGGCCTGCCCGCCCAGGGCATGGATGGCCGGCCGCTGCAGCAGGCGCGGGGCTGACCCGCGCGCTCGGTCGGCGGGGTCGCAAAGAAGTGGGCGACATCACCGCCGCCGCTTGGCTCCAAGGAATTTCGAAAGGATCGACGCCCCGAATCAAGCCACCCGGCCGCTGGTCTTCGGCATGGACGACGCCGCCACGACCGGCGCCGATCCGGCTTCGGTGATTGAGCACGCGCACGAAGCAAGCGCAGTCTGTCCCGCGTGCGCCCCGCGACGTTGAACTCAATCATCACAGGCTACCGCCACCGGCTCAAATTCCTGGCGGACACCAATCGTCTTACACCGGCCAGCACTGCCGCGAACGGATGGCGACCTAGCGGCGCGACCTGGAACGGCCCTTCGATACCGAAGCTCGCGACGACGTACGCACCTTGATCGACAAGGTCATCAACACCCCATCGCCAGAGGGCGGGGGATTTCACGTGGAACTCGTCGGCGATCTGGCCGCCATGATGACAAGCGATGGCGTTCCGGCTGCGGCGCCAGAGACGTCCAGCCTTGCCAGCAAGATCCATGGGATGTTCCAGAGTTCGGGAAGGGAGGAGCCACGGGCTCTGCCCCTGGCCTTCCTTGCCTTCCAGCGCTGCGCTATGACGGCGCGTTGACTGGAGGCACGTTGCTTTGAACGCACCCACCCCGCGCTTCGGCGCGAACTCGCTGCGCAATGGTCCGGACGCTCGGGGTCGCTTTGGCGAGTTCGGCGGGCGGTTCGTGGCCGAGACGTTGATGCCGCTGATCCTGGAGGTGGAGGCGGCCTACAACGCGGCCAAGGCCGATCCGGCCTTCCAGCCGGAGCTGGACCGCTACCTTAAGGATTACGTGGGCCGGCCGAGCCCGCTGTGGTTCGCCGAGCGGCTGACGGAGAAGCTCGGCGGCGCGAAGGTGTATTTCAAGCGCGACGAGCTGAACCATACCGGCGCGCACAAGATCAACTCGTGCATGGGGCAGATCCTGCTTGCCAAGCGCATGGGCAAGACGCGGATCATCGCCGAGACGGGCGCAGGGCAGCATGGCGTGGCCACGGCCACGGTGTGCGCGTTGTTCGGGTTGCCGTGCACCGTGTACATGGGCGCGGTGGACGTGGCGCGGCAGGCGCCGAACGTGTTCCGGATGAAGCTGCTGGGCGCCGAGGTGGTGCCGGTGACGTCGGGCGCCTCCACGCTGAAGGATGCGATGACCGAGGCGCTGCGCGACTGGGTCGCGAATGTGCGGGACACGTTCTACATCATCGGCACGGTGGCCGGGCCGCACCCGTATCCGATGATGGTGCGCGATTTCCAGAGCGTGATCGGCATCGAGGCCAAGGCGCAGATGCAGGAGCAGGAAGGGCGGCTGCCGGATGCCTGCGTGGCGGCGATCGGCGGTGGTTCCAACGCCATGGGGCTGTTCCATCCGTTCCTGGATGATCCCTCCGTGCGGCTGATCGGGGTGGAAGCGGCGGGGCATGGGCTGGATACGTTCCAGCATGCGGCTTCGCTGAGCCGTGGGCGGCCTGGGGTGCTGCACGGCAACCGGACGTATCTGCTGCAGGATGAGGACGGGCAGATCCAGGAGGCGCATTCGATCTCAGCCGGGCTGGATTATCCCGGCATTGGGCCGGAGCATTCCTGGCTGCATGAGATCAAGCGCGTGGAATACGTGGCGGCGACCGACCAGGAGGCGCTGGACGCGTTCCAGCTGTGCACGCGCACCGAGGGTATCATCCCGGCGCTGGAGCCGGCGCATGCGTTGGCGCACGTGGCCAAGATGGCGCCGACGATGGACAAGGATGCGATCATCCTGATGAATCTGTGCGGGCGCGGGGACAAGGACATCTTCACGGTGGCCGAGGCGCTGGGAGTGAAGCTTTGAGCCGTATTGCCGCACGATTTGCCAAGCTGAAGGCCGAGGGCCGCGGCGCGCTGATTCCCTTCGTGGAGGCGTGGGACCCGGACGAGGCGACCTCCCTGGCGCTGCTGAAGGGCATGCCGGGGGCCGGGGCCGACCTGATCGAGATCGGCTGCCCGTTCACCGACCCGATGGCCGATGGGCCGACCATCCAGCTGGCCGGGCGCCGTGCGCTGGATGCCGGGGCCAACATGAAGAACACGCTGGCGATGGTGCGGGCGTTCCGGCAGGACGACGACGAGACGCCGATC
Organism: Asaia bogorensis; assembly: GCA_945888575.1. Classification (GTDB taxonomy): domain Bacteria; phylum Pseudomonadota; class Alphaproteobacteria; order Acetobacterales; family Acetobacteraceae; genus CAMDGX01. Next base: position 653 of record CAMDAM010000270.1, on the reverse strand, counting down.
ATCCTGATGGGGTATCTGAACCCGATCCTTTCGTATGGCGTGGAGGCGTTCTGCGCCGATGGGGCGAAGTCGGGCGTGGACGGGCTGATCATCGTGGACCTGCCGAGCGAGGAGGCCGACCTGGTGCTGCCGCATGCGGCGGCGAACGGGCTCGACATCATTCGCCTGGTGGCGCCGACGACGGATGAGGACCGGCTGCCGCTGGTGCTGAACGGCTCCTCCGGCTTCGTGTACTATGTGTCGATCACCGGCATCACCGGCACGCGCACGGCGAGCGGGGATGAGCTGGCGGAGGCGATTCCTCGGATCCGCAAGGTGACGAATCTGCCGATCGCCATTGGGTTCGGCGTGCGCTCCCCGGAGCAGGCGGCCAATGCGGTGAAGCATGCCGATGGTGCCGTGGTGGCCTCTGCGCTGATCGATACGATGAAGCAGGACCTGGAAGCCAATGGGGGCAAGCCGAAGCCGGATACGGTGGCGCGCATCCTGGCGCAGGTGAAGGCGTTGGCCGCCGGCGTGCGCGGGGCGCGCGTTCCGGCCTGAAGGAGCGGATGCGATGAACTGGCTCACGGAATTCGTCCGGCCGAAGATCCGCACCCTGCTGGGGCAGCGGGATGTGCCGCAGAACCTGTGGGTGCAGTGTGCCAACTGCC
>CAMDAM010000269.1 GCA_945888575.1 Asaia bogorensis | reverse complement strand
GTGGTGCAATGCCGAAGGGGCATTGCACCCTACGGGGGGTTCAGGAGAGCTCCTTCACCATCGCCTCGCGCATGATGAATTTCTGCATCTTGCCGGTGACGGTCATGGGGAAATCGGCGACGAAGCGGACGTAGCGCGGGATCTTGTAGTGGGCGATCTGGCCGCGGCAGAAGTCGCGGACGTCTTCTTCGGTGAGGGTTTCGCCTTCGCGGAGTTTGACCCAGGCGCAGAGTTCCTCGCCGAATTTCTGGTCTGGCACGCCGAAGACCTGGACGTCCGCTATTTTGGGGTGGCGGTAGAGGAATTCCTCGATTTCGCGCGGGTACACGTTCTCGCCGCCGCGGATGACCATGTCTTTGATGCGGCCCACGATGGCGCAGTAGCCCTCCGTGTCGATGGTGGCGAGGTCGCCGGTGTGCATCCAGCGGGCTTCGTCGATGGCTTCCCGGGTGCGTTCCTCGTCGCCCCAGTAGCCGCGCATGACGGAGTAGCCGCGGGTGCAGAGTTCGCCGGGGGTGCCGGGGGGAACCACCCTGCCCTCCTGGTCGACGATCTTGCATTCGAGGTGGGGGTGGATGCGGCCGACGGTGGCGACGCGGCGTTCGATGGGGTCTTCGAGGCCGGTCTGGAAACTGACAGGGCTGGTTTCCGTCATGCCGTAGGCGATGGTGATGTCGTTGAGGTTCATCAGCGCCATGGCGCGGCGCATGACCTCGATGGGGCATGGCGAGCCGGCCATGATGCCGGTGCGCAGGGTGGAGACGTCGAACTCCTTGAAGCGGGGGTGGTCCATCTGGGCGATGAACATGGTGGGGACGCCGTAGAGGGCGGTGCATTTCTCGGCCTGGATGGTCTCCAGCGTGACGAGGGGGTCGAAGCCCTCGCCGGGATAGACCATGGCGGACCCGTGGGTGACGCAGCCCAGGTTGCCCATAACCATGCCGAAACAGTGGTAGAGCGGCACGGGGATGCAGAGCTTGTCCTGCTCCGTCAGCTTCATCGTCTCGGCGGTGAAGAAGCCGTTGTTGAGGATGTTGTGGTGGGTGAGGGTGGCGCCTTTCGGGGCGCCGGTGGTGCCCGAGGTGAACTGGATGTTGATCGGGTCGTCGAACTGGAGCTGGCCGGCCAGGGTGGCGAGTTTGGCGCGCTCGGCGGCGCCGCCCATGGCGGGGATGTCCTCGAAGGGGAAGGCGCCGGCAATCGTTTTCGCGCCGATCTGGATGACGATGGCGAGCTTCGGCGACTTCTTGGCCATGAGCTGGCCGGGGAGTGCGGTGTTCAGCTCCGGCAGCAGGGTGGTGAGCATGCCGGCATAGTCCGAGGTCTTGAAGGTGGTGGCGGTGACGAGGGCTTTGCAGCCGACTTTGTTCAGCGCGTATTCGAGTTCGGACAGGCGGTAGGCCGGGTTGATGTTGACGAGGACCAGGCCGGCCTTGGCGGTGGCGAACTGGGTGATGGCCCATTCGGCGTTGTTGGGGGACCAGATGCCGATGCGCTCGCCGGGTTCCAGGCCCAGGGCGACGAGGCCGGCGGCGAAGGCATCCACCTTTTCGGCGAATTGCTGCCAGGTCCAGCGGATGCCTTGCTGGCGGGCGATGAGGGCTTCGCGGTTGGGCCATTTCGCAACTGTCTTGTCGAAATGCTGGCCGATGGTGTCGCCAATGAGGGGCACGGTGCTGGCGCCACTGACGTAGCTGGTGGTCAGGCCTGACTGGCTCATGCTGGTGCCTCCTGGTGTCTCCCGCGCTTGATTCTGGGCGCGCGGGGCGGCGCGTGCAAGCGATTGACACGGCGTGGCGGCCAGTGCTGGCGTGGGTGCAACAATCGAGGAGGCTTCTGCCATGGCCAGTGCGCCGAAATACCCGATGATCCCGAACCCGACGCTGAAGCGGCTGAAGCAAGGCAAGCTGGCCCTCGGGTTCTGCCCGTTCCATCTGCGCAGCGTGTCGGCCGCCATGCTGGGCGTGGCGATGGGATACGACTGGCTGTTCATCGATGCGGAGCACGGGGCGTTCACCACGCAGGAGGTTTCGCAGATGTGCCTCGCCGCGTTGCCGCTGGGGATCACGCCGATCGTGCGGGTGTGCGTGGATGCGCTGGACGAGGGCACGCGGGCGCTGGACAACGGGGCGATGGGGCTGGTGATCCCGCATGTGGATACGCCGGAGATGGCGCGCCGCGTGGCCGATGCGTTCCTGTTCCCGCCGCTGGGCAAGCGCAGCTGGGGCGCGCCGCCGGCGGCGTTCTATTACGGCGGTCCGCCGATGGGCGAGGCACAGGCGATCCTGAACCGGGAGAACCTGATCTGCGCCATGATCGAGACGGAAGAGGCCGTGGCGAACGTGGACGAGATCGCGGCGGTGAAGGGGATCGACGTGCTGATGATCGGCACCTCCGACCTCACCAGCACCATGGGCATTCCGGGCCAGTGGGGGCATCCCAAGGTGCAGGCGGCGTATGAAAAGGTGGGCGCGGCCTGCAAGAAGAACGGCAAGCTGCTGGGCACCGGGGGCATCGGCGATGACCAGTGGATGCAGCACTACATGCAGCGCGGTGCGCTGATGGTGCTGGCCGGGAGCGATCATGGGATGATCGTGACGGCCGGGACCGAGCGGGCGCAGCGGCTGCGGGCGCTGGAAGGGGCAGCGCCGGTGGCGGCACCGAAGGCGAAGAAGAAGTAAGAATCTTCTTTTTCTGAAGAAAAAGAAGCAAAAAGACTTTTGGTTATTAGGGCGGGGTGGCGCCACCACCCCGCCCAAATGAATGAAAGTTTTTTGGTTCTTTTTTTCAAAAAAGAACATGCTTCCTTCCTGTCGCGGATTGCCGCCGCCTCATGCGGGGGGTTAGGCTCCCTGCAACGCGACAGGGAGACTGGGCATGCGGCGGTTGATGCTACTTTCGTGCGTGGCGGTGGCGCTGGGTGCGGGCTCCGCTTGGGCGCAGTCTTCCAGCGTGTTGCGGCTGGGGCAGCAGGACGAGCCGGATGCGCTGGACCCCGCGCGCAGCGGCACGTTTGCCGCGCGCATTCCGTTCATGGCGCTGTGCGACAAGCTGTGGGATTTGGCGCCGGATCTGTCGTTCCGGCCGCAGCTGGCCACGGCATGGAAGTGGTCTGACGACAACAGGTCGCTGACCATCACGCTGCGTGAGGGCGTGACGCTGCATGACGGCACGCCGATGACGGCCGAGGTGGTGCGCGCCAATCTGGAACGCTATCGCACCGCGGCGGAGAGCAACCGCAAGGGCGAGCTACGCAGCGTGAGCGCCATCGAAGTGGTGGATGCCAAGACGGTGCGGCTGGTGATGTCCGCGCCGTTCGCGCCGCTGCTGGCGGCGTTGTCGGACCGGGCGGGGATGATTGCCTCCCCCGCCGTGTTCCAGCGGCTGGGAGCGGATTTCTTCAAGGAGCCGGTGTGCTCGGGCCCGTTCAAGTTCGTGGAGCGGGTGGCGCAGGACCGGATCGTGGTGGAGAAATTCCCGGGATACTGGGATGCGGGGAACATCAAGATCGACCGGATCGTATTCCGGATGATGCCGGATACCACGGTGCGGCTGGTGAATTTGCAGTCCGGCCAGATCGACATGCTGCAGGACCTGGCGCCGGCGGATGCGGGCAAGGTGCGGGCCGATGCGAAGCTGAAGCTGGTGACGACGCCGGGGCTGGGCTACGCCACCATCGCGTTCAACCTGGCGAACGGCGCGGCTTCGGACAACCCGATGGGGCGCAACCCGAAGGTGCGCGCGGCGTTCGAGGCGGCGATCGACCGGGCGGTGATCAACCAGGTGGCGCTGGAAGGGTTGTTCGTGCCGAACAACCAGACGGAGCTGCCGACCTCGCCCTTCAACAACAAGGCGTTCCCGGTGCCGGGGCGCGATGTGGCGAAGGCGCGGGCGTTGCTGAAGGAGGCCGGCGTGGAGAAGCCGGTGTTCGAGCTGATGGTGGTGAACACGCCACGTGACCGGCAGGTGGCGGAGATCGTGCAGTCAATGGCCAACGAGGCCGGGTTCGATGTGCGGGTGCGCGCGGGCGAGGTGAATTCAAACATCGCCGCCATGGGGCGCGGGGAATACCAGGGGCATATCAACAACTGGTCTGGCCGGGCCGATCCGGACCTGAACATCTCCATCTTCATCGGGGCGGATAGTTTCCAGAACTGGGGCAAGTACAACAGCCCGGCCTTCGAGGCGGCGATGGGCCGGGCGCGGGCGGAGACCGATCCCGTCAAGCGGGCGGCGGTGTACCAGGACGTGACGAAGATCTACCTGGAGGATCGGCCGATGCTGAACCTGTACAACCTGACCTGGCTGTTCGCCCATTCCGCGCGGGTGAGCGGGTTCGTTCCGGTGCCGGATGGGTTGATCCGGTTCCAGGGCATGAAGCTGGATTGAGGGGAACACCGACATGAAGCGCAATATTGCTGCGGCGTTTGCCGCTTGCCTGGTGGCCGTGCCGGTGATGGCACAGCCGACGACAGTGCTGCGCATCGGGCAGCAGGAGGAGCCGGACCAGCTGGACCCCGCGCGCGGCGGCACGTTCGGCGGGCGGTTCGCCTTCACCGCCATGTGCGACAAGCTGTGGGACCTCGCGCCCGATCTGTCGTTCCGGCCGCAGTTGGCCACGGCGTGGAAGTGGTCTGACGACAATCGGGCACTGACGATCACGCTGCGCGAGGGCGTGTCCCTGCACGACGGCACGCCGATGACCGCCGAGGTGGTGCGGGCCAATCTGGAGCGGTATCGCACGGCACCGGAGAGCAACCGCAAGGGCGAGTTGCGCAGCGTGACCGCGATCGAGGTGGTGGATGCCCGCACGGTGCGGATGGTGTTGAGCCAGCCCTTCGCGCCGCTGCTGGCGGCGTTGTCCGACCGGGCGGGGATGATTGCCTCGCCCGCGGTGTTCCAGCGGCTCGGCGCGGATTTCTTCAAGGAGCCGGTGTGCTCCGGCCCGTTCAAGTATGTGGAGCGGGTGGCGCAGGACCGGATCGTGCTGGAGAAGTTCCCGGGCTACTGGGATGCGGCACGGGTGCATGTCGATCGCGTGGTGTTCCGCATGATCCCGGACAGCACGATCCGGCTGGTGAACCTGCAGGCGGGGCAGCTGGACATGCTGCAGGACCTCTCGCCCTCCGACGCCGGCAAGGTGCGCGGCGATGCCAAGCTGCGGCTGGTGACCACGCCGGGGCAGGGCTACGCGGCGATCGGCATCAACACGCGGCACGGGCCGCGCGCCGAGACGCCGTTCGGGCGCGATCCCCGCGTGCGCGCCGCGTTCGAGGCGGCGATCGACCGGGCGGTGATCAACCAGGTGGCGCTGGAAGGCTTGTTCGTGCCGAACAACCAGACGGAGCTTCCCACCAGCCCCTATTTCAACAAGGCGCTGCCGGTGCCCGGCCGTGATGTGGCGCGCGCGAAGGCCCTGCTGAAGGAGGCCGGGCTGGAGCGGGTGGAGGTGGAGTTGCAGGTGGCAAAGACGCCGCGCGACGTGCAGGTGGCCGAGATCATCCAGGCGATGGCCGCCGAAGCCGGGTTCGACGTGAAGGTGCGCAGCGGCGAGAGCGTTTCGAACATCCAGGCGATGACGCGCGGGGAGTACCAGGCCGGCATCCACAACTGGTCTGGCCGGGCCGATCCTGACCTCAACATCTCGATCTATATCGCCGCCGACAGTTTCCAGAACTGGGGGAAATACACCAACCCGGCCTTCGAGGCAGCGCTGGCGCGGGCGCGGACGGAAACGGACCCGGTGCGCCGCGCGGCGGCGTATGGGGAGGTGACCTCCATCTACAACACCGACAAGCCGATCATTCCGCTGTACAACACGACCTGGCTGTTCGCGATGGCGTCGCGGGTTTCCGGGTTCGTGGCGGTGCCGGATGGGTTGATCCGCATCCAGGGCATGAAGGTGGAATAGCGTGGCGGTGTTCCGGCTGGGCTTGGCGGGCGGCGGGCGAATGGGGCGGTTCCATATGGAATCGCTCCTCGCCGGCGGGGATGTGCGGGTGGTTTCGGTCGCGGAACCCTCCGCGGCGGCGCGGGCGGAGATCGAGGGGCCCGGCGTTGCCGTGCATGCGACGCTCGGGGCGATGCTGGAGGCCGGGGGCATCGATGGCGTGCTGGTGGCGGTGCCGAGCCCGCTGCATGTGGGCGTGGTGCGGGAGATCGCGGACCGTGGCCTGCCGATTTTGTGCGAGAAGCCGTGCGGGGTGACGGCGGCGATGGCGCAGGAGGCGCTGGGGATTGCCGAGGCGGCGGGGGTGGTGCTGCAGATCGCCTATTGGCGGCGCTTCGTGCCTTCCCTGCAGGCGCTGCGGGCGAAGATCGCGTCGGGGGCGATGGGTGGGCTGTATCACCTGGATGCGCAGCAATGGGATGGCGAGCCGCCGGCGGCGGCGTTCCGGGCGACCTCCGGCGGCGTTTACGTGGACATGATGGTGCACGAGCTGGACCAGATCCGCTGGCTCGCCGGCCAGGACTACGTGGAGGTGCGCGCGCTGGCCTCCCGCGTGGAGGAGGAGAAGGTGCCGGGGGATGCGGAGTGCGCCACTGCGCTGTTCCGGCTGTCCGGCGGCACCACGGCGACGGCGACGGCGGGGCGACGCTATCCCGGTGGGGATTCCATTCGCGTGATGGCTTATGGCACGCGCGATGCGGCCGACCTGCTGGTGCATCGGCCGAGTGAGGGCGTGGATGTGATCCCGGAGGCATTGCGGCGCCAGGCGGCGGGGTTCGCGGCACGGGTCGGTGGCGCGCAGGGCACTGGCGGGGCGACGGCGGCGGATGCGGTGGCGGCGTTGGCGGCGGCGGAAGCGGCCACCCCTGCCCTTTCAGGATAGATGATGATGCAGTCTGGCACCGTGCGGATCGGGATCAACCCGATCACCTGGACGAACGACGACATGCCGGAGCTGGGCGGGGATATCCCGCTCGACACCTGCCTCGCCGAGACGAAACAGGCCGGGTATGCCGGGACGGAGATGGGCGGGCGGTTTCCGAAGACGGCGGCAGAGCTGCGGCCGGTGCTGGCGGGGCATGGGCTGGAACTGGTCTCCGGCTGGTTCGACGGGCGGATCCTGGAGCGGGAGCTGACGGCGGAGTGGGAGGCGATCCTGCCGCACCTCACCCTGCTGCGCGACATGGGCTGCCGGCACGTGGTGTATGCCGACGTGACCGGGGGGCGGCATGGCGACAT
>CAMDAM010000268.1 GCA_945888575.1 Asaia bogorensis | reverse complement strand
TCAGAAAAAGAAGATTCTTTCCTCTCGATCCATGAGGCCGCACCATGACCATTCGCATCGGCATCGTCGGGCTGGGACAGATCGCGCGGAAGTCGCACCTGCCCGCCATCGCTGCTTCGCCTGATTTCACCCTGGCCGCACTCGCCGATCCGCGCGGTGCTGACCCGGTGCAGGGCGTGGCGATCGCATCGGATCATCGCGCGATGCTGGCGGATGCGAGCATCGAAGCCGTGGTGATCTGCACCCCGCCCGCCGCGCGCTTCGCCATTGCGCGGGAGGCGTTGCTGGCCGGCAAGCATGTGGTGCTGGAGAAGCCGCCGGCGGCGACGATGGGCGAGGCGGAGGCACTGGCGCAGTTGGCAGCGCGAGAGAAGCGCGTGCTGTTTGCCACCTGGCACTCGCAATACAACACCGCGGTGGAGGAGGCGCGGCGCTTCCTGGCCGGGAAGAAGCTGGCGTCGTTCCGCGTCGACTGGAACGAGGATTTCCGGAAGTACCATCCGGACCAGAGCTGGATCTGGGAGAGCGTGGGGCTCGGCGTGTTCGACATGGGGATCAACGCGCTGTCGGTGATCAGCCGGTTGTTCGCCAACCCGCCCTATGTGCGTGCGGCCGAATTGCGCATCGCGGAGAACCATGCCGCTCCGCTGTCGGCCGTGTTGCAGTTCGGCTCGCTCGATGGCGATGGCGCGATGGAGATGCACATGGATTGGGGCCACACCGGGCCCGACCAGCGCGAGATCCGCATTGCCACGCGGTGCGGCCACGAGTTGGCGTTGCTGGACAGCGGCGGGAAGCTGGTGATCGACGGGGTGGTGGCGGTGGAGGAGAAGCGGGCGGAATATCCGATGCTCTACGCGCGCTTTGCCGAGCTGGTGCGGCGCGGGCGTAGCGATGTGGATTTGGTGCCGTTGCAGATGACGCTGGATGCGCTGGCGCTGGGGCGGCGGACGGTGCTGCCGCGGTTCGAGGGCTGAAGGGGAACGCGCTCGATGCCGACAGGGACGATCGATTTCTGGTTCACCATGGGCAGCACCTACACCTGCCTCAGCGTCGCGCGCTACGAGGCGTTGGCAGCGGCGGCCGGGGTGAAGGTGCGGCTGCGGCCGTTCAAGGGCGTGCCGGCGCTGACCGGCATCACTGCCCTGCCTTTCCTGCCGGGCACAAACAAGATTCGCTACATGTGGCGGGATATCGAACGGCGAGCGGCGGCGCAGGGCATGAAGCTGCGCATGCCGGTGGCCTATCCCTCGCCGGCGCCGGTGCGGGCGAACCGCGTGGCGCTGGTGGGTGTGCGCGAGGGCTGGGCAGCGGCGTATCTGGGCGCGGCCTATCGGCTGTGGTTCGGCGAGGGGCTGGGCAATGGCGGCGAGGAGAACCTGCGCGCTGCCCTGGCCGAGGCCGGGCAGGCGGGCGAGGTGGACCGCATACTGGCGTTGGCCGAGAGCGATGAGGTGATTGCCGCGCTGGATGCCGAAACCGACACGGCGCGGGCGCTGGGCCTGTTCGGCTCGCCCAGCTTCGTGGTGGATGGCGAAGTGTTCTGGGGCGACGACCACCTGGAAGACGCGATCGCCTGGGCACGCTACGGAAAGCTGTAAGGGCGTTCCCGCCAGCGGGACCAAGCGATTGACCAGGTGCCGATGTTCGGTGGCTGGCCTGGTTGTTCAGGCCTCTGGCGTCGTCGCCTTTGAGAATACCAGCCCGCCATCGCCGCGACCGGCGTCGTAGAGCTGTCGCAATACGGCACGAAATGCGGCGCGGGGATGCGTCTGCCCGAGGCTGGGTACATGCAGCGTGGCAAAGAACGGCGAGAGCGCATCGGCGAAGTCTTCCGGTGCGATGCCGGCCACGTTGTCGAGATGATGCGGCAGGAACTCCACCACGAGATGCCGTGCCGCCGCGAGGATGCGCGGCATGCCGCGGATGGCGGCATACTCGGATCCTTCGGCATCCATGAAGACCAGCGCGAAATCGTCGCGGCCCAGTCTGTCGTCGATCCGGTCACAGGGCACGGTGACGATGTCCGGATCGTCATCGAAATACTCGGGCTGCGGCACCAGGGGATAGACCTTGCTGCCGCCGGAGTTGCTGCGGTTCATCACAAACCGGACCTCTCCGGCGCGGTCGGCCGCGGCAAAATGGTGAACCTCCACATTGTCCGCATCGTTGAGCAGCACGTTGCAGCGCAGCAGCCGGCACGTCCAGGGATTGGCCTCGATGGCCACGAGGTGGCGGCACTGCCTGGCCAGCGGCAGGGCGATCGAGCCGACATGGGCGCCGACCACAAGGATAGTGTCGTCCGGCGAGACCAGTGCGGCCGCGCGCGCGATCTCGGCGCGGCGATAGCTGCCGTGCTCCCGCAGGGCGCGCCCCACGAACCTGTCTTGGCTATCGACCGCGAATGTTCCCTGTGCCGACTGGGTGATGAACGCGCGGAGCGTTTCGGCAGCACTACCCGTGCCTGCCGGCGCATGGCCAATCCCCGTCCAACCGCCGTGGTAGCCCTGCACCCGCAGCCGGGCACCCACCCGCTCCGCATACTCCGCCACCAGCTTGCCGTTGCCGCCGATGCGCGCCGTGCCGAAGACCGTGAAGCTGCCTTGGGCCTGGGATGCACCGTGCACCACAACCGGCGCACCATCCACAACGGCCAGGCTCTTCGCATGCAGGATCGGCTGCGCCGCGGTCAGTTCCTGCATGCAGCGCCAGGCGCCGGGAAACGGGTCGCGGTCGTCGAACGTGGCCGCCCCCCGGGAACAGCAGGTCGACCGGCCGGGGCATGGAGAGCGAGAGGGTGGACAGGAACGCGACCGTATCAGCGTGGATGATCGTGACCCGGGCGCTGACACGCGCGCGGCAGGCGGCCACGGCCTGGGCATCGCTGTCCACGGAAAGAACCGTCGTGCCGGGGCGGAACGCGCCGTAGCGGTCGAACAGGATCGTGCTGCCGGGTGCTCCGTTTTGATCCTCGGCGCCGGCGCATCCTGTCTCCAGGATGACCACCGGGCCGTCGATCAAGTCGAGTTGCCCGAACATCTGTGCGAAGGAGTCGCCGCGGATACCGAGTGGCTTGCGGGCGTTGTCGTCGAACCAGGCCCAGAAAGCGTCGGATCGCATGGGGCAGCTCCGTCCTCGAAAGGCTCCGCCGGCGCCAGAAGCACCGGCGGGCTTCAGGCTACCAGGTGCCGATGTTCGGCGCGCTGGCCCAGGGCTCGGCCACCGGCAGGGCGTCGCCGTCCTGCAGCAGTTCCACGGAGATCCCGTCCGGGGTCTTCACGAAGGCCATCTTTCCTTCGCGCGGCGGGCGGTTGATGGTGACGCCGTGCTTCTGCAGGGCGGCACAGGTCTCGTAGATGTTGTCCACGGCATAGGCCAGGTGGCCGAAATTGCGGCCGCCGGTGTAGGCCTCGGGGTCCCAGTTGAAGGTGAGTTCCACCTGGGCGGCTTCGCCGGGCACGGCGAGGAAGACGTTGGTGAAGCGGCCCTTCTCGCTGGAATAGCGACGCACTTCCTTCAGGCCGATCACGTCGAAGAAGGCGACGGTGTCGTCGATGGAGGACACGCGGATCATCGTGTGCAGGTATTTCATGGCAGGGCTCCCGGAGATCGTGGTGGGGGCGTTGTGGCAGAAATCGGCGCGCGGCGGGAGGGGCGGTTGCCGCGGGCTGGCACGGGCCGCACACTCTTGCCCGCAGCAGCAGATGGGGTGTGCGGTGTCCTCTCGTTTCCTCGAAGGCCGGGTGGCGGTGGTGACCGGTGCGGCGCATGGCATCGGGGCGGCCTGCGCGCGGGTCTATGCCGAGGCGGGGGCCGTGGTGGTGGTGTCGGACGTGGATGCGGTGGGCGGGGCGGCGACAGCGGCGGCGATCGGTGGGGTGTTCGTGGCCTGCGATGTTTCCAAGGCCGGCGAATGTGCGGCGCTGGTACAGCGCGTGGTGCGTGAGCATGGGCGCATCGACATCCTGCACGCCAATGCGGGGATCGAGCTGTGCCGCTCGATCTGGGACACCAGCAACGAGGAGTGGGATCGCATCGTGGCGATCAACCTTTCCGGCAGCTTCTGGTGCGCGCGCGATGCGATGATCGCGATGCGCGCGGCGGGGACGAAGGGCGTGGTGACGCTGACCGCCTCGCCGCACGCCTTCGTCACCTCGCGGGAGATCGCGGCCTATGCGGCGACGAAGGCGGGCCAGGTGGGGCTGATGCGGGCGATGGCGCTGGAGGGGGCGCCCTATGGCATCCGGGTGAACGCGGTGCTGCCGGGGGCGACGGATACGCCGATGCTGCAGCGGGAGGCGGAGTCCTCCGGCGATCCCGCCGCGTTGCTGGCCACCTTCGCGGCGGCGCAGCCAATGGGGCGGCTGGTGCGGCCGGAGGAAGTGGCGCGGGTGGCGGCGTTCCTGGCGAGCGATGCGGCCAGCGGGGTGACGGGAACCTGCGTGGCCGCCGATGGCGGGCTGATGGCGGCGATCAATGCCGGGGCCGGCATTTCCTACACGGGTGAGACCCGATGATACCGCCGATCACGGAAGGCTGGCGGCTGACCAAGCCAGCGGCCTCCGGCAAGCGCGGCGTGGTGGTTTCGCAATGCCGGGCGGGGGCGGAGGCGGGGATCGCCATCCTGGAGGCGGGCGGGAACGCGGTGGATGCGGCGGTGGGCACGGCGATGGCGCTGGCGAGCCAGGAGCCGTGGAATTCTGGCCTGGGCGGCTATGGCGGATTCGCGGTGGTGCACCGGGCCGGCCAAGCGCGGGCGGAGGTGGTGGATTTCGGGCCGGTATCGCCGCGCGGGCTTACCACGGACAGCTTCAAGCTCACGGGCCGCATGACCGAGACCGGGTTCCGCTGGGCGGAGGTGGAAGGGGATGCAAATATCCACGGCCCGCTGGCGGTCGCGGTGCCGGCGGCGGTGGCGGGGTGCGAGGCGCTGCACACGCGCTGGGGGCGGCTACCGGTGGCCGAGGTGATGGCGCCGGCGGTGGCGCTGGCGCGGCAGGGGCTGCGGCTGGATTGGTTCGCGGCGCTGAAGATCGCAGCGGCGGCCAGGGATCTGCGGCGATATACGGAAAGCGCCCGCATCTACCTGCGCGACGGGCTGCCGCCGGTGCCGCCGGCGGAGGGCAATCCGGGCACGATCCCGCTGGGCAACCTCGCCGCCACGATGGAGCAACTGGCACGCGCCGGGTGGCGCGATTTCTACGAGGGTGAGATCGCTTCTGCCTTCGTGCGCGACCAGAAGGCGGTGGGCGGGGTGATCGATGCCGAGGACCTGCGCGGCTACGCGGCCCGCGTGGTGCCGGCGTTGCAGGTGCCGTGGCGCGGCGGGCGGACCTTGCAGGTCGCCGATGGTATGACGGCCACACCCGCCATGTTGCCGGTGCTGGATGCGTTGCGGGAGGCAGACTACGGCACGGCGCCGGATGCCGCCTGGTTCCGCAGGCTCGCCGCCGCGGCGAAGGCGGCATACGCAGCGCGGCTGGACGCCAGCGACACCTGCACCACGCACCTGACGGTGTGCGATGCCGAGGGCACCATGGTGGCGATGACCACCACGCTCATGGCCAGCTTCGGCAGCCGCGTGGCGCTGCCGGAAACCGGCATGATGATGAACAACGGCATCATGCTGTTCGACCCCCGGCCGGGCCGCGCGGCCTCGCTCGCGCCGGGCAAGCGGGCGCTGACCAACATGGCGCCGTTCGTGCTGCGCGAGGGAGATGCCCCGGTGATGGCCGGCGGCGCCAGCGGCGGGCGGCACATCATGGCCGCGGTGTTCCAGCTGATGAGCTTCGTGGCCGATTTCGCCCTGGACCCGGAGGAAGCCGCCCACGCCCCGCGCATCAGCGTGGCCGGGCCGGACAAGGTGGCCGCCGATCCCGGGCTGGGCGAGGACATCATCGCCGCCCTGGCGCAGGACGGGGAGGTGGAGGTGGTTCGGCGGTATGTGATGCCGGCGAACTTCGCCAACCCGAACCTGATCACCCGCGCCGCCGACGGCACCGCCACCGGCATCGCCGACGACCGTTCGCCCTGGAGTGCGGCGCTGGCAAGATAGCTTGATTAAATGTCGGCGCTTGTTACCATTCGCGAGATTTTAAGGTCAAACCGCCCCGCCGGGCGAGATGAGGGAATGATTTCATGCAAATGATCCGGGCCACATTGGTGGCTGCCGCATTGGCGGCCGCATCTCCTGCCACCGCGGCCGTCACGGGGTTCGTGTCCAACCCTGCGGGCAATTCCACCGACTGGTTCGGCTACGTGACGGGCACGCTGGGCCTGGCTGTGAACACGGACGCCAATTTTACCACGGCGCCGACAGGGGCATTGGCGCCGGGGTTCTACCAGCCGTCGCTGGGGCTCACGATCTCGACGGTGGTCGGCAACACCTCCAGCGCGGCGATCATCGACTATGCCTCGATACCCTCTGGCACCTTCGACTGCCCCTGCTCCACCGGGGAAGGGCCGCTGCCGTTCTCGCGCATGCTGCTGTTGGGGGACGAGACCACCACCACGCTGTCGTTCGATTCCCCGGTGAATGCCGTCGGGTTCTTTTATGGCGACAAGTTCAATCCCTACGGCAACGACCCCACCACGCTGCTGGCATATGACGGGCCCGGCGGCACCGGCACGTTGCTGGCCACCTTCGCGCTGCCGACGAACTCCTACCAGCTCGGCTACCAGGTGTTCATGGGCGTCGCGTCCGACACCGCCAACATCCGCTCGCTGGTGGTGACGGACGGGTTCTCCAACACCGGCGACGGCGTGTACATCGACAACATCCGCTTCAGCCAGGTGGCCACGCCGGAGCCGGCCAGCTTCGGGCTGATGCTGGCCGGGCTGTTGGGGCTGGCGGCGCGCCGGCGGCGGTAGCGGGCGCTACCACCACCCCCCATCCACCACCCAGTTCTGGGCGGTGCACATCCGGCTGTCGTCGCTTGCCAGCCACAGTACCATGCGGGCGATGTCGGCGGGTTCCAGCATCTCCTTCAGGCATTGGGCATCGAGCGTGCGCTGGCGGCTTTCGTTGGTGAGCCACAGGGTTTTCTGCCGCTCGGTCATGATCCAGCCGGGGATGATGCAGTTCACCCGGATGCCGTCCGGGCCGAGATCGCGGGCGAAGCTGCGGGTGAGGCCCTCCACCGCGGCCTTCGCGGAGGTGTAGGCCGGCATGCCGCCCGATTTCAGGTGCCAGGAAATCGAGCCGAAATTGATGATGGAGCCGCGC
>CAMDAM010000267.1 GCA_945888575.1 Asaia bogorensis | reverse complement strand
ATCTCCTACGGGCGGGATGTGGATGCGCAGCGTGCGGCCGGGGTGGCGGCGGATGTGGCGGAGCTGAATGGGGTTGCGAGTGCCAGCCGAAGCTGGAATGCCGCGACCAAGACCATGGCGGCCGGGCAGGCGACGGTGACCCTGGGCGCCGGCCTGACCGATGCTTCCCGGACGGCTGTCAGCGTGACGGTGGCCAAGCCGGTGGACCTCGCCTTTGCCTCGCTGATGGGCGTGCTGTCGCGCAACGTTTCCGCCACCGGGGTTGCCGAGGCCTGGAACCTGCCCTCGGGCGGCGGTTCCGGCAGCGGCACCTGCGTGCTGGCGCTGCATCCCAGTGCGGCCGGGGCGATCAAGGCGGACAATATGGGGCGGATCGACAACGCGGGCTGCGACATCTTCGCCAATTCCACGGCGGCGGGGACCGGGGTGAGTGCGGCGATCTATCTGAACAGCGGCACGCTGCGGGGCAAGACGATCTCCACGCCGGGCAAGGCCTGCCTTTCCAACAGCGGGTCCAACACCGTCTCCCCCACCATCCCGAACAATTCCTGCATCTCGCCGGGGGCGGCGGCGCGGGCTGATCCCTACGGGGCGCTGGCATTGCCGTCGCCGAGCCAGCCTGCGGGGTGTTCGGTGAACGCGACCTATGGGGCGTGCTGCATTCCGCCGGTCACCGGCACGGTGGGCAGCTACAACAGCGGGCAGACCAATGTGGTGAATGCCTCCTACACCGCGTGGCAGGCGACCTCGCGCAGCTTCAACCCTGGCAATGGCGGCGTGTTCTGCGGCAACACGACGATCGGCGGCAACGGGGCCACGGATACGTTTGCGCCCGGGGTGTACTACGTGATCAACGGGAACCTGACCTTCACCAACTCCAACATCGTCTCGGCGAATGGGGTGAGCTTCGTGCTGCTCGGGCGCAATGGTGGCAACCCCGGGGCGATCAGCTGGACGAACTATTCCAACACCATGGCGCTGACTGCGCCGGCGAGTGGGCCGACGGCGGGGATCGTGTTCTGGCAGGGCTGCAAGGCGGACGGCACCGCGCCCACCAACGCGATGGCGGGCGGGTCGACGCTGACGATGGGCGGCGCGTTCTACGCCAAGTGCGGCGCGCTGAGGATGACCAACAACATCCAGATGAACGCGGCGAGCGGTGCCACATTCAAGGTGGTAGCGAGCACGATCTATGTGGCGGGGTCGGCGGGCATCAACGCAGCGGCCAGTGCGCCGGCGGCGACCACGGCCAACGTGGCGTTGGTGCGATGACGGGCTGGCCGAAGCTTGGGCGGCGGGGCGCGGCGGCGGTGGAGTTGGCCATCGCGCTGCCGCTGACGGCCGTGCTGCTGGGCAACCTGGTGGATTACGGGATGATGCTGCGGCGGCACGCGCAGTTGGCCGCGGGCGTGGCCAATGCCGCCAGTTATGCCTCGCGCAGTGGCGCCGGGGTTTCCACCGCCACGCTGTCTGGCATCGCCACGTCCAGCTCCTGGCTGACGGGGGCGACGGCGAGTGCGACCGCGGCTTCCTGCCATTGCCCCACCGGCACGCCGCGCGTGTTGGGAACGGCGGTGGCGTGCACCGCCACCTGTGCGGATGGCGGCACGGCGCAGCGCTACATGACCGTGACCGGCAGCTATTCCTTCGTGCCGAGTTTCCCGCTGGTCTCGGCTGGGGGCGCGCGCACACTGACCCACGGCGCCACGGTAGTGGTGCGATGAGGCGCTTGCTGGCGCGGGACCGGCGCGGGGCCGTTTCCGTGGAGTTCGCGGTGGCCGGGGTGTTGATGCTCAGCGTGACCATGGGCCTGGTGGGGGCGGGGCTGATCGGCTGGACGCGCAGCGGGTTGCAGGCGGCGGCTACCGCCACCGCGCGCTGCGTGGCGCTGGGGGCGCCGGCCTGTGCGGCACCCGCCAGCTACGCCGCGACGCTGGCGGGGCAGTGGGTGTTTCCTGGCATCATCACCGCCGCCGAGGTGACGGTGACGACGACGACCAGCTGCAACGGTGCAACCGGGCAGTACGCGCGTGTGGCGATCGCCGGCACGCACTGGCTCGGCAGCGTGCTGCCCGCGGGGCAGGACGGGATCACGGTTTCCGTCACTGCCTGCCACCTGTCAGGAACCTGACAGCTCAGCCCGCGTGGGTGTGGGCTTCGATGCGGTAGCCGTCGGGGTCGATGGCGAAGGCGGCGTAGTAGTCTGGACCATAGTTCGGGCGCAGGCCCGGCGGGCCGTTATCGGTGCCGCCATGGGCGAGGGCGGCTTTGTAGAACGCATCCACCTGCGCGCGCGTTTCGGCGTGGAAGCAGAAATGCAGGCCGGAGCCCATGTCGGGCGGCACCGGGCTGGGCGTGACCTGCACCCAATACACTGGAACCTCGCGGCCATAGCCGGCGTAGTCGGCCCCGGAATCGTGCGCGCGGGCGCCGAGGGCGGCGAAGACGGCGTCGTAGAAGGCGCGGGCGCGGGGGAAATCGCGCACGCCGATGGAGACATGGTCGATCATTGGGTCCTCCTGGTTTGGATGGCCGAATATAACCATATAACCGGTTATATGGCAATGCTCGATGGAGTGCGGTAAGCCGTGGCGATGGCCGTGCCCCGCGATGACCTCAGCCTGGCGTTCGTGAACACCCGCTATTGGCGCGGGCGGGCGCAGCCGACCGAGATGCTTGTGGCGCCGGGGGATCTGGCGGCGTGGTGGGCGGGCGAGACGGGCGAGGCGATGCCGGTGCCGGAGGCCGGGTGGTTCGCTGAGGTGCTGGCGTTGCGCGAGGCGCTGCACCGGCAATTCGCCGCGCGGGCGCTGGGCGCGGAGCCGCCGGCGGCCGATCTGGACGCGCTGAATGTGGCGCTGGCCGCGGCCCCGCTGCGGCGGCTGGCTTGGGTGGGGGATGGGCTGGCGTGGGAGATGGAGGCGCCATCGGCGTGGGAGTCGGCGAAGGCGCGGCTGTTGTGGTCGGCGGCGGATTTGCTGACCGGGGCGCGGCGCGAGCGGGTGCGGCAATGCGACAACCCGGAGTGCCGCTATTTGTTCCTGGATGCCAGCAAGGCCGGCAACCGGCGGTGGTGCGACATGTCTTCCTGCGGCAACCGGGCCAAGGCGCACCGGCACTATCAGCGGCGGCGGGACGCGGAGGCGGGGTAGTCGGCTCCGCCCCCGGGGGGAGCGGAGCCTGCGGCGTTATTGCGCGGCGATGGCCACGGGGGCCGGCACCAAATGGGCGGTGCGGGGCTTCACTTCCTCGGCGATGAGGCGCAGCGAGGTCTGCCAGGCGGCGGGGTTTTCGACATAGTCGAAGCCGAACACCAGCAGCTGCCCGAAGCCGCCGACATCGTTGTAGACGGCCTCGATCTTCTTCGCGACCGTCTCCGGCGAGCCGACCAGCCAGTTGTGGTGGGCGCAGTATTCCACCGTCACTTCCTCATCGGGCACCGAGGGGTCGTGCTTGAGGTATTCCTTGAAGCCGAAATTGGAGAGCAGCGGCAGGAAATACTCGCGCATCATGCGGCCCATCGGGCCGTTGACGGCGAGGTCCCACGCCTTCTCGTCCGTCTCGGCGACGAAGATTTCGCGCACCAGGCGCCAGTCTCGTCTATCGGGCGTGCGGCCGGATTTCTTGGCGCCGGCTTCCACGCTCTCCCAATGGCTTTTCACGTAGCCGGGGTTGAGGTTGAGGCTCATGGGCAGGTAGCCGAATTCGCCGGCCATCTTCAGCGTGTCGGAGTTCTTGGACAGGCCGGCGACGCCGATGGGCGGGTGCGGCTGCTGCAGCGGGGTGATGTGGTGCTTGAGGAAGCCGAACATCGTATCCGGCTTGTTCACCGTCCAGTGCTTGCCCTTGTGCTCCCACGGGGCGGGCTCGCCCCAGAGTTTCAGGATGATGTCCAGCGCTTCGCGCGTCATCTCCCGGTTGGCGCCGCTCATGCCATCGACGTTGAACATCGCCCAGTCGCTGGGCAGGCCGGAGGCGGCGATGCCGAAGTTGAGGCGGCCGCCGGAGAGGTGATCCAGCATCGCCACGCGGTTCGCGAGCTCGGCGGGGTGGTGGTACGGCAGCAGGAAGCCGCCGGGGCCGATGCGAATGCGCTTGGTTTGCAGCAGGGCCTGGGCGATCAGCAGATCCGGCGCCGGGTGCGGCTCCCACGGGGCGGTGTGGTGCTCGCCGATCCAGATTTCGGAGAAGCCCATCTCGTCGAGCCAGCGGAAGGTTTGCAGGTCCCAGTCGTGCCCGTCCTTCAGGCTCCGCTCCGGCGGATGGGAGGGCATGGTGAAGTAGCCGAATTCCATGGCGGTGTTTCCCCTTCATCGCGGGCCGTCTGTGCGGCCCATGCGGGGAGCATGCCAGGAGGGCGGGGTGCGTTCCAGCCCGGTTTCGTTAACCGTTCATCATATCGGCGAAAGGTGGTTTGTGCCCTATCGGGCCTTGGCTCCGGCCGGGCCCCAGCCGTGTTCCAGCACCAGTTGCCACCAGCCCACCACGCAGCCGCCGCCATGCGGCATCTGCTCCAGCTGCTTCACGGTTTCGGCCGCGACGGCGCGCGCCATCTGGGAGCCGCCGGGCAGGGTGGCGCGCATCTTCTGTTCCAGGGCGCGGCAGGGGCCTTCCGTGCCTTCCTGGATCTGCGGCACGAACCAGGCGCCGACGGCGGCGGCGGCCACGAGTACCACCAGCATGCGCATGCTACAGCTCCAGAAGTTGCCGGGCGATGGTGATCACCCGGTGCGCCTCGCTCCATAGCTTGTAGCCTTCCAGCGCATCGACGCGGGCCCATTCCACGTCGGAGACGTCGTCGCCGGCCACCGCCTCGTCGCCCTGCCAGAGGGCGGCGAAATCGATGATGGTGTAGTGGTAGCGCACGCGGCCGGCGCTGTCGGTGTGGATGGAATCGACGTTGGCGGCGAGATGAACCGCCTCCAGCCGCAGGCCGCATTCCTCCAGGATTTCGCGCCGGGCCGCGTCTGCCGCGGTTTCGCCCAGTTCCTGCGCGCCGCCGGGCAGGGCCCAGCTGCCGAGATTGGGGGGCTTGCCGCGGCGCACCAGCAGCACCTCCGGCACGCCATGGCCGGGGCGCAGCACGGCGACGCCGATGCCGACGATCGGGCGGTCGGGGTATTCGCGGCTCATCCCGCCCGGCCCGGCTGCGTCATTCAGTCGGCTTCTTTTCTGCGTCGGCCTCGGGCTCGGCGGGCTTTTCCGGCTCCTCGGCCTTCAGCTCCTCCAGCTTCGGCACGAAAGACTTCTCCTTCCAGGAGCCGACCTGGTAGGCCCAGCCGGCGACGCGGCGGTTGAGTGCCTCGGCCTTGGCCTTGGCCTCGCCTTCGCCGGCGGCCTGGAACTGGGCCCAAACATCGACGTCGGCGCGGAAGACGGTGACGGTGACCGTCATGCCGTCGGTGAGGGTGTAGATCGCGCTGCCGACCTTCTCGCCGGGTTGTTCGGCGGCGGGCTTCACGTCCGTCAGCGTGAGCGAATCGAGGCCGCGGAACACGTCTTCCACGCGGTATTCGTCCAGCTTCGGCTGCTCGGCGGGGGCCTTCAGCACCAGGGTTTCGCCGTCTTTGCCGAATTCCAGCATGCCCTCGGCGCGGGTGCTGACGATGGACGCCACCTGCTCCTTGCGGATGTTGGTGATCTCGCGCTCGAACCACAGCTGCGGGTCGGCATCGACGGGCAGGCGGCCTTCCGCGAGCCAGGACTGCGCCTCGCCCACGCGGCGGATGTAGATGCTCTCGGGCACGTTCCCAGCCGTGCGCACGCGGCGGTGGCCGACGACCAGTTCCGCGATCACGCGGTCCTGCGCGCCCAGCACGCGCACGAGCTGGGCCGTGGTGGTGGGCTTGGCGGGGTCGCCGACGCCGAGGCGGTCGTATTGCTCGGGGTCGGAGGTGCGCTGCTCCGTCACGCGCAGTTCGGTGAGGCCGGTGAGGAGTTCGCGCAGCCGGTCCTGCTGGGCGCGGTAGCCGCCGCGTTCGGCGATGCCCCAGATGCCGTCCTTTCGCACCAGGGTGAGGGTGCGGCCCTTGGTGGTGATGGTGACGCGCTCGGCTTCCTGCAGCTTGGTGGCGAGGCCGGGGAAGACGAGCGTGCCGGGGGCGACGGCCATCTGGCCGGTCTGGCCGGGGGTGCCGAACTGCCAGCCGCCGATCAGCGCAATGGCGCCGGCGATGGCCAGCAGGATGGTGGTGCGCAGGGTGCGGTTCATGCGTGCGCCCTCCCTAAGCCCGCGCCCGTGCGCGCCGTTGCCGGCGGGCGAGGCCGAGCAGGATCGCCAGCACCGCCAGCACGGCCGGGACCAGCACGATGTTGAACAGGCGCAGCTGCGTTTCCAGCGAGCGGATGTCGCGCCGCAGCTCCAGCTGCACGTTGCGCAGCTTGCCGCGGGTATCGGCGATGTCGCGGCGGAGCGCATCGATGGTCTCGCGCTGCTGTTCCGAGATCACGGCGTTCTGGCTCTGGCTGCCGCGGCCGGTGCGCAGTTCCGCGAGCTTCTTCTGGGTTTCGTCCAGGTGCTTGGACAGTTCCTGCTCCGTTGCGCGGAAGCGGGCCTCCGCGCTGCGGTTCATGTCCTCCACCAGCTCGAACGGGCGCAGCGAGGTGCCGCGGGAGCGCAGGCCGATCAGCGCATCGCCACCCGCCAGCGTGCCGACGAGGTTGGCCACGAAGGCGCCGTTGTCGCTGAAGGGGGTGGCTTCCTGCTGGCCGAAGAATTCCTGCACGCGGACCCAGAAGCGGTCGGCCAGGATGTCGGTGTCGGCCACCACCACCATGTTGGCGGTGCCGTCGGTCTTGGCCTTGTGCTCCGGCAGCGTGACCTTTTCGCGCGCATCCGGCTGCGGGGCAGGGGGGGTGGCGAAGGCGGATTGCAGCTCGCCGCGCACGCGGGCGGCGATCACCCGGCGCTGACCGTCTGGGCGGAATTCGCCCAGGATGCGGCCGGGGTCGGGCATCATCTTCACCTTGTCCAGCGACACGGGGCCGGACAGTTCGGAGCTGGTGAGCAGGGGGGTGAACTCGATGTTGGCGCCGTCTTTCTTGGTGAGCGCGCCGGCGGAGGCGACGGTGACCTGGCTCAGCTCCACCGTGGCGGGGTCGTTGGTGTTGAGGCCGTCGCGGATGTTGTACCAGGCGACGTAGTCCACCACCTGCGCCCGGTCGGTCGGCGAGCCGCGCACGCGCCAGGCGCCCTTGAGGTCGCCAACGATCTGGGTGTTGTCGAAGCCGATGCCCCAGGC
>CAMDAM010000266.1 GCA_945888575.1 Asaia bogorensis | reverse complement strand
CCGAGCTGGGCGGTGACGGATTTGTTGCCGGTGAGGACCGCCAGCAGGGCGAGCAGGAGCTGAAGCAGGCTGGCCGGGAGATGGACGCGCTTCATCGCCTCCGCCAAGCGGCGGAGGGCGTCGGCTTCGCTCGGGGCGGCGACGGGGATGGGCATCACCGAGCAGTGTCGCAAACGCAACACCGGTGGGAAAGGAAAATTTTACCTTATGAGGCGATTTAACAGGAATTTACGCTTATTGACGCTTTCTTGTATGGGACCAGCCTTCCGGCTCCGCAGCGAGCGGTTGGTAGTGCCAATCAAATTGGATAAAATCGCCTCTACCCGCTTGCACGCGTGCCGGATGACTGACACGCGCGCAAAGGTAATGAAAGTTTTTTGGTTCTTTTTTTCAAAAAAGAACGCGCTTGCTTATGGCTTGACGAACTTCACCACGAATTCGTCCTTCGGCATTGGCGGGTCCGGCGTGTTCTTGTCGCGCGGGTCGGCGGGGTTGCGCAGGAAGGTGCCTTCGGCGGCGAAGCGGAAGCCGGCGGCTTCGACTTCCTGGCGCAGGAAGGCTTCCTCGATGCGGTGCAGGGTGCCGGCTTCGCTGATGCCGGTGCCGGGGCGGCCGGCGTGGTCGGCGATGATGTAGGTGCCGCCGGGCTTCAGGGCGCGGAAGGCGGCGCGGTTCATGGCAGCGCGGTCCACCAGCATGTGGCCGAGGTCGTGGTAGTTGAAGATCAACGTGACGACGTCGACCTTGCCTTCGGCGAGTTCGGGGGGGAACGGGTCTTCGAAGGGGCGCACCATGGCGGTGATGGGGGCGGTGAGGATTCCGGCGGCCTTCATCCGTTCCATGCGTTCGGCCAGCGCTTCGGGCGAGGGGCGGAAGCGCGGCGGGGCGGCGGGGGTGGGCGTTGCCAGTTGCGGGTTGCTGTTGCCCTCGGCGGCGGCGGGGCGGGGTGCGTTGGCGCCTGGCGGTGGGCGGCTTTGGCCATAGACGGCGCCGATGGGGCCGATGGCGCGGGCGACGAGTTCGGTGGTGTAGCCGCCGGCGGCGCTGAGATCGACGGCGACCAGGCCGGGCCTCAGGGCGAAGAATTTCAGCATCTGCTGCGGCTTGCGGCGTAGGTCGTTGGTGCGGTCGGCGGCCGTGCGGTCGGGGCTGGCGAGGATCGTGGCGATCTGGTCGGAGGAGATCGGCTGGGCGGCGGCGGGGAATGCGAGGGCGAGGGCGATGAGGGCCAGCGCGGTTCGGCGCGGCAGGTGGGTGGGCCTTGGCATCGGTTCTCTCCCAGGATGGCGGGATCGGACCACATTGCCCGGGCCGCGTCGCCCGCCCATGATGCGGTTCACGGAAACGTCTCCAGGGAACAGAACAACATGACCATGCGCATTCTTTGGCCGGTGATGCAGCCGGAGTTCGAGGAGGTGGCGCGCGACGCCGTGGGGGCGGGCTTCGAGACCATCTTCCGCCGCAGCGTGGAGGAAGTGACGGATGCGGAATGGGCCAGCGCGGATGCGGTGGTGGGGCCGTATCCCGGGGCGGCCAATATCGGCAAGCTGGCGAAGGCGCGCATCTATGTGAAGGCCGCCGTGGGGTTCGACGAGGTGGATGTGGCCGCGCTGGGCGGCATGGGCATCGCGGTTGCCAACACGCCGGATTACGGCACGCGCGAAGTGGCGGACCATGCGATGGCGCTGGTGATGACTCTGTCCAAGAGCATCGCCTATCACGACCAGATGCTGCAGGAGGATCTGAAGGGCAACTGGCGGCCGGCGCATAACCCGTTCGGCAAGCGGCTGGGCGTGTGCACCTTCGGCGTGGTGGGCGCGGGGCGCATCGGCACCGCGGCAATGCGGCGCGCGGCGGCGTTCGACATGGATGTGGTGTTCTACGACCCGTTCGTGCCCAACGGCTATGAGCTGGCGCTGGGCGTGCGGCGGGCGGACAGTCTGGCCGAGCTGATGGGCCAGTGCGACATCGTGAGCGTGCATGCGCCGCTGAACGCGGATACGCGCGGGCTGGTGGGCAAGGATGCCTTCGCGGCGGCGAAGAAGGGCATGATCCTGGTGAACACGGCGCGCGGCGGCGTGGTGGACGTGGATGCGCTGCATGATGCGATGAAGGACGGCACCGTGATGGCCGCCGGGCTCGATGTGCTGCCGGAGGAGCCGGCCGATCCGCAGCGTCGGCTGATCAAGGCGTGGAAGGATGGCGAGGCGTGGATCAAGCACCGGCTGGTGCTGACGCCGCATTCCGCTTTCTACACGCCGGAGAGCATGCGCGACATCCGGTTCCTGTCTTCCCGCACGGCGGCGCGCTACCTGCGCGACAACCGGCTGGAGAACTGCGTGAACAAGGCGCATCTGACCAACCCGCGCTGACATCATGGCCCCGTTGCCCTCTGATCCGCTGCTGAGCCGGCAGTGGTACCTGCACGGCAACGGGCTGGCGCAGCCGGCGGTGCACCTGAACGTGCTGCCGGCCTGGGCCGACTATGCCGGGCGCGGCGTGCGCATCGGGGTGTTCGACAGCCTGGTGGAGAAGACGCACTCCGACCTCGCCGCCGGGTATGATTCCACCTGGGAGGTGGAGGGGCTGGAATACGGCTTCACCGGCAGCGCGCATGGCACCGAGGTGGCGGGCGTGATCGCCGGGCGGGCGAACGGCATCGGCGTGGTGGGCGTGGCGTATGAGGCGCGGATCACCTCCGTGCCTGTCATCTTCTCCAAGTCGGTGGCGCTGTTGTGGGTGGAACCGGCCATGGCGCAGGCCTGGCGGTTCGATGTGGTGAACATGAGCTACGGCGGCACCGTGGCGTTCGATGCCACGATTGATCCGCTGGCCTGGGCGCCGATCGCGCCGCACTACGCCACGGCGGCCGAGACCGGGCGCGGCGGGCTGGGCACGGTGATGGTGGTGGCGGCCGGCAACAACCGGGCCGGCACCGCGGACGCCAATCTCAGCTACTACCAGACCGACCGGCACACGCTGGTGGTGGGGGCGGTGAACGCGGCCGGGGTGGTGAGCGAATACGCCTCCTCCGGGGCCAATGTGCTGGTGGTGGCGCCTTCCAGCGACGGGTTCGGCGACCCGGGCGTGACCACCACGGACCGCAGCGGGATGGAGGGGGTGAATGACGGCATCCTCAACGATCCGGTGCCGCTGGACTACACCACGCTCTTTGGCGGCACCTCGGCGGCTTCGCCCATGGTGGCTGGCGTCGTGGCGCTGATGCTGGAGGCGAACCCGGCGCTGGGCTGGCGGGATGTGCGCGAGATCCTGGCGCTGAGCGCGCGGCATACCGGGACCGCGGTGGGATTGCCGGCCAGCGTGCGGGAGCGGACGCCCTGGTTCGTGAACGGGGCGACGTGGGTGAATGGCGGCGGCTTCCACGTTTCGGCCAATTACGGCTTCGGGCTGGTGGATGCGCGCGCCGCGGTGCGGTTGGCGGAGACGTGGGACGCGCAGCAAACCTCGGCCAACGAACAGGTGCGCACGGCGCCGTTCACCGGCCCGCTGGTGTTGAACAACGCGAACACGTCGCGCGAGCTGCTGTTGGAGATCGCACCCGGCGTGCGCGCGGAGCAGGTGACGCTGGCGCTCGATATCAGCGGAATGCTGGCGCAGGACCTGGAGATCGAGCTGATCTCACCGCGCGGCACGGCGAGCATGCTGTTCTTCCACAGTGGCGGGGCTGCGCCCGGCGGTCAGGCGCAGCCGTTCCGGCCATGGACCTTCGTGTCCAACGCGTTCCTGGGCGAGGATGCCGCCGGCACCTGGCGGCTGGTGCTGCGCGACACCATTGCCAACAACAGCACCGGCACGATCAACGGTGCCGTGCTTTCGGTGTTCGGCGACGTGGCGGGGCCGGATGACCGCTACGTGTTCACCGACGAGTTCGGCGCCGTGGCCGGGATGCCGACGGGCAGCGTGCTGGTGGATGCCGGGGGCGAGGACACGATCGACGCGTCGGCGGCCAGCGCTGCCTCGGTGATCGACCTGCGGGCAGGCACCGCGGGCCAGGTGGCCGGGGCGCCGCTGCTGGTGGCGCCGGGCATCCTGATCGAGCATGCGATCGGCGGCGATGGCCATGACCGGCTGACCGGCAACGGCGCCGCCAACCACCTGCGCGGTGGGCGCGGCAACGATGTGCTGCTGGGGCTGGGAGGCGACGACACGCTGGAGGGCGGCGCGGGGCGGGACAGCCTGGATGGCGGCACCGGGCGGGACGTGCTGCGCGGCGGGGCGGGGGTCGACGTGCTGCGCGGGCGCGGTGGGGACGACACGCTGGAGGGCGGTGCCGGGGATGATTGGCTGGAAGGCGGTGCTGGGGCGGATACGCTGCGCGGCGGTGCGGGGCTGGATGCGCTGAGCTATGTCGGCTCGCCGGCCTCGGTTTCGGTGGCGCTCGGCGTGCTGGGGCCGGAGGGGCGGCAGGCGGTCTCGGGCGGGGATGCCGAGGGCGACCTGGCCTATGGGTTCGAGCATGTGGTGGGCAGCCGGCATGCCGATACGCTGGCCGGCGATGCGCGCGCCAACCACATCGCCGGCGGGGGCGGAGGCGATACGCTGTCGGGCGGGGCGGGGAACGACGTGTTCATGTTCGGGCCCGGTGACCTGCTCTCGGCCACGCCTGTTCTGATCCTGGATTTCCGCCCGCTGGCTGCGCCTGGGGCGGAGCGGGACGGGATGTCGCTGCGCGGGATCGATGCGGTGGCCGGCGGGGCGGACGATGCCTTTGCCTTCATCGGCGCCGCGCCCTTGACCGCGCCGGGGCAGTTGCGGGTGTGGTTCGACGGGGTGGATACGATGATCGAGGGCAATACGGCGGGCGGCGTGGAGCCGGAGTTGCGTATCCGCCTGGTGGGGGTGAACCTGGTGGCGGCGGGGGATTTCTCGCTTTAGGCAAGCGGTTCTTTTTTGAAAAAAAGAACCAAAAAACTTTTGTCAATTTGATGTGGGAAGACCGGGCCTTTCCGCATCAAACGAATGAAGTTTTTTTGCTTCTTTTTGTTCACAAAAAGAAGACCCTTTCTATGCTTCCGGCCCGTACAGCCCCTGCGCCGGCACCCACCCCATCCCCTGCTCGAACGGAAAGGCGGGGCGGCGGATGCGCGCATAGGGCAGGCGGGCGAGATCCAGGTGCGAGGTGCCGTCGCTCAGCAGCAGCACGTGGGCGGCGCCGAGCGCCTCCAGCTCCGGGTGCAGGTAGCCGACCTTGAACACGGTGATGCCCTGGCGCGGGTTAAGGCCCATGGCTTCCAACTGTCCCGGCGTGGTGATCTGCAGGCGGCGGGCGTGGAAGGTAGCGGTGGCGTGGCCGAAGCGCACCCGTGCCCAGGGGCTGGTGGGGCCCTGCACATGATGGTTGGCCTGTGGGGCGAGCTGCTCGCCTGTGGCTTCGACGATGCCTTGCACGGGCAGGTGGGTTTTCGGCCGGGAGAGGTGCTCGGCGCCGAGGGTGAGCGTGACCGTGGCGCCGGGGCCGGCGGCGTGGCAGGCGGCAACCGCCTCCGGCGCGATGATGTTGCAGACGGTGATCGGGCCGATCACTGGCAGGGCGAGGGCTTCCTGCAGCACCAGGGTGAGGTCGCCATAGGCGCCGGCGGTGACGTTGTCTCCGGAATCGCTGACCAGCACGGGGCCGGTGGCGGCGAGGCGCCCGGCTTCCAGCAGGCCTTCGCGCGGGGCCATGGCAGTGAGTTGGAGGCGGAATTCCCGCCGCCTTGCCCAGAGCGTGGCGGCGAGATCGAGTGCCAGGGTGCGGGCGCGGCTGGGGGTGGTGGCGGTGGCCACGGCGGTGAAGCCGACCCAGGGCAGGTCGTTCCACGCGAAACCCACCATGTAGTCCGCGCCGAGCACGTCTGGGTCCTGCTCGATCCCAGGCAGGGCGGCGTAGAGGCTGCGCATGGGTTCGTAGTCTGTCATCGCCATTTCGCCGGGCAGCAGCAGCGGGATGTGCACGGCGTAGCTGGCGGGGCGGAGGCCCTCGCGCAGGATTCGCAGCAGGAGGGCGGCGGCGCGGGCGCCGGTGCTGTCGTCGTCGCGGTGCGGGGCGGTGCGGAACACGGCGAAGCCCTGGGCATCGCGCAACAGGCTTGGCGTGAGGTGGCCGTGCATGTCCAGCGCCATGGTGATGGGAACATCGGGGCCGGCGGCCTGGCGCACGGCTTCCATGAGCGCGGTGTCGCCGGAGACATCGAGGCCCTCCACTTCCATGGCGCCGTGGTTGGCGGCGACCAGGCCGTCGAAGGGGCCGTTCTCGCGGATCAGGGCGGTGATCTCGGCCACGCATGCGTCGAAGAAATCGCGGTGGAAGGCCGCACTGGCGCGGCAGCGCACCGTCATCAGCGGCACGATTTCCACATCGGGCGCGGCCTGCAGCGTGGCGACGATGCCGCGGGCGACCCAGAGGGTGTTGGCGACGATCTCCTGCCCGCGGGAGATGAGCACGGTGCGCGGATCGAGATGACCTGGCGTGGCCAGCATCGCTTCCTGCGACATGCCGAAGATGCCGATGCGGCGCTGTGCCATGGGAGACTCCTCGACGGAATGTTGCTAGCAGACCGGCATCTTCCCGATGCCGCAAGGAGCCCTCGCGCATGACCCATCTCGCCCGCCGCCCCTGGGTGCCCGAGGCCTGCGAGAGCCATGTGCTGGAACTGGCGGCGAAGGTGGGGGCGCCCTCGGCCGATGTGGCGGCGCGGATCGAGGCGCTGATCCAGCGCAACCTGGAAATCCACGATGCCGATTGCTTCAACCTCAACCCGGCCACCAACGTGATGAACCCGGCGGCCGAGGCGGCGCTGGGGCGTGGGCTCGGCAGCCGGCCCTCGCTCGGCTACCCCGGCGACAAGTATGAGATGGGGCTGGAGGCGATCGAGGAGATCGAGGTGATTGCCGCCGAACTGGCGGCCGAGGTGTTTGGGGCGAAGTATGCCGAGATCCGCGTGGCCTCCGGCGCCATGGCCAACCTGTACGGGTTCATGGCGCTGGCCAAGCCCGGGGACGCGATCATCGCGCCGCCGCCGGCCGTGGGCGGGCATGTGACGCACCATGCGGCGGGCTGCGCCGGGCTGTACGGGCTGGTGAGCCACCCCGCTCCGGTGGATGCGGATGGATATACGGTGGACCTCGATGGGCTGCGGGCGCTGGCGCGGCGGGTGCACCCGCGGCTGATCACCATCGGCGGCAGCCTGAACCTGTTCCCGCACAACGTGCGCGCGGTGCGGGCGATTGCGGATGAGGTGGGGGC
>CAMDAM010000265.1 GCA_945888575.1 Asaia bogorensis | reverse complement strand
GTCACCAACCCGCCGATCGACAGCACCCGCGAGGAGCTGGTGATGTCGCTGGTCAGCATGATCGGCCCGCGCCCCAACCTGCTCGGCCACCACGCCGGCACGCATTACCGCCTGGAAGTCGCCCAGCCGATCCTCACCAACGCCGAACTGGCCAAGATCCGCCACATCTCCGGCCAGATCGGCGGTGCCTTCCGCGCCGCCACCATCGACACGACGTGGCCCGCCAGCGAAGCCGCCGCCGGCCTCGAAAAGGCCGTGGAGCGGATCTGCCGCGAAGCTACTGAAGCCGTGCTCGCCGGCCACAACATCCTGATCCTGTCCGACCGCGCTGTCTCCGCCGAGCGCATCGCCGTCCCGGCCCTGCTCGCCACCGCCAGCGTACATCACCACCTCATCCGCCAGGGCCTGCGCACCGGCACCGGCCTCGTCGTCGAAACCGGCGAAGCGCGCGAGGTCCACCATTTCTGCGTCCTCGCCGGCTACGGCGCCGAGGCAGTGAACCCCTGGCTCGCCTTCGACACGCTGGAGGCGCTGCGCGTCACCGAAGGCATGGCCCTTTCCGCCTACGAAGTCCGCAAGAACTTCATCAAGGCCATCGGCAAGGGCATCCTGAAGGTGATGTCCAAGATGGGCATCTCCACCTACCAGTCCTATTGCGGCGCCCAGATCTTCGATGCCGTCGGCCTCTCCACCGCCTTCATCGAGAAGTGCTTCACCGGCACCGCCACCACCATCGAAGGCGCGGGCATGGCGGAGATCGCCGCCGAAACCGTGCTGCGCCACCGCCAGGCCTATGGCGACGACCTCGTCTACCGCGACCAGCTCGACCCCGGCGGCGACTACGGCTTCCGCCTGCGCGGCGAGGATCACGTCTGGGCGCCCGATACGGTGGCCGACCTCCAGCACGCCGTCCGCGGCAACGCCCAGGATGCCTACAAGCGCTTCGCCGCCCGCATCAACGACCAGGGCAGCAAGGACCCCTCCGGCCGCCTGCTCACCATCCGCGGCCTGATGGAATTCCGCGCCGGCACCCCCGTGCCGCTGGAAGAGGTCGAACCGGCCAGCGAGATCGTGAAGCGTTTCGCCACCGGCGCGATGAGCTTCGGCTCCATCAGCCGCGAAGCCCACACCACGCTCGCCATCGCCATGAACCGCATCGGCGGCAAGTCCAACACCGGCGAGGGCGGCGAGGAGAGCGACCGCTACGTCCGCCTGCCCAACGGCGATTCCGAACGCTCCGCCATCAAGCAGGTCGCCTCCGGCCGCTTCGGCGTCACCATCGAATACCTGGTCAACGCCGACGACATCCAGATCAAGATGGCCCAGGGCGCCAAGCCCGGCGAAGGCGGCCAGCTCCCCGGCCACAAGGTAGACAAGAACATCGCCCGCGTGCGCTACGCCACGCCCGGCGTCGGCCTCATCTCGCCCCCGCCGCATCACGACATCTACTCGATCGAGGATCTCGCCCAGCTCATCCACGACCTCAAGAACGCCAACCCCCGCGCCCGCATCTCGGTAAAGCTGGTCTCGGAAGTCGGCGTCGGCACCGTCGCCGCCGGCGTCTCCAAGGCGCGGGCCGACCACGTCACCATCTCCGGCTACGAGGGCGGCACCGGCGCCTCCCCGCTCACCTCCCTCACCCATGCCGGCTCGCCCTGGGAAATCGGCCTCGCCGAAACCCAGCAAACCCTGGTGCTGAACGGCCTGCGCGGCCGCATCGCCGTCCAGGTCGATGGCGGCCTGCGCACCGGGCGAGACGTGGTGATCGGCGCCCTGTTGGGGGCCGACGAATTCGGCTTCGCCACCGCGCCGCTGATCGCCGCCGGCTGCATCATGATGCGCAAGTGCCACCTCAACACCTGCCCGGTCGGCATCGCCACGCAGGATCCCATCCTGCGCGCCCGCTTCACCGGCACGCCGGAACACGTCATCAACTACTTCTTCTTCGTCGCCGAGGAAGTGCGCGAGCTGATGGCCAAGCTCGGCTTCCGCAGCATCGGCGAGATGACCGGCCGCGTGGACCGACTGGACATGCGAAAGGCCATCGACCACTGGAAGGCCGCCGGCGTCGACCTCTCCAAGATCCTCCACCAGATCCCCGCCCGCGAAGGCGTGGCGATCTGGAACAGCGAGCGCCAGGTCCACAACCTCGAACGCGCCCTCGATATGGAGCTGATCGCCGCCGCCCGCCCCGCGCTGGAAAAGGGCGACAAGGTCCGCATCACGCGCGACATCCGCAACGTCCACCGCACCGTCGGCACCATGCTCTCCGGTGAGGTCGCCCAGCGCCACGGCCATGCCGGCCTGCCGGCTGGCACGATCGAGATCGCGCTGCGCGGCACCGCGGGCCAAAGCCTCGGCGCCTTCCTCGCCCACGGCATCACGCTGGACCTCCAGGGGGATGGCAACGACTACGTCGGCAAGGGCCTCTCCGGCGGCCGCATCATCGTGCGCCAGCCCTTCGGCAGCGGGCGCGACCCGTCGCAGAACATCATCGTCGGCAACACCGTGCTCTACGGCGCCATCGCCGGGGACGCCTACTTCCAGGGCGTGGCCGGCGAACGCTTCGCCGTGCGCAACTCCGGCGCCGTCGCCGTCGTCGAGGGGACCGGCGACCATGGCTGCGAATACATGACCGGCGGCGTCGTCGTCGTTCTCGGCGAAACCGGCCGCAACTTCGCCGCCGGCATGTCGGGCGGCGTGGCCTATGTCTACGACCCCGCCGGCCAGTTCGCCGACCTCGCCAACACCGCCATGGTCGACCTGGAGAAACTCACCACAGACGATCCGGCCGACGACCCGGAAGCCCCGGTGGCGGAACCACCCTCAGTCACCGACAACGGCATGGGAGACCCGCTGCGCTTCGACGCGCAACGCCTGCGCCTCCTGGTCGAACGCCACGCCCGCCTCACCGGCTCCGCCCGCGCCAAGGCGCTGCTGGCCGATTGGGACCGTGCCCTCGGCCAGTTCGTCAAGGTGATGCCGCGCGACTACCGCCGCGCGATGCAGGAACTCCGCGCCGAGCGCAACGCGCTCGCCGTCGCGGCGCAGTAAAGGGGAGCGAGACATGGCCAAGCCCACCGGCTTCCTGGAAATCGAGCGCCGCGACCGCGGCTACCGCAAGGCGCCCGAGCGCGTCACCAACTACGAGGAATTCGTGGTTCCCCTGGGTGACGAAGCCACCGCCGCCCAGGCCACGCGCTGCATGGATTGCGGCATCCCGTTCTGCCACAACGGCTGCCCGGTCAATAACCTGATCCCGGACTGGAACAACCTGGTGCATCGCGGCCAGTGGCAATCCGCCCTGCGCATGCTCCACTCCACCAACAACTTCCCCGAGTTCACCGGCCGCGTCTG
Source organism: Asaia bogorensis (assembly GCA_945888575.1). GTDB lineage: Bacteria > Pseudomonadota > Alphaproteobacteria > Acetobacterales > Acetobacteraceae > CAMDGX01. The sequence goes on along the minus strand of CAMDAM010000265.1, from coordinate 3,898 downwards.
CCCCGCCCCCTGCGAGGCCGCGTGCACCCTGAACATCGACAACAACCCGGTCACCATCAAAACGGTGGAATGCGCCATCGTCGACAAGGGGTGGGAAGAAGGCTGGATCCTGCCCCAGCCGCCCACCAAGCGCACCGGCAAGCACGTCGCCGTCGTCGGCTCCGGCCCCGCCGGCCTCTCCGCCGCCCAGCAGCTCGCCCGCGCCGGCCATGCCGTGACCGTGTTCGAGAAGGCCGACCGCATCGGCGGCCTGCTGCGCTACGGCATCCCCGACTTCAAGATGGCGAAAAACCTCATCGACCGCCGCATCGCCCAGATGGAAGCCGAAGGCGTGGAATTCCGCACCCGCGTCGAAGTGGGCAAAGACGTCACCCTGGCCTCCCTCACCGAGCGTTTCGACAAGGTCATCCTCTCCGGCGGCGCCGAACAGCCCCGCGACCTCGAAGTCCCCGGCCGCGAGCTGGATGGCATCCACTTCGCCATGGATTTCCTCACCCAGCAGAACAAGCGCGTCGCCGGTGACAGCGAGCCCGTCGCCGCCCCCACCGGCACCCTCACCGCCAAGGGCAAGCACGTCGTCGTCATCGGCGGCGGCGATACCGGCAGCGACTGCATCGGCACCTCCTTCCGCCAGGGCGCGCTCAGCGTCACCCAGCTGGAAATCATGCCGCGCCCGCCGGAAATGGAGAACAAGGCCCTCACCTGGCCCAACTGGCCGCTGAAGCTGCGCACCAGCCACGCCCACGAGGAAGGGGCCGGCCGCGACTTCGCGGTGCTCACCAAAAAGGCCGTCGGCGTGCACGGCCGCGTCGAAGCGCTGGAATGCGTCCGCGTCGAATGGGTCCGCGGCCCCGGCGGCCGCATGTCGATGCAGGAAGTCCCCGGCAGCGCCTTCCGCCTGCAGGCCGATCTCGTCCTGCTCGCCATGGGCTTCACCGGCCCGCGCGTCCCCGGCCTCGTCGAACAGTCCGGCGCCTCGCTCGACCCGCGCGGCAACGTCGAAGCCAACGACCGCGACTACCGTACCAACGTCCCCAAGGTCTTCGCCGCCGGTGACATGCGCCGCGGCCAGTCCCTGGTCGTCTGGGCCATCCGTGAAGGCCGCCAGTGCGCGCGCTCGGTGGATGAAGCCCTGATGGGGCGCACGCTGCTGCCGCGGTAAGGAAGCAAGCGGTTCTTTTTTGAAAAAAAGAACCAAAAAACTTTTATTCGTTTGCACCCGCCTCTCCCTGGAGAGGCGGGTGCAAATCCATGGAGTCCGGTGGGCGGGTCCCACCCTGCCCCAAAATTTCCTACGTACGTAAATTTTTTCCTTTTCCATCGGTATTGCGTTTGGCATATTAACTGGTGATGACCACATCAACCGCCGCACCGAGCGAAGCAGACGCACCGCGCCCCTGGGCGCGGGCGATCCTGCACGCCCAAATTCCGGCGCCGTTGAAGTTCCTGCTGCTCGCCCTGCTCGCCGCCTTCTCCAAGGCCGAAGCCCCGCGCGCCACACTGCGCCGCCTGCGCCAGGACTGGTTCTTCTCCACCAACACCCACCACACCGAAGACCTGGATTCCGCCCAGGACCCCTACGCCCTCCGTCGCATTCTCCAACTGCGCGCGGAGATCGGCTGGCTCCTGCGTGGCAATCCCAACCGGGGCATGGCCTTGTCCGGTCACCGGGCACCCGCACTCTGCCTGGCGCAGCCTGCCCGCGCGCCGCCATAGCCGGCGCACACGCCCGTTTTGTCCTGAATCTGTCGCGAAAACCCCGCGTCCCGCGGCGATGACTCATGCCCGGAGTGCATCGCCCGGACGAGGCGCCAAGTCAGAAAGTCTTTTTTGCTTCTTTTTTCTTCAGAAAAAAGAAGACGCTTACTTCAACGCCCCAGCCCCCCACCCAAACACATCCATCCGCAACGCCGCATGCGTCACGCTGGCATGCAGGTGCTCCGCCTTCCCCCCGCCACCGGCCCCCATCGCCACGAACAGCGGCACCAGGTGCTCCTCCGTCGGATGGTTCCGCGCCCCGAAAGGCGCCAAGCGCCGGTACGCCAGCAACTCTTCCTGCCGCCCGTCTTCCAGCGCCGCATCGGCCCAGTCGGCGAAGCCGCGCACCCAGTCCGGCTCCTCGGTGATCCCCGCCTGCCGCAGCCCGCGCAGTTCCATCAGGTTGTGGGTATAGGCACCGGAGCCCAGCACCAGGATGCCGTCCTCACGCAGTTCCTGCAGCGCTTCGCCCATGCGCAGATGGTGTTCCGGCCCCAGATGGGTCTGCACGGAAAGCTGCGCCACCGGGATATCGGCATCGGGGTACATCAGCCGCAGCGGGATCCAGGCGCCGTGGTCCAGCCCGCGCTCCAGGTCGATCGTGGCGCGGAACCCGGCCTTGCGCAGCAGGCCAGAGGTCGCGGCGGCCACGCCGGGCGCGGAGGGGGCGGGGTAGCGCATCTCATACAGCGCCTGCGGGAACCCGCCGAAATCATGGATCGTCTCGTTCACCGCCGGCGCGCTCACTTCCGGCATCGCTGTCTCCCAATGGGCGGAGGCGACCAGGATGGCACTCGGCCGCCCATAGGCCGCGTCGATCCGCGCGCCGAGCCCGGAGAGGAACCGGCGCGCCGCCACGTCGTCCAGCGGCAGGGTCGGCGAGCCATGGCTGAGGAAGATGGCAGGCTGGGTCATCGGAATGCTCCATCGCCGGCGGGCACGCGCCCCGCCGGCGTCGGGTTACAGAGAGGGGTGGATCGTATCAGGCCTGGGCGCCAGCCGCACGGCGACCCAGCAGGGCGCCCAAATCCGGCACCTTCAGCGCGAAGGCACCGGGGCCGATCAGCGCCTGGGCGATCAGCGCCACGGTCCAGAAGGCCGGGAATTCCCAGCCCCCCTTGGGGTTGGCGAACATCCAACCATTGCCCGAATGCACCCACAGCGCGCCCAGCAGTACCGGCACCATGGCCAGCGACACCAGCCGGACATAGGCGCCCGCGATCAGCAGCAGGCCACCGCCCACCTCGGCCAGGATCACCAGGTAGGCCGCGGCGGCAGGCAGCCCGAGCGACCCGAAGAACCCGACCGTCCCGGCCGGCGTGAACACGAACACCTTCAGCAGCCCGTGCGCCAGCGCGGCGATGCCGAGCGTGAGACGAAGGGCAAAGGCACCATAGGGGGCAGTGGCGGGCATGGGGGTTCTCCTGGCACAGGGGGCGCGGTGTGTCCGCGCCGATACCGAAGATCTAAACCTCTCGCGCGCGCCTATCGTCGCCGTTCTCTCGGCAACACTATCCGGCGCAGACGGACAATCCCGTCAAACGCGATCCCAATAGGGATCCGGCCCGAAGCAGGCAGCCAGGTGGTCGATGAAGGCGCGGGTCTTGAACGGCAAATAGCGGCTGGGCGGCCACACCGCATGCACCCCCAGCGGCGGCACGCTCCAGCCCGGCAGCACCGGCACCAGCCGCCCGTCGCGCAACGCCTCGCCCACGATGAAGGTGGGCTTCAGCGCAATGCCCAGCCCGGCAATGGCGGCATAGGCCAGCGCCTCGCCATTGTTGGACCAGATGCGGCTGCCCACGCGCACCGTTTCCTGCTGGCCGTCACGCTCGAAGCGCCACAGATCGCCATCGGCGGCATAGGCATAGGAAAGGCAATCATGCTTCACCAGATCGGCCGGATGCTCCGGCATCCCCCGCGCCGCGAGATAGGCCGGCGCGGCACATACAATGCTCCGGCACGGTGCCAGCCGGCGCGCCACCAGGGAGGAATCCTCCAGCCGCCCGATCCGCACCGCCACGTCCACCTGCTCCTCCAGCAGGTTCACCCGCCGGTCCGCCAGCGTCAGCTCCACGCCCAGCTCCGGATGGGCGGCCAGGAAACTCGCCACCGCCGGCGCCACATGCCGCGCCCCGAA
>CAMDAM010000264.1 GCA_945888575.1 Asaia bogorensis | reverse complement strand
CGCTTCTGGCCCTGATCGACGAAGACCACGGCCTGTTCGATGCGTTCCGCCGTGGTGGCCACGGGGGTGACGGCGACGTGGGCCGGGTTGTTCAGCATGCCGCCGGCGAGCTTGCCGATTTCGCCGGGCATGGTGGCGGAGAAGAACAGGGTCTGGCGGCGGCTGGGGATGGTGGCGACGATGCGCTTGATCGGGATGATGAAGCCGAGGTCGAGCATGTGGTCCGCCTCATCGAGCACCAGGATCTCGACATGGTCCAGGCGCACGGTGCGGTCCTGCATGTGGTCGATCAGGCGGCCCGGGGTGGCGACGAGCACATCCACGCCGCGTTCCATGGCGCGGACCTGCTTGCCCTTGGGCACGCCGCCGAAGATGACGGCGACGCGGCAGCCGATGGTGGAGCCGTAGGCCTGGAAGCTCTCACCGATCTGGCTGGCCAGCTCGCGGGTGGGGGAGAGGACCAGCACGCGGCAGCCGCCGCGCGGGGGCTGGCGGCGTTCGGCGGCCAGGCGCTGCAGGATGGGCAGGGCGAAGGCGGCGGTTTTGCCGGTGCCGGTCTGGGCGATGCCCTGCACGTCTCGGCCCGCCAGCACGTGCGGGATCGCCTGCAGCTGGATGGGGGTGGGGGAGGTGTAGCCCTCGTTGGCGATGGCGCGCAGCAGGGCGGGAGCCAGGCCCAGGGATTCGAAGGTGGCCGACGTGGTGGGGGGGGCGACGGCCGGGGCGGGCAGGGTGGGGGAGATGGTGGTGGCGGTCATGGTGGAGGGGGCTTCAATGGTATTGGACATGTGTGTCAGCAGCTTTCAGTCGGCCGCGCCCCCGCACAAAGGCTGGGCGGCGGCGGCCGTGGAAGGGCGCACGTGCGGATGCAGGCGCGCGCGGCTTTCGGGCCGCGAGCCGGCGCAGGATGGGCGAATGGAACGGTGCTACCGGGTTGCCACGGCCTGCTTGCCTGCCAGCGCCTGAATGAAGAGGGCGGTTGGTCTTGCGGCAAATGGGCCAGCGCCTTGTAAGGACGCAATGTCAGGCCGGCAGCGCACGGATCAAACTCTCGTCGCGCTGAACGGATATGATTGTGCGGCGCAGCATTGTCAAGGGAAATTTTAAGGGGAAGCAAGGGTCTTCTTTTTCTGAAGAAAAAGAAGCAAAAAGACTTTTGTTCGTTGGGCCTCGTCTGGGCGATGGGGGTGGAGCGGAGTTATAAAAGTTTTTTGGTTCTTTTTTTCAAAAAAGAACGCGCTTCCTTGCTTGCTCCGTTGCCAAGTGCTGAGTGTGCGGCGGAGAATGGGCGGGACACTGGAGGGAAGCCCATGCGCATTGTTGACGTTCGCGAGATTACCCGGCCGATCGCTTCGCCGATCCGCAATGCGTATATCGATTTTTCCAAGATGACGAGCAGCCTGGTGGCGGTGGTGACCGACCAGATGCGCGATGGGAAGACCGTGATCGGGTATGGGTTCAATTCGAACGGGCGGTATGGCCAGGGCGGGCTGATTCGGGAGCGGTTCCGGGACCGGGTGCTGGAGGCGGATCCGGCGAGCCTGGTGAACGCGGCGGGGGACAATCTGGACCCGGATGCGGTGTGGGCCGCGATGATGAAGAACGAGAAGCCGGGCGGGCATGGCGAGCGGTCTGTCGCCGTGGGCACCATCGACATGGCGGTGTGGGACGCGGTGGCGAAGATCGCGGGCAAACCGCTGTTCCGGCTGCTGGCGGAGCGGCATGGGATTGAGGCGGACCCGAAGGTGTTCGTGTATGCGGCCGGGGGGTACTATTACCCTGGCAAGGATACGTCGCAGCTTTGCGCGGAGATGCGGTCGTATCTCGACCGCGGCTACACCGTGGTGAAGATGAAGATCGGCGGGGATTCGGTGGAGGCCGATCGCGGGCGGATCGAGGCGGTGCTGCGGGAGTTGGATGGCCGCGCGCGGTTGGCGGTGGATGCGAACGGGCGGTTCGACCTGGAGACGGCGATTGCCTACGCCAAGATGATGCGGGGCTATGGGCTGTTCTGGTACGAGGAGGCGGGGGATCCGCTGGATTACCAGCTGCAGGCGGCGCTGGCGGAGTTCTATCCCGGGCCGATGGCGACGGGGGAGAATTTGTTCAGCCACCAGGATGCGCGGAATTTGCTGCGCCATGGCGGGATGCGGGCGGATCGGGATTTCCTGCAGTTCGATTGCGCGTTGAGCTACGGGTTGTGCGAGTTCCAGCGGACGCTGGCGGTGATCCGCGATGCCGGGTGGAGCTGGCGGCGGGTGGTGCCGCATGGCGGGCACCAGATGAGCCTGATGATCGCGGCCGGGCTGGGGCTGGGCGGGAATGAGAGCTACCCCGACCTGTTCCAGCCCTATGGCGGGTTCCCGGATGGGGTGCGGGTGGAGGACGGGTTTGTGACGCTGCCCGAGCTGCCGGGGATTGGGTTTGAGGGGAAGAGCGATCTTTATGCGCAGATGAAGGCTTTGGCGGAGTAGCCGATATGGCCAAGCGGTACCGGGTGGGCGTGGTGGGGTTTGCCCATATGCACGTCAACGAACTGGTGGAGCGGGTGGCGGCGACGGGGCGGTGCGATTTCGTCGGCGTGGCGGATACCGTGCCGGCGACGCCTTCGTTGACCACGGTGGAGGGGAGCCGGCGGGCCAATTTGGAGCGGGCATTGGGGGCGCCGGGTTCGCCGCGGCGGTTTGGGGATTGGCGGGGGTTGCTGGAGGAGAGGCTGGACCTGGTGATCTTCTGCCCGGAGATCAGCCAGCATGCCGAGGTGGCGGAGGCGTTCGCGGGGCGGGGGGTGCATCTGCTGACGGAGAAGCCGCTGGCCGGGAGTGTTGTGGATGCGGACCGGATGATCTCGGCGGCGAAGGCGGCCGGGGTGGCGCTGGTGACGAACTGGCCGATCACCTGGCGGCCGGCGGTGCGGGCGGTGAAGGCGATCGTGGAGAGCGGGGAGATCGGCGAGGTGGTGCAGTTCCGGTGGCGGAACATGGCCTCCTTGGGGCCGATGGCGCATGGGAGTCTGCACCCGGGGTCGACGACGATCGGGTTGGTGAGCGAGGCGGAGAAGGCTTCGGAGTGGTGGCACCAGACGGCGGCCGGGGGTGGGGCGCTGCTGGATTATTGCTGCTACGGGGCGTGCCTGGCGGCGTGGATCGTGGGGATGCCGACCGAGGTTCGCGCGATGGCGGTGAACCTGATGAGCCCTGGGGATGCCGAAGATAACGCGACGCTGCTGCTGCGGTTTGCGCGGGCGGTGGGGACGATCGAGGCGAGCTGGACGAGTTTTCACAACGGGGTGCCGAACGGGCCGATCGTGATGGGGACGCACGGGACGCTGGTGGTGGATGGGGCCCGGGTGTTGGTGTTCACGGAGCGTGGGAGCGCGGTGCCGTCTCGGGTGGAGGAGGGGGTTCCGTTGCCGGAGGGGCGGGGGACGATCGGGGAGGAGATGCTGCACCATATCGAAACTGGGGAGGCGTTGCACCCGACGCTGGATGTGGCGTTGAACCGGGAGGCGGTGGCGATTCTGGATGCCGGGCGGCGGGCGGCTGACACGGGTGCGGCGGTGGTGCTGTGACGGTTCGGATTGCGGCCGTCGGCTACGGCGATATCGCGCAGCGGCGGCATTTTCCGCAGTTGGCGGAGTTGGCCGGGCGGGCGGAGCTGGTGGCGATTGCAGGGCGGGATGAGGCCCGGATGGCCGCGTGTGCGGCGCGGTTTGGGGTTCCGCGGTGGTCGACGGATGTGGCTTCGGTGGTGGCTGATCCCGGGGTGGATGCGGTGCTGGTGCTGACGGCGCCGGATACGCATCTGCAGTTTGCCGAGATGGCGGTGGCGGCGGGGAAGCATGTGCTGGTGGAAAAGCCGCTGGTGCCGACGCTGGAGGAGGCGGTGCGGTTGGCGGCGGCGGTGCGGGCGCGGCCGGTGACGTTCATGGCGTTGCCGTTCATCGAGACGCCGGATCATGTGCTGGCGGCCGAGTTGATTGCGAAGGGGGTGATCGGGGAGGTGGCGGCGGTGGAGTGCCACCGGGGGCACAAGGGGCCGACGCATGCCGGGTGGTTCTATGACAAGGCGCAGGCGGGCGGTGGGGTGTTGGCGGATCTGGGGATCTATCACCTGACCTCGATTGCGACGCTGTTCGGGGGGGCTTCGCGGTTTACCGTTTCGCTTTCGACGCGGTTTGCCGAGCGGGTGCTGGATGACGGGACGGTGGTGCGGCCGGATGTGGAGGACAGCGCGCTGGTGAGCCTGGTGCTGGAAAGTGGTGTTGCCGCCTCCATGCATGCGCACTGGAACGGGAGCCAGCCGCATACGGCGACACGGGCGCGGGTGCTGGTGATCGGACGGGAGGGCTCGCTGTATTTTGGGGCGCCGGACGGGATGGTACATCTGTGGCGGCCGGATGGGGCTGGGTTCGGGGGCGAGGCGGGGGTGTTTGATTCGCTGCCGGTGCAGAGCTTTCGGACGGCGGGCGGGCCGGCGCAGATCATGCGGGCGTTTGTGGAGCGGATCGAGGCGGGGGATACCTCCACGCGGAGCCTGGATGTTCAGGCGCATGTGCTGGAGATCATTGCGCGCAGCTATGAGGGGGGGGCGCAGCCTATCGAACCCAAGACAAGAGTCGTCATGGCGTGAGCATGGACATCATTCGTTTGCGCCGAGGGTAATCCCGGCGCAAACGAATGAAAGTTTTTTGGTTCTTTTTTCAAAAAAGAACCGCTTGCTTCACTCAGGCCACGCGAACTTGGCCGGGTCCATGAAGCGCTTCAGCACGTTGGTGGTGAGGGTTCGCAGGGTGCCGGGGATGGGCATGCTGCCGGCCCAGGTCATGGAGCCGACGCTGAACACCGCACCGCCGGCGGGGGTTTCGAAGAAGCAGGCGTCGGCGCAGGCCCAGTCTTCCTGCGGGAGGGGGTGTTTCTGGGTGAGCATGTCTTCGTTCACCCAGCCGTAGTCTGGGTGGATGACGATGCCCTTGGCGACGATGAGGGTGTGTTCGGGTGAGCCATATTTGAAGTTCACGCTGTCCAGCTCGTGGCCGGCGGCACCGCCGCCTTGGTGGCCACGGTCGCCGAAGAACGTGCCGGGGGTGGGATCGAGGCCCGGGGTCATGAAGGCGACGCGGGGGTTTTGGATGCCGTCGGTGAATTTGTAGGGGAAGCCTAGGTGGAGTCCCTGGCAGGAGAAGCCGCTGCCGACCAGTTTGTGGGAGGCGCGGCCGATGCGGCGCCAGAGGCCGGCATAGCCGCCGCCGAACTGGTTGTAATTCTCGCCGGGTTCGGTGGCCCAGGTGCGGATGCCGGATTCGGCGCGGCGGACTTCCAGGGCGCCGGGGGCGTGTTCGCTGGGTTCGGCGCGCCAGTAGAAGCCGTTGCCGCCGAGATACATGAGGCGGCCGCCCTGGGCGAGGTAGTCCTCGAAGGACTGCATCATGCGGTCTGAATGGTATTCCGGGTGCTGGGCGGCGATGACGACGCGGTAGGGGGCGAGGGCTTCGACGCCTTCCTCGTGCAGGTCGTGGTCGGTGATGACGTCGTGCCCGATGCCTTCGTGGTGGAGCCAGTGGATGAAGTAGCTGTCGACCACGATGCGCTGGCCGCCGGAGCCGTGCGGGTGGACGGGGTCCATGTGGAGCATCTGGCGCGGGCGGGTATCCAGCTGCGGGCGGAACATGGAGACCAGGCTGACGCCGGAGCCATCCGAGTGGTGGTTGTAGGTGGAGAGGCCGAACTGGGGGTTCATGTCTGGCGTTTCGAGCAGGGCGCCGCGGGCCTGGGCGCGTTCGCGGATTTCGGCGCCGCGGTTGTCGCGGATGAAGTTGCCGTAGACCTGGTAGGTGTAGGTGGGGGCGAGGAAGGCGACGTCGCTGCTGGGTTTCGCGGGGCGGACGAAGAAGGGGATGTAGTCCTCGCCTTGCTCGTTCTTGATGTGGGCGGCGTAGAAGCCGCTGGGCCAGGTGGTGGGGATGGTCAGCGCGAAGGTTTCGGACCAGCCGAGGTCGCCCTGGTCGTCGTCGTGGAAGTGGATGGCGGCGTATTGGCTGGGGTCGGATTTCCAGTCGTGGACGGTGCCGGTCCAGGTGCTGCCGGTCATGGCGCGGGTGGGTAGGGCTGCGAGGGTGGCGTGGGCCTGCTGGGGGCCGGTGTCGAAGGCGGTTTGGGTGGGGATGCCTTTCGAGAAATCCCAGGCAGCGACGGTAGTTGTGCCGGCGAGGATGGCGGGGGCTTCGATCTTGCCGTTGTAGTGGGCGCTGGCGCGCGGATTGGCGCCGGCGGGAGGCAGGGCGGCGATGAAGGCGCGGACGGGGCCGCCGGGGCAGGCGGGGGCGCCGCTTGCGGTGGCGGTGCCGGCATCCTTCAGCGGCTTGTGGGGGCGCTGGTCCAGGGTGAGGGTGCCGTCGGCGGCCAGGGTGGCGGTGACGGTGTACCAGTGGCGGGCCATCAGCTGGGCGGCGACGGTGGCGGTGACCGATGCGGCGCCGCTGGTGGCCCGGGCGATGGTGCCGCCTTGTGGGCCGATGGCCAGGGCGAGGGACCAGCCGGGGAGATCGAGCGCGAGAATGCCCTGTTCGCCCTTGGTGGGCGTGGTGGGCCAGATCGTGGCGCGCAGGGTGAGGGGGCCGGCGGGCAGGGCGAGGCCGTCGGCGCGGGCGAAGCTGCCGGCCCAGGCGCCCTGTTCCTGGCCCTGGAGCGTGGCCGGCAGGGGCGAGGGCATTTCGATTTCCTCGTAGCCCGGGCCTTCGGGGTTCGGATCGGCGCAGATGTGGCGGACGAAGCGTAGGGCGAAGGGGGCGCTTCCGGCGCTGGCGATGTGGAAGCGGATCTCCGCCCCCTGCTTCTGGCCCCAACGGTTCGGGTAGCCGGTGAGCTTGTGCATGGGGCGGAGTTCCTTTTAGGGGTTAAGGAAGGGTCTTCTTTTTGTGAACAAAAAGAAGCAAAAAAACTTCACTCGTTTGGAAGCGTGGATCCTTCGCTTCGCTCAGGACTGAAGGTTTTTTGGTTCTTTTTTTCAAAAAAGAACTGCTTGCTTACGCTGGGATGAGAGCGAGCACCCGCAGCGGAGACCCGGAGCCGCCCTGGATTTTCAACGGTGGGGCGATGACGAGGGCGCCGGTGGGGGGGAGTTGGTCGAGGTTGCAGAGGCATTGCAGGCCGTAGCGGCCGGCGCCGTGCATGAGGGTGTGGGCGGGGTACATCGGGGTCATGAGGTGGGCCTGGCCGGCGTCGGTGCCGATGGTTTCGACGCCGAAGCCGAGGACGCCGCGGTCGACGAG
>CAMDAM010000263.1 GCA_945888575.1 Asaia bogorensis | reverse complement strand
ATCGCCGCCGGTGCCGTCATCGGCGCCGGCCTCGGCGAGAACGCCCGCGCCGCCCTCGTCACCCGCGGCCTCGCCGAACTCGCCCGCCTCGCCACCGCGCTGGGCGGCCGGGCCGACACCGTCAGCGGCCTCTCCGGCCTCGGCGACCTCCTGCTCACCTGCACCGGCCCCGGCAGCCGCAACTTCTCCTTCGGCCTCGCCCTCGGCCAGGGCCGGTCCGTGCAGGAGATTCTCGCCGCGCGCAGCGCGGTCACCGAAGGCGTCGCCACCGCCCCCGCCCTGGCGGCCCGCGCCCGCCAAGCCGGCGTCGAACTGCCCATCGCCGAAGCCGTCGCCGCCGTCGTCGAAGGCCGCCTCGCGCTGCCCGATGCGATCCGCGACATCCTCGCCCGCCCTCGGCGCGACGAGTAACCGTAACGTCACGAAGTCGCACATTACGACTCGGTCATTTGTGCAACGTGCCAATTACGGTTAAATTCTCCTTAATTTCGACGGTCCCCATTCATCACAGCCAAGGCGCTCCGCCGTGACGGGGGCGCGGAGACCCACAGCATGCGTTTCCTGCCCGCCGTCGCCCTCGCCGTGGCAACCCTCGCCGCCGCCCCCCAGGCCCAGGCTCTCACCCTCTACGACAATTACGATCCGTTCCAGCTCGGCCCGGTCGGGTACCAGGCCGGCAACGCCGCCGACCTCTCGGGCTACTGCAACGGCGCCTTCAACTGCGGCTGGATCAACGTCTACACCGCCGGCTTCACGTTCACCGCCGAAGCCACCGGCAACGCCGCGCACGCCTACATTCCCTTCGACCTTCTCTCGACCTTCGGCGGCTCCGAGAACCTGTACTCGGTCTCGATCAACGACGCCCAGGGCGACCTCATTGCCCGCGGTGTCCGCCCCCTCGGCCAACTGGCCGCCAACACGGTCCCCGGCACCGATACGGTGATGTTCGACCTCACCACCGTCACCGCCGTCGGCTACGGCCCGGTCGACCCCCTCGCCCCGTTGCTCGTCGAGGGGCAGAGCTATTCGGTCTATTTCCACCAGTTCTTCGGCCCCTTGTCCCAGAACGCCTGGTACAAGAGCAACGAGGTCCCCGCCCAGGGCCAGGCCACCCAGTACTGCGCCACCAATGTCGGCGGCGCCTGCGCCTACTTCAACGGCTTCGGGTATGTCGGCATCCCCTCCACGGCCGCGATCACCGATTTCCTCCCCGCCATCGCCATCACCGACGGCAACGGCTACACCGCCGCGTCCGTTTCCACGCCGGAACCCGCCAGCCTCGCCCTCCTCGGCCTCGCCCTCGCCGGCCTCGCCGCCGCCCGCCGCCGCGCCGTCTAGCGCAACCACCATGGCGGCCCGTCCCGCCATCGGCTAAGCCCCCAGGATGCTCCGCGGCATCCTCACCGTCGGCGGCTGGACCATGGCCAGCCGCCTCCTCGGCTTCCTCCGGGATATCCTGATCGCGGCCCTGGCCGGCGCAGGCCCGGTGGCAGACGCGTTCTTCGTCGCCAACCGCCTGCCCAACCTGTTCCGCCGCCTGTTCGGCGAGGGCGCCTTCAACGCCGCCTTCGTCCCCGCCTTCTCCTCCCTGCTCCAGCGCGAGGGCATGGACAGCGCCAAAACCTTCGCCCAGGAAACCATCGCGGTCATGGCCTTCTGGCTCCTGGCCCTGACGCTGCTCTGCATGGTCGCCATGCCCGTCATCATGCTCGGCTTCGCCCCGGGCTTCGCCGACGAGAAGGAGAAATTCGCCCTCACCGTCGAACTCGCCCGCATCGCCTTCCCCTACATGCCGCTGATCTGCCTCACCGCGCTCCTCTCCGGCATCCTCAACGGGCTCGACCGCTTCGCCGCCGCCGCCGCCGCCCCGGTGCTCTACAATCTGGTTTCCATCGCCTGCATGCTCTGGCTGGTCCCCTTCGTGCCCAGCGTCGGCCACGCGCTCGCCTGGGGCGTCAGCGCCTCCGGCATCGTGCAGCTTGCCCTGCTCTATGTCGCCGTCCGCCGCGCCGGCATGCGCCTGCACCTGCCCCGCCCGCGCCTCACCCCCCGCATCCGCGCCCTCCTGCGCAAGATGGGCCCCGGCGTCCTCGGGGCAGGGATCACCCAGGTGAACATGTCGGTAGACGTGATCATCGCCACCCTGCTCCCCGCCGGCACCGCCGCCATCCTCTATTATGCCGACCGCGTGGCCCAACTCCCCCTCGGCGTCATCGGCGTCGCCGTCGGCACCGCCCTCCTCCCCCGCCTCTCCCGCGCCGTCACCGCCGCCGAACAGGGCGGAGACGCGAATGCCCCCACCGCCACCCTCAACCAGGCGATCAGCTACGCCCTCGTCCTCACCCTCCCCGCCGCCATCGCGCTGATCGCCGTCGGCGCCCCGATCATTGACGTGCTGTTCCGCCGCGGCGCCTTCACGGCCGAAACCGTCATCCCCACCGCCCAGGCCCTGGCCGCCTATGCCGCCGGCCTCCCCGCCTTCGTGCTGCTGAAAATCCTCGCCCCCGCCTTCTTCGCCCGTGGCGACACCGCAACCCCCGTCCGCGTCGGCCTCTGGTGCATCGCCCTCAACCTGGCCCTCAACGTCGCCCTCATGCACCCGCTCCAGCACATGGGCCCGCCCCTCGCCTCCTCCCTCTCCAACTGGGCCAACGTCATCGCCCTGGCCGTGATCCTGCTGCACCGCGGCCACATGTCCCTCACCCGCCCGCTGCTGCTCGATATCGCCCGCATGGCCGCCGCCGCCCTGCTCATGGCCGCCGTGCTCTGGGCCCTGCAACGCCACGCCTACGCCCCCTTCGCGGCCGACCCCACCCTGCGCTGGCTGGGCCTCGCCCTCCTCGTCGGCGGCGGCATGGCCACCTACGGCGCCGCCGTCACTGCCCTCGGCCTCCTCAAGCCGGCCCAGCTTCTGGCCCGCCTGCGCCGCAGGGATTGACGCCCACCCCGCCACACCGGAAAAACCGTCCTCCCACCCAGGACACACGCCCCATGCAGCGCATCTTCTCGGGCATCCAGCCCTCCGGCATCCCCACGCTCGGCAACTACCTGGGCGCGATGCGGAACTGGGTGAAGCTGCAGGACGAGTACGACTGCCTCTATTGCGTCGTCGATCTCCACGCCATCACCGTCTGGCAGGATCCCAAGGAACTCGCCAACCAAACCCGGGAGATGGCCGCCTCCCTCCTGGCCTGCGGCATCGACCCGGCCCGCTCCATCCTCTTCCACCAATCCTCGGTGCACGCCCATCTGCGCCTGGCCTGGATCTTCAACTGCGTCGCCCGCATGGGCTGGCTCAACCGCATGACCCAGTTCAAGGAAAAGGCCGGCAAAGACCGGGAGAACGTCTCCACCGGCCTCTTCACCTACCCCAACCTCATGGCCGCCGACATCCTCGTCTACCACGCCACCCGCGTGCCAGTGGGCGACGACCAGCGCCAGCACCTGGAACTGGCCAACGACATCGCCCAGAAGTTCAACCACGATTACGGCGTGGATTTCTTCCCCAACATCGAACCCATGATCATGGGCCCCGCCGCCCGCGTCATGAGCCTGCGCGACGGCACCAAGAAAATGAGCAAGTCCGACGCCTCGGACATGTCCCGCATCAACCTCACCGACACCGCCGAGCAGATCGCCGACAAGATCCGCCGCGCCAAGACCGACCCGGAACCCCTCCCCAGCGAAGCCGCCGGCCTCGAAAACCGCCCGGAAGCCCGCAACCTCATCGGCATCTACGCGGCGCTGACGGATACCGACCACCAGGGCGTCCTCGCCGACCACGGCGGCAAGGGCTTCTCCGCTTTCAAGCAGGACCTCACCGCCCTGCTGGTCGATAAACTCTCCCCCATCGCCTCTGAAACCAGCCGCCTCCTCGCCGACCCCGCCACGCTCGATGCCATCCTCCGCGAAGGCTCCCGCAAGGCCGAAGCCCTCGCCCTGCCCATCGTCGAGGAAGCCGAAAAACTGGTGGGCTTCCTCAAGGCCTAGTTACCCCCGCAACCCTTAACCCGTAGGGTGCAGTGCCGCGGGCACTGCGCCAGCACGGTCAGGCAAGAAGGCGGTTCCTTTTTTGAACAAAGAACCGAAAAACTTCCTCCCCCGCCGTTCGGCCGCCTGTCGCGGGCGCTGTAGTGCAACAAAATATTGCATTTATTTGCTTAAGGGTATCAAGGTCCCGCTTTGAGTTCTGAACCGGCTCATTCATTAACCATTTTTTAATCTTTCTTCGTCTTGCACATACCCACATGCGCCGTAGTCTCGACCAAAGAACTTCGAATTTCAGCCCGAGACACCATCTATGCGCCACTTGGCCCTCACCCTCGCCACCCTCCTCGCCACCACCCCCCTCCCCGCCAGTGCCCAAACGCTGACCACGCTGTTTAGCTTTGGCGGCGCCAATGGTGAAATCCTCGAGGGGGGCGTGATCCTCGACTCCGCCGGCAACCTCTTCGGCACCACCCGGGATGGCGGCGCATCCAACTCCGGCACCGTCTTCCGCCTGTCAGACAACGGTGCCGGCGGCTACACTCATACCACGCTCCTCAGCTTCACAGGCCTCAACGGCCGGCAGCCCTTTGCCGGCCTGACTCTCGACCCCGCCGGCAACCTTCTCGGCACTACGTCCCGTGGCGGGGCATCCGACGCAGGCACCGTCTTCCGCCTCTCAGACAACGGCGCTGGCGGATATGCCCACACCACGCTCCTTAGCTTCAACGGCGATAACGGCAGCGTTCCCTACGCCGGCCTCACCCTCCACCCCGCCGGCGACCTCTTCGGCACCACCTACAGTGGCGGCGATTTTGCCGCCGGCACCGTCTTCCGTCTCTCCGACAACGGCGCTGGCGGCTACACGCACACAACTCTCCATAGCTTCACCGGCCCCAACGGGCGGTCTCCCTTCGCCGGCCTGACCCTCGACGCCGCTGGCAACCTCTTCGGCACCACCCGGGCTGGCGGCACAT
The DNA here is from genome assembly GCA_945888575.1 of Asaia bogorensis. Lineage (GTDB taxonomy): Bacteria > Pseudomonadota > Alphaproteobacteria > Acetobacterales > Acetobacteraceae > CAMDGX01. The sequence goes on along the minus strand of CAMDAM010000263.1, from coordinate 2,333 downwards.
CCAACTTCGGCACCGTCTTCCGCCTCTCCGACAACGGTGCCGGCGGTTACACCCACACCACGCTCCTCAGCTTCAACAACACCAACGGCCGGGACCCCTTCGCCGGCTTGACCCTCGACCCGGCCGGCAATCTTTTCGGCACGACCCGGCAGGGCGGCGTCTCCAACCGAGGCACTGTCTTCCGCCTCTCAGACAACGGCGCTGGCGGTTACACCCACTCCACGCTCTTCAGCTTGAGTTACCCATACTTCGAGCCTTACGGGGGCCTCATCATCGATGCCGTCGGCAACATCTTCGGCACGACCCGGCAGGGCGGCCTCTCCGGCGGCGGCACCATCTTCCGCCTCTCCGACAATGGCGCCGGCGAATACACCGACACCACATTGTATTCTTTCGACATCCCCACGGGCGTAAGCCCCCGCGGTGATCTTGTCGCCGACGCCGCCGGAAACCTCTACGGCACGACCGAGGACGGCGGCAGCCCGTCGTACGGCGGCACCGTCTTCCGCCTCTCCAACGCCGGCTTCGTCGTAGCCTCCAACGAAGCCCCCACTTCCACGCCGGAACCCGCCTCCGTCGCCCTCCTCTCCCTGGCCGTCCTCTCCCTCGCCGCCACCCGCCGCCGCCACCCCGCCGCGGCCTAGTCCCTCCGCTACGCCGCCCCGGTCGCTCCCGCCCTCCTCGTCGCACCCCCCGCCCTTGCCCAAACCCCTGTCTCCCTCCACGCGGCCTTCAGCTCTGATCCCATCCGTGCGGCTCGAATATTCCGGATGGGGGATAAAAAATCCCACCCCAGGAACGAATTGCACCGCGGCCCCCGCCTCGCCATATAACGCCGGCGAAGGCTAGCCTGCGCCGGTATGCACCCGGCCCGGACGCCTTGGGGGAACCGAGGCAGGGAATGCGCAGGCCGGCATCTATCCGTTACGGGCTGGAGGATCGCCCGCCCTGGCCCGTGGTCGCCATGACCGCGGTCCAGCAGGCCACGGTTGTCTTCCTGTTCCTCTACGTCCCCCTGATCGTGGCGCGGGAGGCCCAGGCCACCCTGGCCCAGACCGTCACCCTCATCAGCATGTCCTTCCTGGCCTGCGGCCTCGGCACCATGCTCCAGGCCGTCACGCGCCGTGGCCTGGGCAGCGGCTTCCTCGCCCCGCTCAGCCCCTCCACCCCCTTCCTCGCCCCCTCCGTGCTTGCCGCCCATCTCGGCGGCCTGCCGCTGGTCGCCGGCATGACCCTGCTCGCCGGCCTCGCCACCGTCGCCTTCGCCCGCCTGCTCCACCGCATCCGCGCCCTCATGCCGCCGGAGATCGCCGGCGTCGTCGTCCTCATCGTCGGCCTCGCCATCGCCATCACCGGCGTCCGCACCCTGCTGAGCACCCCGGCCGGCGGCGCGCCGGAGCTGGAAGACCTGCTCGTCGGCCTCGCCACCCTCGCCGTCTCCGTCGGCCTCTCCGTCTGGGGCCGCGGCGCCCTGCGCTGGGCCTGCGTGCTCATCGCCATGATCCTCGGCACCGTACTCGCTGCCGCCCTCGGCCGCCTGCATCTGGCCCCCGGCCTCAACCTCGCCGCCATGCCGCTGGTGGACCTGCCGGATTTCGGCACCATCGGCCTGGCCTTCGACCTCGCCCTGCTCCCCGCCTTCCTCGTCGCCGCCATCGCCAACGCGCTGAAAACCGTCGGCCTCGTCACCAGCCTGCAACGCGTGAACAACGCCGACTGGGCCCGGCCGGAACCGCGCAGCATCGCCGGCGGCGTCACCGCGGACGGCATCGCCACCGCCATGGCCGGCGCCCTCGGCGCCCCCGGCGTGAACATGAGCGCGACCAACGCCGCCCTGCAGGCCGCCACCGGCGTCACCAGCCGCGTCATCGCGCTGGCCACCGGCGGCCTCTGCATCGCGCTCGCCTGCTTCCCACGCCTCGCCGCTTTGCTGTCCCAGGTCCCCGCCCCGGTGATCGCCGCCACCCTGCTGCAAGCCGGCGCGCTGATGATGGCCGGCGGCATGCAACTCGCCACCTCCCGCCTGCTCGATGCCCGCAAATCCGCCGCCGTGGGCCTGGCCATCGTCGCCGCCCTCTCGGTGGAAGCCGTGCCCCAGGTGGCGGATTGGGTGGGCGAGGGCCTGCGCCCGCTCATGACCGCCGGCGCGCTGGGCACCCTCGTCGCCATCGCGCTCAACGCCGCCCTGCGCATCGGCATCGGCCGCCGCATGGCCATCACCCACCGCCCCGCGGCGATGTCGCCCGATGTCGTCGCCGCCTTCCTGGAACGCGCCGGCGGCGCCTGGGGCCTGCGCACGGACCTCGTCGCCCGCGTCTCCAACGCGCTGAACT
>CAMDAM010000262.1 GCA_945888575.1 Asaia bogorensis | reverse complement strand
CGTCGCGGGCGCTGGGGCGGCGCGCAGATCGTGCCGGAAGCCTGGGTGGAAGACAGCGTGGCGCCGATCTCCGATGCCGGGCTGGCCGGCAGCTACGGCTACATGTGGTGGGTGGCGCGCGACGGCATCCATTTCCCCAATGCGCGCGTGCCGGAGGGCACCTACTCGGCCCGCGGTGCCGGCGGGCACTACATCGTGGTGCTGCCGAAGCTGGATGCCGTGGTGGTGCACCGGGTGGATACGGACATCCCGGGCAACGTCGTCAGCTCCGGCCGGTTCGGCATGCTGCTGCGGCGGATCCTGGCCGCGGCGCCGGGCTAGGGTTCCGTTCCGTCCCAGGTCGGCTGGCGGGGCGGCACGATGTCCTTGAAGGCGTCGAAGCCCTTCCAGGCCGGCTCGGGCGACGGCACGCCCGGTGTCGGCGCATAGGAAGAGGGCGCCTCCAGGCTCAGCTGCGGGATGTAGCGCGGGCAATTCGCGAAGATCGCCCGCACCGAAACGCGCACGATCAGCTGCGCGCCCACGGTGCGGGCGAGCAGGTCGTCGTCGCGGGAGACGCTGGCGGTGCCGTTCACCCGCAACCGCCGCGGCTGGCCATGCATGTCGATGAACAGCAGCCCCACTTCGGGATTCACCGCGAGGTTGCCCAGGCTCTTGAACATGCCGTTGCCGTCGTAGTCCGGAAACGCCAGCTCCGACGGCCCGGTGACCCGCACGAAGCCGGGCGGTCCGCCCTTGAAGGAGCAGTCGGGCCGCCCATCGGCATCGGCGGTGGCGAGGAAGAAGTAGATCGCCCCTTCGACGAAGGCGCGGTCGCTGTCGGTGAAGGCCTGCCGCGACCGTTCCTCCAGCCGGTCCGCCAGGGCGCGGCTGGCGAAGGCGTCCTGCAGCGCGCGGTTGCCGGCATGGTAGAAAGGGGAGTCGGTCATGGCGGTCTCCTCGCCTCTGCAGGTCAGCCGCAGCGTGTCAGGCAGGGCGCGCCAGGATCAGCTGCCCGACATCGGTCCAGCGCGCGCGAAACCCGATTTCGCAATAGGCCAGGTAGTATTCCCACAGGCGCTTGAACCTGGGGTCGTAAGGCTGCTTGCCGGCCGGCGGCGGCAGCCGCGCCACCTGCGGCCAGGCGCGCTGGAAATCGCCATACCAGCGCGCCAGCGTCTCGGCATAGTCGGGACCGAACCAGTGATCCGCCCGCCATTCAAGGCCGGCCGTCGCCACCTCGCGGCGCAATTCGCCCGGGCTGGGCAGCATGCCGCCCGGGAACACATGGCGCTGGATGAAGTCGGCGGTCCGGGCATAGTCCTTGAACCAGGCGTCGTCGATCGTGATGGTTTGGATGCCGGCCAGTCCGCCAGGGGCCAGCCGCTCGTGCACGGTGCGGAAATAGGTGGGCCAGTATTCTCGCCCCACCGCCTCGAACATCTCGATCGACGCAATGCGATCGAACTGGCCCGGCACGTCGCGATAATCCTGCAGGCGAAGCTCCACACGCTCCGAAAGCCCGGCATCGGCAATGCGGGCGCGGGCGAATTCCAGTTGCGACGGAGACAGCGTGAGGCCCACCACCTGCACCCCGAACTCGCGCGCCGCCAGGGTGGCAAACCCACCCCAGCCGCAGCCGATCTCCAGCACGCGCATCCCGGGCCGGAGGCCAAGCCGCTCGCACAGAAGGCGCATCTTGCGGGCCTGCGCCACTTCCAGTGCCTCCGCCGGCTCGGCGAAAACGGCCGCGGAATAGGTCATGCTGGCGTCGAGCCAGAGGCGATAGAACTCGTTGCCCAGGTCGTAGTGCGCGACGATGTTGCGGGAGGAGCCGCGCCGGGTGTTGGGGCGCAGCTTGTGGGCAATCCAGGCCAGCGCCCGCGTCCACGGCCGGCCGCGCAACAGCGGCGTCAACTCGGCTTCGTTGGCAGCGGCCAATGCCATCACCGCGCGGATGTCCGGGCTCTCCCACAAGCCATCGAGATAGGCTTCGGCCCAGCCGAGGCTGCCGCCAGTGACGAGACGCGTGACGGCACGGGGATCGCGGATGACAACCGTTGCCGCCGGCAGGGGGCTCGCCGCCAGGCGATGCGTGGCGCCATCCGGCATTACCAATGTCAGGGCGCCCACCCGGATCTGACCGGCGATCTCCAGCAGCAACCGCAATCGCGGGTCTCGCGGCGGAGCGGTGCGGCCGTGGGACTGGTCGTTGGCCTGGGCGAAGCGTGTCGTGCTCACGTGCATCCTTCCGCATCAGTGGCGGCAATATGGGGATCTTCCCCGGACTGACGACCTCCTCTCGGCGTGGCATGGCCACGCACGGTGAAAGCCTAACGGGACCGAACGCGCATAGCCAAGCCTTGCCTGCGCAAGCAGGGCAGCCACCGCCAGGGAACGCTAGGCACGGGGCCCGCCCTCGCTTATCGAAGATGCAGATGGGGAGAAAGGGCCGGACGTGCCACGCGGAATCGTCCGATGAACGCCACGCCTGCGTCTCCGTCCGGTGGCCAGCGTCACGGGCGGCTGTCTGTGTTCGCCCTGGCCGATTACCGCAGGCTCTGGCTGATCGGCACCACGTCCTCCATCGTGCGTTGGGTGGATACGCTGGCGATGGCGGTCTTCGCCTACCAGGCCACCGGCTCGGCCTTCGTGGTGGCGATGCTGACCATGCTGCGCATGCTGCCCATGGCGGTTCTTGGGCTGGTGTTCGGCGCCGTAGGAGAGCGTGTGGAGCGGCGCCTGCTGTTGCTCGGCGTCCTCATCGCGATGGCATTGACCTCTGCGGCACTGACCGTGCTGGCATGGTACGGCACGCTGGCCGTGTGGCACCTGGCGGTCGCCAGCCTGCTGAACGGCATGGCCTGGGCCAGCGACAACACGGTGCGCCGCTTCCTGATCGGTGAGGTCGTTGGGGCAGCCCGGCTGTCCTCCGCCATGTCGCTCGACATCGGGGCAGGCAACGCCACACGCCTGCTCGGCCCCGTGATGGGCGGTGTGCTGCTCGCGACGGTGGGGATCGAGGGCGCGTTTGCGCTCGGGACCGCGCTCTATCTGCTCCCGCTAGTTGCGGCGTGGCACCTGGCCTACCGCAACCCCTTTTTGGCCGCCGGCGGGCCCGCACTCATGGCACGGATTGCCGGCGGCTTCGGCGTGGTGCGGCGCGATCCCCGGCTTGTCGGCACCATGGTGGTGACCCTGATCTTCAACCTGTGGGGCTGGCCCGCCACGAGCATGGTGCCGGTGATCGGGGCCGACCAGCTGGGCCTGTCTGCCGCGATGATCGGCGTGCTGGCGGGGATGGATGGGCTTGGGGCGCTGGCCTCGGCGGCGGCCTTGGCGATGATGCTCCGGCCCGCCGGCTTCCGCGCCACCTATGTCGGCGGCACGGTACTCTACCTCGCGGCCACCGTGGCCTTCGCCCTGTCGCCGGAGCCGATCAGTGCCGGCGCAGCCCTGGTTGTCACCGGCGCGGCAAGCTCCTGCTTCGGGGTGATGCAATCCACGCTGGTCTATGTGCTGGCCCCGCCAGAGGCCCGCAGCCGGGTGTTCGGCGTGCTAGCCGTGTGCATCGGCTCGGCGCCGATCGGATTCCTGCATCTCGGCCTGCTGGCAGACTGGATCGGCGCACCCTATGCAACAGCCTTGATCGGCATCGAGGGCCTTATCGCCATCCTGCTGACCCGCCGCTGGTGGCGCACGATCTGATCGGGACGACATGAACGAGACGAATTCAGACCGCCCCCTGCGCGGCATTTTGACCATCCTTGGCGCCGTCTTCTGCTTCACCCTGTCGGATGCCATGGCCAAGTGGCTGGGGCAGGCGATGCCGGTGACGCAGATCAACTGGATCCGCTACCTGGTGTTCGTGCCCTTCGCCTGGGTGCTCGTCGCCCGCACGGCTGGCGGCAGGGTGCGGGTGAAGCAGCCGCGCCTCCAGGTGCTGCGCGGCCTTCTGCTGGCGGTTTCGGCGTTGCTCTACGTCTTCGCCATCCAGACGATGCCGCTTGCCGAGGCGACGTCGGTGGGGTTCATTTCACCGCTTCTGATCACGGCGCTGTCCGTGTTGATCCTGCACGAGGTGGTGAACACCGCCCGCTGGGCCGCGATCGTCGTGGGGCTTCTGGGCGTGCTGGTGATCGTGCGGCCGGGCACGGAGGCATTCCAGCCCGCGGCGCTGCTGGTGGTGGGGTCCTCCTCCACCTGGGCCGTGGCGGTGGTGCTGACGCGGCGGATGTCGGGGCTGGATCCGACGGCCACCACCTTGCTGTGGTCGGCCGTGGTTGGCCTGGTGGCGATGACGCTGGCGATTCCATTCGGCTGGGTGTGGGCCGCCTGGGATGCCTGGGTGATGGGGATCGCGCTCGGGCTGGTGGCCTCGGCGGGGCAATACCTCATGGTCCAGGCCTACCGCTTCGCCCCGGCCTCCCTGTTGGCACCGTTCAGCTACACCTCGCTCTTGTGGAGCACGGTCTTTGGTTGGGTGCTGTTCAGCGTGTTGCCTGACCTGCCCACGCTGCTCGGCGCCGTGGTCATCGTGGCGGCCGGGCTGGTGGCAGCCCGGCCGGAGAAGAAGGCGTAAAGCTCAGGCGAAGGCCGAGGCGTCGAACCCATCCGGCAGCACGCCGCGCGGGCGGATCATGTCGTAGGGGCCGCGCGCCAGGAACTGCCCCTGGCCGGGCTCGGACTGCACCACGCCGTCGCGCATCGCCACCCGGCCGCGCAGCAGGGTCGCCACCGGCCAACCGGTCACTTCCATCCCGTCGTACGGCGTGTAGTCCATGATCGACTGCATCAGCCCGTTGTTCAGCGTCACCCGCTTGGCGGGATCCCACAGCACCAAATCCGCATCGAAGCCCGGCGCGATGCTGCCCTTGCGGGGATAGAGCCCGAACAGCCGGGCGGGGTTGGTGGCGGTGATGCGCACGAAGGTGTTGAGGTCGATCCGCCCCTTCACCACGCCTTCACTGAACAGGATCGGCAGCCGCGCCGCCAGGCCCGGCACGCCGTTCGGGATGTCGCGGAACGGCGCGTTGGTGCCATTGACTGGCTTGCCCTTGGGGCCCGTGAAGGTCCAGCCGGAATGGTCGGAGCTTACCACATCCAGCGTGCCGCGGCGCACATCGGCCCACAGCGCCTCCTGGTCCGCCTTGGTGCGCGGCGCCGGCGAGCACATGAACTTGGCACCCTCGAACCCGGGCTTGTCCATGTCATCCGCGGTCAGCGTGAAATACTGCGGGCAGGTCTCGCCCCACACCTTCAGCCCGCGCGCCTGGGCCCGCGCGATCTCCTCGGCGACCTCGCTGCAGCTCACGTGGAACACCTGGATCGGCTGGTCCACCATCTCCGCCAGGGCAATGGCCCGGTGCGTTGCCTCACGCTCGATCATCTTGGGGCGCGACCAGGCATGGTACATCGGTGCCGTGCGGCCCGAAGCGATCAGCGCCTCCGTGCGCCAGCGGATCGCCTCGTAGTTCTCGCAGTGGACGGTCACGAAGGCGCCCTCGCGCCGCGCCGCCGCCAGCACGCGCAGATAGGCGCGGTCATCCAGGTGCAGCGGATCGTAGGTCAGGAACACCTTCAGGCTGCGCACGCCCTGCGCCACAACCTGCGGGATCTCCTTCCAGATCACGTCGTCGGTCGCATCGGTGATGATCTGGTGGAAGGAGTAGTCCACCATGGATTGCCGCGCCCGCCGCTGGTACTCGGCCAGCGGTTCCAGCAGCCCGTGCCCCTTGAACTGGGTGGAGAAGGTGATCACCGAGGTGGTGCCGCCCACCAGGCAGGAGCGGCTGCCGGTTTCCCACGTTTCCTCGTCCGCCCCGCCGCCTTCCTGCAGCTGTTCGATATGGCAATGCGTATCGACCCCGCCCGGCATCACCAGCAGCCCGCCGGCATCGAGCGTCTCGGCGCCCTCCAGGCGTTCGCCGAGGGCTGCAATCCGGCCGTCGCGAATCCCGATATCGGCGCGCATGGTGTCGCTTCCCGTCACCACCGTGCCGCCGCGCACAACGAGGTCGTAATCCGCCATGTCGATGTCCTAACGTGTATCGCGACATGCAACCGATTTCCCCCCCGCGCCGCAACCTTCTTTGGGCCACCAAATGCGCCTGACCTCCCGCACCATCCGCCCCACCGGCCAGCCGATCACGGTGCATTTCGACGGCCAGGCATTGCCGGCCCTTGCAGGCGAGACCGTGGCCGCCTGCCTCTCGGCCGCAGGGATCACCACCTTCCGCGCCACCGCATCCGGCGCACCGCGCGGCCTGCATTGCGGCATGGGGGCCTGCTTCGATTGCGTGGTGACGATCGACGGCCGGCATGGCCAGCGCGCCTGCCAGGCGAAAGCCACCGACGGCATGCAGGTTTCAAGCAGCGCGCCCGCCGGCCTCGCCGATCTCGTTCACACCCCGGAAAACAGCCAGGATCGCAGCTGCGACCTGCTGGTGGTCGGCGCGGGCCCGGCCGGGCTTTCGGCCGCCATCGCCGCGGCTGAATCGGGCGCGCAGGTCGTCGTGCTGGACGAGCGGGACGCCCCTGGCGGCCAGTACCACAAGCAACTCGCGCCGAGCCATGTCAGCACCGATCCCGACGCCCAGCATCGCGAGGGCGCCGAGTTGCGGGCCCGCGCCGAGGCCGCAGGCGTCGAGATTGTGTCCAATGCCATCGCCTGGGGGGCCTTTCCCCATGCCGAAGCGGCGGCCGAGATCGGTGCCGTCGTCGGCGGGCAAGCCACCGTGTTTACCCCGCGCCGGCTGGTCCTGGCGCCCGGGGCGCATGAACGTCCGGTCCCGCTGCCCGGCTGGACCCTGCCGGGTGTGCTGACCACCGGCGGGCTGCAAACCCTGGTCCGCGCGCAAAGGGTGGTGCCCGGCCAGCCCGTGCTGATCGCCGGCAACGGGCCGCTCAACCTCCAACTGGCCTGCGAGCTGCTGGCCGCCGGCGTGCGCGTGGCCGCCGTGGTGGAAGCCGCGGCACGCCCTTCCCTCGGCATCTGGCGCACCGCGCTCGACATGTGGCGGCACGACCGCGACCTCACGCGCCAAGGGATCGGCTATCTCGCGATGCTGAAGCGCCGCGGTGTTCCGGTGTTCTGGGCCAGCCACGTCACCCGGCTGGAAGGGACGGATCGTGTGGAGGCGGCCCATGTCGCCACACCCACGGGTATGGCGCGCATCACCGCCACGACGGTCGCGCTGAATGCCGGGTTCCAGCCCGAGACCGGCCTCGCCCGGGCCCTGGACCTGCCCCACGGCTTCGTGGATGAGGGCCTGGGCCACCTGATGACCGAGGCCGACGCCGAGGGCCGGACGGCGAATG
>CAMDAM010000261.1 GCA_945888575.1 Asaia bogorensis | reverse complement strand
CTATAGCGGCTCCGCAGATGGCTGTAACGCGGTGGGGTTCCGGCGGTCATTCCAGCATCGAACACCCTGGAGCTCACGATGCCTGCGACCGACCGACTGCTGAAATGGCTTGCCTGGCTTCCCGCGCTGTATGCCGCGCAGATCATGCTCTGGTACGAGCAGTTCAAGCTCACCGGTGCCGAGGGATCGGTGATGCTGTTCAACACGCTGGCCGACTGGCTGTGGATCAGCGGCTATGAGCAGCCGTTTCGCCTGACAGTCGCCATCGCGGAGCTGATTGCCTCGGTGCTGCTGATCAATACCGGGTCCCGCATGTACGGGGCGCTGCTGACGCTCGGCATCATGTCTGGTGCCATCTTCTTCCATGTGGTGAGCCCGCTCGGCATCGACCCGTACAACGATGGCGGACAGCTGTTCATGGAGGCGTGCTGGACCTGGTTGAGTGCCGCGGTGATCCTGCTGATCTACCGCCGTGAGCTGACGGCCCTGGTTGCCGGGCTGACCTCCCGGCCGATGCGCCTCGCCATCTAGGCTGCCGGCCGCCATAAGGGGCGGATGATTGCATCAACCCAACACCCGTGCGAGGTCGCTGTTATTGGCGGCGGCCCCGCTGGCCTGATGGCCGCCGAAACCGTGGCGCGCGCAGGCCATCGCGTGACGGTGCATGAGCGCATGCCGAGCCCCGGCAGGAAGTTTCTGTTGGCTGGCCGGGGTGGGCTCAATCTGACGCATTCGGAGCCGCTGGACCGCTTCCTGAACCGCTATGCGGAGACGGCGGACTTCCTCTCCCCGATCCTTGCGGCGTTCGCGCCGAGCGATGTTGTCGGCTGGTGTGACGGCCTTGGGCAGCCCACCTTCACGGGGAGTTCCGGTCGGGTCTTTCCGAAGGCCATGAAGGCGAGCCCTTTGCTTAGGGCTTGGCTGACACGGCTGGAGGGGCTCGGGGTTCACCTTGTCACCCGTTCCCATTGGATCGGGCGGGATACGGATGGCACGCTGCATTTCGCGGATGGCAGGACGGCGCAGCCCGATGCGACGGTTCTGGCGTTGGGCGGCGCTTCCTGGCCGCGGCTTGGCGCGGATGGGTCCTGGACCAGCGCATTGCCGGGGATCGCGATAGCCCCATTGCGGCCGGCCAATTGTGGCTTCGCGGTCTCATGGTCAGCGCATATGCGGCGCCACGCGGGCAGCCCGCTGAAGCGCATTGCGCTGCATCACCAGGGGCGGATGGTTCGCGGCGAAGCGGTGGTTACAGAGGCGGGGCTGGAAGGGGGCGCCATCTACGCTCTGTCGGCGCCGCTGCGGGAGGCGATTGCACGTGATGGCAGCACCACCCTTCAGATCGATCTGCGCCCTGATCTCACAGAGGCGGAACTGGCAACCCGCCTCGCTGCGCCACGCGGAAGCGCGTCCTTATCGACTCACCTGAAGCGTCATGCCGCGCTCAGCCCGGTGGCGATCGCCCTGGTGCAGGAGGCTCTTCACCAGGGCAGTGATGGGGCGCTGGCGGCGCTCATCAAGTCTGTGCCGGTCGCGCTGACAGCGCCGTTCAGCCTTGATCGCGCGATCTCCACGGCGGGCGGCGTGGCCCTGGGGGAACTGACGCCCGAGCTGATGGTGGCCAGCCGCCCCGGCCTTTTTGTTGCCGGGGAAATGCTGGATTGGGAGGCGCCGACGGGCGGCTACCTCCTCACGGCCAGCCTCGCCACCGGCCACGCCGCAGGGCGCGGCGTGGTCGCGTGGTTGGACGGGAACGAGGGCCGGGGGTTGCCCTCGCCCTAGCGTCTCAGACGCGTTCGAGGACCGCGGCGATGCCCTGGCCGCCGCCGATGCACATGGTCACCAGGGCATGCTTGCCGCCGGTGCGGCGCATTTCGTACATCGCCTTCACGGTCACGATGGTGCCCGTGGCGCCCACGGGATGGCCCAGCGAGATGCCGGAGCCGTTCGGGTTCACCTTCGCCATGTCGAACTCCAGGTCGCGCGCCACGGCGCAGGCCTGGGCGGCGAAGGCCTCGTTGGACTCGATCACGTCCATATCCGACACCTTCATCCCTGCCCGCTCCAGCGCCTTGCGGCTGGCGGGCACGGGCCCGATGCCCATGTAGCGCGGATCGACGCCGGCATGGCCGGCCGCCACGATGCGCGCCAGGGGCGTCAGGTTCAGGCGCTTCACCGCCTCGCCGCTGGCCAGCATCACCGCGGCGGCGCCGTCGTTGATGCCGCTGGCATTGCCGGCGGTGACGCTGCCGTTCTTCTTGAAGACAGCGCGCAATCCGCCAAGGTCTTCCATCGTGGCGCCGTGGCGCACGTGCTCGTCGGTATCGAACACCCCGGGCCCCTTACGGGTCTTCACTTCGATCGGCAGGATCTGCTCCTTGAAGCGGCCCTCCGCGATCGCCTGGCTGGCGCGGCGATGGCTTTCGACGGCCAGCGCATCCTGCTGTTCGCGGGTGATGCCGTGACTTTCGGCGAGGTTCTCCGCCGTGACGCCCATCAGGATGCGGTGGAACGGGTCGTTCAGGGCGCCGTCCAGCGTGTCTTTCATGGTGGTGTCGCCCATCTTCTGGCCCCAGCGTGCGGCCCCGACCTGGTAGGGCGCGCGGCTCATGTTCTCCACGCCACCGGCCAGCGCGATGTCGCAATCGCCGGCCTTGATGGCGTTCGCCGCCGTGAGGATGGATTGCAGGCCGCTGCCGCAGAGGCGGTTCACCGTCACGGCCGGGATATGCTCCGGCAGGCCGCCTTCGATCACGGCGATGCGGGAGATGTACATGTCGCGCGGATCCGTGTGGACGATCTGGCCGAACACGGCGAGGCCGATCTCGCCGGGGTCCACCTTGGCCCGCGCCACCGCTTCCTTCGCCACGGCAGCGACCAGTTCCGAGGGGGTGATGTCCTTCAGCGACCCGCCGAATGTGCCTACGGCGGTGCGTACGCCTGAGACGATGAAGACGTCGGTCATGTTCTGCTCCTTGAGCGGCGTTTCCCGGACGCGGCCGGAAGCCACGTGATGACGCCGAACCTAGACCAGTTTCGCGCTGAAGCGGAGGGCTCTTCTGCAGCGCCGCGCGGAACGGGCCGCGCGCACCGCACATTCATGCGGGGCTGCCGTGCCCTGCGTGCGGGCTGCAATCGCTTGAGACTTCGTTATTCGTTATGGATTATCGCACACTAGAAGGCTGCCTTCTCGCCGGCGATCCCACGCCAAGGGCGAGCCTCTGCCAAGCTGGCGTTGCTTGGCAGCGGTCCACGACAAGGGACACGGGAAGCCGGGCATTTCCGCGCGGCAGGGCCAGCGAACACCGAAGGGACCGGATGCTTTATCACGTCTACGAAATGCAGCGGGTGGCACTCGCCCCCATGCGCATGGCCGCCACGGGCGCTCTCAACATGCTCGATCTGCCCTTCAACCCGCTGCGCGAGACGCCGCTGGGCCGCATCTCCGCCGCCGCGTTGGACAGTTTCGAGCACACCACCCGCGCCTTCGGCAAACCTGCCTGGGGCCTTCCGACCACCAGGATCGACGGCGTGGACGTGGCCGTTCATGAGGAGGTGGCGGTTCGCAAGCCCTGGTGCGACCTGCTCCGCTTCCGCCGGGAAACCCATCGGCCTCAGGACCCCACGGTTCTGATGGTGGCGCCCATGTCTGGCCACTACGCCACGCTGTTGCGCGGCACGGTCCAGGCGTTCCTGCCCGACCACAACGTGTACATCACCGATTGGCGAGATGCGCGCGACATGCCGGCGATGGGCCCGGACTTCAACCTGGATGACTACGTCGACTACGTGATGGCGTTCATCGAGCATCTGGGCCCGGATTGCCACGTGATCGCGGTGTGCCAGCCAGCCGTCCCCGTTCTGGCCGCGATCTCCTTGATGAATGCCGAGGCGCCGCATGCCGCCCCGCGCTCCATGACCCTGATCGGCGGGCCCATCGATACCCGCGAGGGGCCGACCGCGGTGAATGCGTTTGCCAAGAGCCGCAATCTCGAGTGGTTCCGCCGCAACGTCATCCATCGCGTGCCGTTCGGGAACATGGGCTTCATGCGCCAGGTCTATCCCGGCTTCCTGCAGCTTGCCGGGTTCATGGCGATGAATCTCGATCGCCACATGCAGGCGCATTGGGAGATGTTCCAGCATCTCGTGGAAGGCGATGGCGAGCCCCTGGCCTCCAAGCGCGCCTTCTATGATGAATACCGCGCCGTGATGGACCTGCCCTCGGACTACTACCTGCAGACCATCGAGCGGGTTTTCCAGGAGCACCACCTCCCGCGCGGCATGTTCCGCCACCGGGAGCAGCTTGTGGAGCCGGCCGCCATTGCCCGCACCGCGCTGCTGACCGTTGAGGGCGAGCGGGATGACATTTCCGGGATTGGGCAGACCCGCGCCGCGCATGCCCTGGCGCATAATCTCGCCCCGGAGAAGCATGCCCACTGGGAGCAGCCTGGCGTTGGCCACTACGGGCTGTTCAATGGCCGCCGCTTCAACGCGGACATCGCGCCGCGCATCAAGCAGTTCATCACCCAGCACGGCTGACGGCCGGCCGCGCCAATTCGGCCCAAACAGGCCGTTGAACGCGGCGCAGCACTCCCATATTGCAGGCAATCTGGCCGCCCTGGCCGTGCCGATCGCAGTTGCGGTTGGCGCGGTCGGTTGGCGGCCTTAGGATTGGCCTCATAATCGACCCGGGCGGCGGAACGCCCCCGGAGCAGGGAGAACGGACATGCTCGGCCTGATGCAGGCGCAACCACTGCTGATCAGCTCCATCATCCAGCACGCCGCCCGACACCACGGCACCGGCGAGATTGTCTCCAAGACGGTCGAAGGCGCTTTGCATCGCACCACCTACGGCGAGATTGAGCCGAGGTGCCGCCGCGCGGCGCGCATGCTGCAGCGCCTTGGCGTCAATGGCGGCGACCGCGTGGCGACGCTGGCCTGGAACGGGTATCGGCACTTCGAGCTGTACTACGGCATCTCCGGCATGGGCGCGATCTGCCACACGATCAATCCGCGCCTGTCGCCCGCCGACATCACCTACATCATCAACCACGCCAGCGACGTGGTGCTGTTCCTCGACACCACCTTTGCCCCGATCATCGCGGCCGTGGCCAAGGATGTGCGCGCCAGCCTGCGCGCCGTGGTGTTCATGACCGAGCGCGCGCACATGCCGGACATCGCCCTGCCGGAGGGGATGGAGCTGCTCTGCTACGAGGAGCTGATGGAGGCGGCGGACGACAATTACGCCTGGCCGAGCTTCGACGAGAACACCGCGGCCGCGCTTTGCTATACCTCCGGCACCACCGGCAAGCCGAAGGGCGTGCTCTACAGCCACCGCTCCACTGTTCTCCATGCCTTCGCCAGCAACATGGCGGATGTGATTGGCCTGCGCTCCACCGACCGCGTGCTGCCCGTGGTGCCGATGTTCCATGTGAATGCCTGGGGCACGCCCTATAGCGCGCCGATGACCGGGGCTTCGCTGATCATGCCGGGGCGGCATCTTGATGGGGCCAGCCTGACAAAGCTGATGAATGACGAGCGCGTCACCCTCTCTGCTGGCGTGCCGACCGTCTGGCTCGGGCTACTCAACCACCTGCGCAGCAGCGGCGAGCGGCTGCATACGGTGAAGAGCTTCGTCATCGGCGGGTCTGCCTGCCCGCAGCTGCTGTTCGAGGCGTTCGACAAGGAATACGGCATCCGGATCGACCATGCCTGGGGCATGTCGGAGCTGTCGCCCCTGGGCACCTATAATGCGCCCAAGCCTTCCAACATCGACCTGGCCGGCGACGAGAAGATGGCGCTGCAGCTGACCCAGGGCCGCAGCATCTATGGTGTGGACATGCGCATCGTGGATGACGAGGGCAAGGAACTGCCGTGGGACGGCAAGACCTCAGGCCATCTGCAATCGAAGGGCTACTGGGTTTGCAGCAGCTATTTCGGCGGCACCGCGGGCGACGCCCTGACGCCGGACGGCTGGTTTGCCACCGGTGACGTCGCCACCATCAGCGCCGATGGCTACATGGAAATCACTGACCGCTCGAAGGACGTGATCAAGTCCGGCGGGGAATGGATCAGCTCGATCCAGCTCGAGAACCTCGCCATGTCGCACCCCGATGTGGCCGAGGCCGCGATCATTGCCGCACGGCACGAGAAGTGGGACGAGCGCCCGCTGCTGATCATCGTGCCGCGGGAGGGCAAGGAGATCGACAAGAAGGCACTGCTCTCGTTCTACGAGGGCAAGGTCGCCAAGTGGTGGATCCCCGACGATGTGGTGGTGGTGAAGGACCTTCCCCACACCGCCACCGGCAAGGTGCAGAAGCTTGCGCTGCGCACCCAGTGGGCCAACCACCTCGTCACCGCCGCAGGGTAGTGCGCGAAGGCGGCGGGCCTATCGCCCGCCGCCGATCGGCACCAGCGCGCCGGTCACGTAGGAACTCTGGTCCGACAGCAGCCACAGGATGACGTCCGCGACTTCCTCCGCGGATCCGGCGCGCGCCATGGGGATCATCGGCTTGAACCGTTCGGCCCGGTCCGGCACGCCGGCCTTGGCGTGGATTTCCGTGTCGATCAGGCCTGGATTGACCGCGTTCACCCGGATTCCCCGCGGCGCCAGTTCCCGCGAAGCTCCGATGGTGAGCGTATCCACCGCCCCTTTCGAAGCCGCGTAATGCACCCACTCGTTCGCGCCGCCGATTTCGCTGGCGCGTGACGACACGTTCACCACGGCCCCGCCGGCGCCGCCAAGGTCCGTCGCCATGCGCAGGATCGCCTCGCGCAGGGCCAGGAAGCAGCCCTTCACGTTGATTGCCAGCACCTGGTCCAGGGCAGATGGATCCAGCGCTTCGATGCGGCTGATCGGGCCGGTGATGCCCGCATTGTTCACCAGGGCCGTCACGCGGCCGAGTTCACGATCAACCGCGGCGAAGAATGCCGCCGTCTGCTCGGGGGAGGCACTGTCCGCCTGCATCGCGAAGGCCCGGCCTCCGGCGCGGCGGATCTCCTCCACGACCTGCCGGGCCGGCGCCTCGCTGCTGCGATAGCTGAGCCCCACGGCATATCCCTGCGCCGCCGCCATTCGCGCCACGGCCGCACCGATCCCGGTGCTGCCGCCCGTTACCACCAGAACCTTGTCCATCGACATGACCTCTACGCCACGAAGGCGAGCGTGACGCCCATCGTCTGCTCCGGCCCCACCAGGACACGATCCGGCGCATGGGCCGCCAACGCAACACCGCCGGCCCGCAACGCCGCCTCGGCCATATCCAGACCCTGGGTGCGCAAGACCAGCGCGGCCATCCACTCCCGCCGCCCCAGCGCCGG
>CAMDAM010000260.1 GCA_945888575.1 Asaia bogorensis | reverse complement strand
CGCAGGTCGGCGCGTTCCTCCGGCGGCACCAGGGCCGCGAAGGCTTCCCACAATTCGGGGAACATGGTGCGCACGCCCTGGAACCACCAATGCACATCCTGCGGGCGAACGAGCCAGGTGCAGGTGAGGTTCACGCCCAGGCAACGCTCCGGATGCGCCTCGGCATAGGCGATGGCGACCACGCTGCCCCAGGAGCCGCCGGCGACGATCCAGCGCTCGATGCCCAGCATCTCACGGATCGCCTCCATGTCGGCGATGGTGGCCTGCAGGGAGTTGCCGGCGAGCAGGCCGGTGGGGGTGGATTGGCCGCAGCCGCGCTGGTCGAACTGCACCACGCGGAACCTGGTGGGGTCGTAGAAACGGCGGCGGGCGGGGGCGTTCGCGCCGCCGGGGCCACCGTGGCAGAGGATCACCGGCATCAGGCGGGGGTCGCCGGCATCCTCCCAGTGGATGCTGTGCCCGCCATCGCGCGCCAGCATGCCGCTGGCACGGGCGGGCAGAACCGGATGGAACGGGTCGTCGAGGCGCCTGGGCAAGGCGTGGGTGGGCAGGGGATGCACGGCGGGGCTCCGGGTGAGGGAGGCCCCGCCGCGCGCGGGGCCC
Source organism: Asaia bogorensis (assembly GCA_945888575.1). Taxonomy (GTDB): domain Bacteria; phylum Pseudomonadota; class Alphaproteobacteria; order Acetobacterales; family Acetobacteraceae; genus CAMDGX01. The sequence goes on along the minus strand of CAMDAM010000260.1, from coordinate 6,718 downwards.
CTGGCAGGCGTCAGGCGCGCATCAGCGGGCCGCGGGTGGTGCAGAACGCATCCACGGCCTGGGCGAAGCGCTCGCACTCCGCCTCACCCACCGGAAGGCTCATCGCCACCATGCCGCGGCGGGCGAGGTAGATGCCGGCGGTGAGCATGTCGAAGAAGAACAGCTCCAGCAGGCCTTCCTCGTTCGCGGAAGTGGTGTAGCGCCGCACGATCTCGCCGGTGCGGAAATGCGCCTGGATCATGCTGCCCAGCCCGGTGAACTGCAGCGTGACCTTGTGCTTCTGCGCGATCTCGTTGAGGCGGTTGCGCAGCGCCTCGCCCTTCTGGAAATGCGCCTCGGCCGCCGCACTGTCGAAGATCTCGCCCAGGGCCACCACGCCGCCGGCCATGCTGAGCACGTTGTTGTTGAACGTGCCGCTATGCACCAGCGCGCCAGGCTGGGTGGCATCGAACGCGTCCATGATCTTGGCGCGGCCGCCGAAGGCACCGATGTTCATGCCGCCGGCGAGATACTTGCCGAGCGCCGTGAGATCCGGGTGCACGCCGGTGAGCTTCTGCAGCCCGCCGGAGGAATGTCGGCTGGTCATCACCTCATCGAAGATCAGCACCATGCCCAGCTCGTCGCAGGTGGCGCGGATGGCCTTCAGGAACGGTACGGTGGCCGGGATGCAGCCGCCGGAGCCCTGCATCGGCTCCAGGATCACGGTGCCGATCCGGTCCTTGTGCTCCCGCATCAGGGCCACGGTCCCGTCGATGTCGTTGTAGTCGGCCATCACGTAGTCCAGCGGCGCGGTCATCGCGTTCGGGCCACCGCCGGTGAAGGTCAGCACGCTGCCATGGTAGCCGCCGCGGAACACCAGAATGCCGTCGCGCTTGCTGTGGTGGCGGGCGAGCGTGATGCACATCATGTTCGCTTCAGTGCCCGAGTTGGTGAAGCGCACCTTCTCGATCGAGGGGAAGCGGGCGCAGACCAGCTCGGCGAACTTCGGCTCGTTTTCGCCCACGGAGGCGAGGCCGATGCCGCGGCCGATGGCGGCCTGCACCTTCTCCAGGATGCGGGTTTCGGAATGTCCGAACAGGCCGGCGGTGTACTCGCCGCAAAGGTCGAGATAGGAATTGCCGTCGATGTCGGTCACCTGGCAGCCCTTGCCGCCAGCCATCGCGGTGGGGAAGGGCGAGTAGTACAGGTTGGAGCGGGTGTTGCCGCCGGGCATCACCGCCTTGGCCTTCTGGTGCAGCGCGGCACTCTTCGGCCGGGCGGCGGTGTAGCGCTCATGCGCCTCGGCGATGGCGGACTCGAGATCGCTGTTGCGGGGGGCGGCGACGGTGGTCGCGGACATGGGTGTCTCCCTGGTGCCTGGCGGGGCGATGGCGGTTCGGCGCCGCGGGATGCGGCGGTCGCGCCGGTCTGGAGCAAGTCTAGCGAAGGCGGCGCCGGTGCAAAGCCCGGTTTGCGTCTCCGATTTGTTATAACGAATTCAGGGCGTCGCCAAGGGGCCAAGCACCGGACGGTAGCCGGCGCGCAGCACGTTCACGGTGCTGCGCGGGGTGAGCACGGTCACGACGCGCTCCGGCTCGGCCCGCACCGGCGGAAGGTAGCCGCCCGGCGCGAAGGGATGCAGCCGCCCCTGCCACACCAACGCGGGCTGCGCGCCGTTGAGGATGAACGTGCCATCTGGCAACTCGCCCAGCCGTGCTTCGTGGCGACGCTGGCTGCGGCCGGGGGCGATGCGGTCGGCGTGCATGCGTCGGTTCATCGCGGGGGCGGTGGCGGGCTCGCCATGGGCGCGGCGCCAGGCCAGCTGGAACCGGCGGAAGGCCTCGCGCTGGCACTCGTAGCAAGGGCGATGCCCGGCCGCGAGCGCCACGGCCTCGTCGTGGAAGAACAGCTCCGTGTAGCTGTCGCCCCACACGGTCCGCTTGCGGCCATTGAAGCACGTCAGGCAGACGAGCCAGGCGTGCAGCGACCAACGCGCGGTACCCAGCGTCCGGTCCGGCCGGTGGATCCGGCCGCGATTGCCCATGAACATCCCGCGCGCGGGATGGGCGACGATCTCCCCGGTGGGCATCACGCGGTTCTGCAGCGGCATCGTCCCCTCCCCTGCCCCGCGTGTTGCCAGGATCGCCGCGGCGTGCGGCAATCGTTGCCTCATTCGGGGAGGAAGAGAAATGGACTTCACGGGCAAGGTGGCACTGGTCACCGGCGGCGGCGGCGGGATCGGGATCACCACCTGCCTCGGCTTCGCGAAGCGCGGGGCGAAGGTGGTGGTGGTGGATTACGACGCGGCGATCGGCCAGGCCGCTGCGGCACAGGTGAAGGCGGCCGGCGGCGAGGCGATCTTCGTGCGCGCCGATGTCTCCAAATCCGCCGATGTGCAGGCCTATGTGAAGGCGGCAATGGATGCCTATGGCCGCATCGACTGCTTCTTCAACAACGCGGGGATCGAAGGAAAGGTCACGCCCATCACCGAGTACGAAGAAGAGACGTGGAACGCCGTGATCGGGGTGAACCTCACCGGCGTATTCCTCGGCATGAAATACGTGCTGCCGGTGATGCTGAAGCAGGAACGCGGCACGGTGGTGAACACCGCCTCCACCGCCGCGCTGTTCGGCGGCCCCGGCATGGCGGCCTATGTCGCCTCCAAGCACGGCGTGGCCGGCCTCACCAAGGTCGCCTCCTCCGACGTGGCCCGCTATGGCGTGCGGGTGAACGCAATCTGCCCGGGGCCGGTGGAAACGCGGATGATGCGCTCGCTGGAATCGCAGCGGAACCCGACGGACCCGGAATCGGTGCACGCCGCCAATGCCGCGGGCATGCCCACCGGGCGCTATACCTACCCGGAGGAAGTGGCGAATGCGGTGATGTACCTGTGCTCGGACCTCTCCTCCAACATCACCGGGACGCAGCTTGTGATTGATAGTGGGCGGTCGGCATCGGGCGGGTCGGCGATTGCGCCCAGGCGGAATCAGTAAGCGGTTCTTTTTTGAAAAAAAGAACCAAAAAACTTTCGTAACTTTGAGGCGGGAAGATGCGGTCTTCCCGCCTCAATTCGGAAAAGTCTTTTTGCTTCTTTTTCTTCAGAAAAAGAAGACTCTTTCCTACTCCAGCACCCGCACGATGCCGGTGCTCCCATCCACATGGATGCGCGCGCCATCAGGGATGGTGCGCGTGCCGATCATGGTGCCGGCGACGCAGGGCAGGCCGTATTCGCGCGCCACGATGGCGCAGTGGGACAGCGCGCCGCCGGTATCCGCCACCACGCCGCCGGCCTGGGCGAACAGGGGCGTCCAGGCGGGCATGGTCATCTGGCAGACCAGGATGTCCCCCGGCGTGAGTTTCCCGGCCTGGTCCAGGGAGCGGATCACGCGGGCGATGCCCGTCACGCTGCCGGGCGAGGCGGCGTGGCCGACGATCACCTTGGGGTCTTCGGAGGGGCGGATGCCGAGGCCAAAGAACTTCGCCGCCAGCGGGTCGATCGGCTGGTCCGCGGGCGGCGGCGTGCCGATGAAGGGCGGCGGCTGCATGCGCACCTGGGCCGCGCGGTCGCGGCGGCGGGCGGCGGTGGCGGCGCGCAGGGGCTCGGCACCGCGGCCTTCGGCGAGGGCGGCGACTTCGTCGAGCGTGAGGTAGAACACGTCTTCCGCGTCCGAAAGGCTGCCCTCGGCGGCGAGGCGGCGGCCGAGATGCTGGAAGGCTTCGCGCGTCACCACCGTGAACTTCTGGTCGATGGTGAAGTTGTGGTCTTCCGACACCGGCAGGTATTGCTGGGCCAGCGGCAGCAATGCGTGAAAGACGGGGCGGGCGGGCTCCGGCAGGCGGGCTTCGAGGTCGCGTTGCAGGATTTCGCGGCGGGCGCGTTCCTCGGCCTGGCGGGCGGCGGGGCTGATGGTCGGGTTGGCGAGGAAGCCCTTGAGCTGGGTCAGCGCGGTGGACGGATCCTCGCGCCAGGAGGGATGGCCGAACTCCGCGAACACGTCGGAGCGCCAGCCCCAGTAGGACAGGAAAACAGCGAGGCGCGCGGTAAACTCGGCGGCCACAGGATGTGGCGGCAGCACCACGCGGCCGCCGCGGACATTGGCGGCCATGACGGCCTCGGCGAGGGCCGGCTGGCTGCGAACCCACTCGGCCATCTCCCAGAGCGCCTGGCCGAGGGCGGAGGATTTGTTCTCGAAACCCTGCAGCAGGGCGCGGCTATCGGCCAGGGCGGATTCGCCCAGCGTGTGGTGGATCATCTCCTCCAGGCCGAACACGGCGTTCATGGTGGGGATGTTCACGCGCATGTGGATGTCCCACACCTCCACGGTGCGGTCGAACAGCCCGGCGAGGTGGCGGGCGATGGCGGCGGTGGGAGCGCCGGCGAAATCGAAGCCGGCGGCTTCATCGGCGATGGCGAGCACGCGGGGTTCGAAGGTGTCGTACCAGTCCTGCAGGTTGGTGGCGCCGAGTTCCATGGTCAGGCGCTGCATCTCGGCGAAGCGCGCCTGGGTGGCGGCCTCGTCGCCCTGGAACGGCACGGGGTTCATGTAGACGTAGCCGTGGTGCACGCCGATGGTCAGGCCCGTGACGGGCATGGACAGGCGGGAGATCGCAGCGCTGGCGCCGCGGGTAAAGGCGGGCTGGAAGAAGGTGGCGTTCAGCGGCGTGACCGGGGCGGGGAAGTGCATCGCGTCGCGGAACCAGAACGAGTCCGCGTGCGCGGGGTCCTGCCATTGCGGCGCGAAGCCGCCCGATGCTGCCGACATGACGATGCCTCCCGGATTCGATTGTGACGCTTTTATGAAAGTGCCAGCGGCGATGCGAGTGCCTAAATGTATCCGTTCATGTCACGGCTTGGTGCGGGCATGGCCCGGCAGGGCGAAGGAGGCGGCGACGGCCAGCACGCTGCCGGCCAGCGCCACGGCGAAGAGTTCCGTGAAGCCATCCAGCCCCTCGCTGCCACTCAGCAGCCGGGCGAGCACGATCGAGCCGGCGAAGCTGCCGATGTAGCGGCAGGTGGAGAACAGGCCGGAGGCAACGCCGGCATGCTCGGCGGAGACCGACTCCACCGCGGAGGTTTGCAGCCCGGCGGAGCCAAGGCCGAGGCCGGCGCCGGCGAGAGCCAGGCAGGCCACGAGGGCAAGCGGCGGCAGCGCGGGGTCGAATGCGAGCGGGGCGATGCCGAGGGCCAGCATCGTGTGGCCCACCACGGTGGGCAGGCGGCGGCCCAGCCGGTCTGCCAGGTGCCCGCCGGCGAAGGCGAACACCACCATGGGTGCGGATTGCAGCGCGAGCACGAGGCCGATGCCCAGGCTGCTCCAGCCGCTCTGGCGCGCCAACAGCAGCGGCACGGCGAGCATGACGGTATAGGAGCCGAGATTGGCGGCGGCGACGGCGAAGGTCGCCGAGGCGAAGCCGCGCCGGGCGAAGAAGCGTGGTTGCACCAGCGGGTCTGGATGCGCTGCCTCCCGCCACAGGAAGGCGGCGAAGAGCGCGGCCAGCCCCACGGCGAGTGCGGCGGGCAGCAGCCAGCCGTCCATGTGTCGGGATTCGATCGCCACCAGGGCGAGGCCCAGCAGCAGGGCGGGGAACATCAGCGCGCCGGCGATGTCGAAGCCAGGGCCGCCTTGGTCCGGCGCGGGCTGGGTGGGCACGTGGCGGCTGGCGAGCAGCAGGGCGGCCAGCACCACCGGCACGTTGACCAGGAAGATCGCGTGCCAGCCGCCCAGGGCCACGATCAGCCCGCCCAGCGGTGGACCAAGGGCGGCGGCGAGCGACAGGCTGGCGCCCATGGTGCCGAAGGCGCGTGCGCGGCGGGCGGCCGGGATCACCTGGCGCAGCAGCCCGGCGCCGTTGGGGAACACGGTGGCGCCGCTGATCGCCTGCAGCGTGCGCATGGCGATCAGCGTGTGGATATCAGGCGCCATGGCCGCACCCAGGGAGGCGAGGCCGAAGACCGCGAGGCCGCCCAGCATGAAGGGCCGGCGGCCGTGGCGGTCGCCGAGCTTGCCGGCCACGGGCTGCACCACGGCGATTGCGAGCAGGTAGCCGGTCATCAGCCAGCCGGCCGTGGCGATATCGGCGTTGAAGTCGGCCACGATCGCCGGCAGGGCGACAGCGAGCATGGTGGAATTCAGTGGCGCCAGGATGCCGCCCAGCGCCACGGCCAGCAGTGTGGCGCGCTCCTTGCTCTCCATGCCTAGAGCGCGGTGACGGGGCGGCGTTGCAGCAGGTAGAGCGTGTTGCCCTCCAGCGCCCATTCGATGTCGTGCGGCTCGGGGCCGAAGGCGGCGTCGCAGCTTTGTGCCAGGGCGGCGAGGGCGGCGTAGTGCGTGGGCTGGAGGCAGGGCAGCTCGATGAGATGCTCCGCCACTTCCTCCTCCACCGTGTCTCCGCCCGGGCGGCGGCGGATGGCGATGGGCTTGTGGCCCGGGTTGCATTCCAGCAGGGCGCCATCGCGGGCGAGGCGGAAGAAATCGGGCACGATCATGCCTTGCACCACGGCCTCGCCCAGGCCCCAGCCGGCTTCCACCACCAGTTCGTCGGCCTTGGTGATCGGGTTGCGGGTGAACATCACGCCGGCGCTGTCGGCGTTCACCAGGCGCTGCACCACCACGGCCATGCGCACCGGGCCGGCGGCGCCGACGCGCTGGCGGTAGGCCATGGCGGAGTCGGCGAAGGCGGAGCGCCAGACTTCGGCCACTGCGGCGGGCACGTCGATCACGTTCAGCAGCGTGGCGTG
>CAMDAM010000259.1 GCA_945888575.1 Asaia bogorensis | reverse complement strand
ATGATGCGGGGCAGCACCTCCAGCAGGCCCATGATCGCCAGTTCCTTCTGCGGGAAGAGGGGTGCCAGACCTTCGGCCTCCATGCGCGGCCCGCCGATGCCGGCGAAGGTGACGCCGGGGCGGGCGGCCTTCAACGCCACCATCAGCCGGGCGCCAAGCACGTCGCCGCTTTCCTCGCCGGCGATGAGATAGACCAGCGTCACCCGAAGCGCGCCGGAAGGGCGGGGGGCGGTGGGGCGGGCCAGCTGAGGTGGTTGCGCACCGCGCCTTCCTGGCGCACCGCATCGAGCCGGGCCGGGTCCAGATCCGCGAAGACCCAGCCGCCTTCGTTCATCTCGCCCTCGGCGACGATGCCGCTGGCGGTGAAGCCGCGATCGACCGGGCCGTAGATGCCGGCCTGTCCGGTATTGGCATCGAGCGCGCCGCACCAGGGCGCCTCGCCCACCGTGGGGGCGACGGCCACGAAGCACTGGTTCTCCATGGCCCGCGCCCGGGCGGCGATCTTCACGCGGCTGAAGCCGTGCGCCGTGTCGGTGCAGGTGGGGGCCAGGATAAGCCAGGCGCCGGCTTCCACCTGCGTGCGGACCAAAGGCGGGAACTCCGCATCGAAGCAGATCGAAATGCCGATGAGGCCGAATTCGGTTTCGAACACGCAAGGGGGTGCGCCGGGGGAGACGTGCCATTCCTCCGCCTCGAACCGCGTCATCACGTGCTTGTCCTGGAAGGCGAGGCTGCCATCGGGGGCGACCAGCGGGGCGCGGTTCACCACGCGGCCATCGAGCACGAAGGGCAGGGTGCCCGGCACGAGCCAAACCTTGTGGCGTTGCGCCACGGCGCGCATCACGGCCAGCGCTGCCTCCCCGGCCGCGATGCCGCGTGCGAGTTCGCCGGCGAGATCGGGCGCCTCGCCGAGGGCGAGTTCGAGTGCCGCATATTCCGGCATCACCAGCAGCTGCGCGCCGGCCCAGGCGGCCTGGGCCACCTCGCGATCCAGGCGCTTGCCCCAGCGGTCGAGCCCGCCGCGGCCGACGCGCCAGGCCATGGCGCCGATTTTCACCGGTGCCATCAGCGGATCCGCCGGCGCCAGAAATCGAGCGTGTTCGCCACCTCGCCCTCCGTATCCACCTGTTTCCAGCGCATCGTGCAGGCCAGGCCGGGCACCGGGGCGTAGCCGCGATGGCGCCAGAACTCGTGCAGCGTGCCGGCGCCGGCGGGCTTCAACGGGTGATCGTCTGGGCGCCGCACCGCGCAGAACGTGGCGAAGGCGCAGGTGGATGCCGCCAGGGCATGCGCTTCCCGCGCGGCGAAGAACGCCACGCCGGCGCCGCGGCCGCGGTACTGCGGCAGCAGCACGGACTCGCCAAAATAGAAATGCTCCGCCGGGTCCAGCCCCAGGGCGCGGAAGGGATCGGAGATGTCCGTGTCCGCTTCGGTCAGCGCGAGGCAGGTGGCGCAGCCCACGGGTTCGTCGCCGTCGAAGGCCACCACCAGCGCGGCACTGGGGCTGCGCAGGAATGGGGCGAGATAGGCCGCCTCTTCCTCCGCCGAGCCGTCGTAGAGATAGGGCCAGTCGCGGAACACCGCCATGCGCAGGCGGGACAGCGCCGGGATCAGCGGCGCGGCGCGGGCGGCGGTGAGGGTTTCGATGCGGAGCGGCGGGGACATGCCCGCCTCATATGCGGCGCGGGGCGGCGGCTTGCAATCGGGGCGATCAGCCGGCGGCTTGGGCCATCCGTGCATCGCGCGCCAGTTCCAGTACCGCCACCAGGTCCCGTTCGCTCACGCCGTCACTGTCCATCAGCGCGCGCGTCAGCGGGTCCGACATCAGGGTCTCGAAGTCCATGCGGCAGCTCTGGTCGGGGCACATCGTTGCAGTCTCCTCGCCTTTCGCCCGGCGGGATGCCCCTGGATGGGAGCATCTACCGTTGAAGTGGGGAGACTTTCCCGGATAAGAAAGGTCACAATGTGGCGCGTGGCGCCGCGAATTGATGACAATTCGGTTATCTCCGGCACGCGCTGGCGCCTGCGCCGGCCGAGGCGAACCCCGGCCGGGAGGGGGGCTCACTTCATCGGGGAATAGCTGGTGGGCAGCATCAGCAGCGAGGTCATCTCCGCGTTCCAGCCATCCATCGGCTTGAGGAAATCCAGCCACTCGGGGTCGCGGAACAGGGCGGCGCGCTGCTCCTTGCGGGCCTCGAAGCTTTCGTAGTTCCACATGTGCAGCAATTCGTTCGGCTGCGGGGCCTCGCCGGTCCACAGGCCGATGTTGCGCGAGTATTTCTCCCGCACCGGCATAATCTTGGCGTAGCCCTCGCCCATCGGCCCGGTCTTGCCGGTGTTCTGGCGGTAGATGCGCAGCTCGTAGATGCCGCCTTCCTTCACCGGGGCGCCCAGCGGCTTCAGCGGCTTCAGCAGGCGGATGTCCTGGCGTTCGATCAGCGGGCGGATCGCCGGGACGTATTCCTTGGTCCAGCGCTCGTTCTTGGACAGGGCGGCGCGCAGGCGGGCGCGTTCCTCGAAGCTTTCGTAGCTCCATAGGTGCCAGACCTGGTTGAGCGGGCCGAATTCCGTGGTCCAGTAGCCGTGGTTCACGCCGTAGTCGTTGCCCCGCACCGGGCGGCCGATCTCGGCGGCGACCTTGAGGTAGGCGGGCAGCTTGCCGGGGTAGAAGGTATAGGTACGCAGTTCGTGCAGCATGGTGTTTCCTCCTTGTTTGCGCCGAGTTTCGGGGGCGGGCGCGGCCGTGGCAAGCCCGGGAGTCAGTCCTCCAGCGCCTGGTACACCAGTGCGCGGAACGCTCCGCGAACCTGGCGCGATTGCAGGGGGGCCTGGATCATCATCACCGGGACCAGCCGCTCCTGCGGGTCGATCCAGAACTGCGTGCCGGCATAGCCGCCCCAGGCGAACTCGCCCACGCTGCCCGGGGTGCTTACCTGGCCCTCATGCGTGCGGACCGAGACGGTGAGGCCGAAGCCTTGGCCGGGGCCGGGCAGGTAGCCGGGGCCGCGGCCGATCTCCGGGCCCATGTGGTCGGTGGACATCAGCGAGACGGATTTGCGCGAGACCAGCCGCACGCCATCGAGGCTGCTGCCGCCCTGGGCCAGCATCTGGGCGAAGCGCATGTAGTCCGCGGCGGTGGAAAGCAGGCCCTCGCCGCCACCCAGGAACAGGCGCGGCTGGCGCACATCGGTCAGCGCGGAGGTCTTGCCGGTGACAGGGTCCGGCCCAGCCTCGGCCATGCGGCCCAGCTTGTCCGGCGGCAGGTTGAAGTGCGTGTCCACCATGCCGAGCGGGGTGAAGATGCGCTGCTGGAAGAAGGCGTCGCCGCGCATGCCGCTCACTGCCTCCACCACCGCCAGCAGGATGTCGGTGGAGCGGCTGTACTGCCACTGGGTGCCGGGCTGGTGCAGCAGCGGCAGCTTGGCCATCGCCTCGGCCACCTGCATGTCGGTCAGGCGGTACTTCATGCCGCTGTCGTTGAGGCCGGCGGCCTTCATCGCCTGGTCCACCGGCGTGTTGCCGAACACGCCATAGGTCATGCCGGAGGTGTGGCGCAGAAGGTCCAGGATGGTGATCTCCCGCGCCGCCGGCACCTCGGCGCCATCCACCAGCACGCGGGGCTTGGCGAAGGCGGGAAGGTAGCGGGAGAGCGGGTCGCCCAGCCGCAGCTTGCCCTCTTCCATCAGCATCAGCACGGCCACGGCCGTGACCGGCTTGGTCATGGAGTAGATGCGGAAGATGCTGTCCTTGCCCATCGGCGCGCCGGTGGCGGAATCGCGCATGCCATAGGCAGCGTGATGCACCACGCGGCCCTCGCGGGCGATCATCACCACGGCACCCGGCAGGCGCTTGGCCGCGACTTCGGCCTGGAAGAAGGCGTCGATCCGGTCCAGCCGCGCCATGCCGGCGTCTTCGGCCGTGGTGGTGGGCAGCTCGGCGGCCTGGGCGTGCAGGCCGATCAGGCAGGCAGCGGCGGTGGCCAGCAGGCGGCGGGTGATGTTCATGGTGTTCCTCCCCGTTGGCCGGGTTCAGCTTGCGAGGTAGTCGGCGAAGTATTCCTCCACCGCAACGCGGCGGGAGGTGAGGCCGAGGCGATGCGCTTCCTCGCAGAACATCTCGATCTGGGCGCGGTTCTGCTCCAGCCCGTGGGCGTGGTAGCGCGGGCCCATCAGGGCGCGCATCTCCTCCAGCTCCGCCTCCTCCCACGGGGTGGAGTAGGGGTAGCTGTGCTGGGCGGCCATGAATTCGTCTTCCGCGGCGGTGAGCGCTTCGGTGAGGGATTTGGCGATCCAGGGGTTCGCCTCCCACGCCGCGCGCTTCAGCACCACCAGGTGTTGCGGCGGGTAGGCGCCGGTGGCGCGGACATAGGCGTGCTCGCGGGCGCGGAAATCGGGCAGCAGGCGGATGATGGGGCCGTTCTGGGGGTGGTAGAGCTTGGGCCGTGGCGGCGCGTAGACGGCATCCAGCTCTCCGGCCAGCAGCATCTCGTTCAGCGCCCGGCCGCCGGCATGGGCGACGCCGTCCGGCAGCGCCGGAGCGGCGGCACTGCCCCAGCCTTCATCGGGGTTGCCGATGGTCCAGCGCACCCCGGCCGGGTCCACGCCCAGGAAGCGCAGGAAATGGCGATACCAGACGGAGCCGCTGGCGCCCCAGGCATACATGCCGATGCGCGCGCCGTTGAGGTCCGAAGGCGTTTTGATCTTGCCGTCCTTGGCCACGTAGAGGTCCCGCCCCACGAGGTTGCGCAGCGGGAACACCGGCAGGCCGACCAGCGAGCGGTCGCCCTTGTCGATGCGATACAGGTATTGCGCCATGGAGAACTCGCCGCCCGTGGCCGTGGGGTCTTGCCCGGCACGGCGCAGCGCCTCGGCGCGGTCGCCCCAGCTGCCGTGCCGGCCGAGCGCCACGGTGAGGTCGATCCCCTGTGGCTGCACCGCCCCGGTGGCCAGCAAATGGAGGCGCGGATAATCCGCGAAGGTCAGGGTCACCGGCTGGGCCATCGCGCGTCTCCATGTGCTGGGTCTCCAGCCTCGCTGCGTTGGCGAAGCGGCGCAACCGTCCTAGGCTGGGTGAAAGTCCAGGAGCACAACGCCATGCCCGATGATCTCTCTGCGCAGAGCCTCGACCTCGCCAAGCTGTCGGATGACCTGATGCGCCTGCTTCGGCTGCGCAACGCGCCGTTCGGGATGAAGCTGTTTGAGGATGCGGCCGAGATGGAGGCCATTCCGCGCATCCGCCGGCCGGACAAGGTGCACACGCTGGACCAGGTGGTGGCCCAGGCGGCCCGCCTCGGCTGGACCGTGGGCATCACCGGGGACAACCTGGTCGGCGCCCAGTGCCGCGCGGTGGTCGGTCTCGGCATGGCCAAGGACGCCACGTGGAAATCCGGCCAGTCCATGGTGGGGGTGTGGTACTCCACGCCCGAGGATTCCGCGGCCCACCAGGCCAGCATGGCCTGCGTGCCGGATGGCCAATACCAGGCGCTGGCCGTCTCGCCGCTGTCGGCCGGGCGGCTGAACCCGCCGGATATCGCGCTGTTCTACGCCACGCCGGGGGCGATGATGTATTTCATCAACGGGCTGCAATGGGCCGGCTACAAGAACTTCGAATGGGGCGTGGTGGGCGAAAGCTCCTGCGCCGATAGCTGGGGCAGGGCGCTTTCCACCCGCACGCCCTCGCTTTCCATCCCGTGCTTCGCCGAGCGCCGCTACGGTGGCGTGCTGGATGACGAGATGCTCATGGCGCTGCCGCCCGCCTATATCGCCAAGGCGATCGCCGGGATGGAGGCGCTGGCGAAGAACGGCCTGCGCTACCCGTTCCCGCAATACGGCATCCAGATGGATGTGCGCGAAGGGATGGGGCGCTCCTACCCCGACCGCAACAAGAAGGCCTGAGCCATGGCAACGCACCGGCTGGAGGCCCGCCCGGAGACCGTTCGCCTCGGCGTCTTCGATGCCCGCATCCCGCCGGTGCTGACCATCGCGCCCGGCGATACGGTGCAGGTGCAATGCGTCTCCGGCCGGCCGGAGGTGCTGCCGCCAGCGGGCAGCGGGATGGAGGTGCCGGAAGCGCTGGCCGCCATCCTGGCTTCCGTCGGGGGGCAGCGCATCCCTGGCCACATCGTCACGGGCCCGATCGCCATCCAGGGTGCGGAGCCCGGCGACACGCTGGAAATCCGCATCGATGCGATCGAGCCCGGGGCCAACTGGGGCTACAACGCCATCGCCCCGCTGATGGGCACGCTGCCGGAGGATTTCCCCGACCGGGTGCTGATGCACATCGCGGTGGACAAGGCGGCCGGCACCTGCCGGCTGCCCTGGGGCACCGAACTCGCGCTGGCGCCGTTCTTCGGCGTGATGGGTGTGGCGCCGCCACCGGCCTTCGGCACCATCATGTCCAAGGAGCCGCGCATCCATGGCGGCAACATGGACAACAAGCAGCTGACGGCCGGCAGCACGCTGTTCCTGCCGGTCTGGGTGCCCGGCGCCAACTTCTCCGTGGGCGACGGCCACGGCGTGCAGGGCGATGGCGAGGTGTGCGTGACGGCGTTGGAGATGTGCCTGAACGGCACCTTCACCTTTCATCTGCACAAGGCCACCGGCCAGGCGATGCCGCGCGCAGAGACGCCGACGCATTATGTCTCGATGGGCCTGAACGAGGATCTCGACCAAGCGATGAAGCAGGCGTTGCGCGAGATGATCGCCTTCATCTGCGCCCGCTCCAACCTTTCCCGCGAAGAGGCCTACCAGTTCTGCTCGCTGGCGGTGGATTTCCGTGTGACGCAGACGGTGAACGGCGAGAAGGGCGTGCACGGGATGCTGAAGAAAGGCGTTCTTTTTTGAAAAAAAGAACCAAAAAACTTTCGTTCGTTTGATGCGGAGAGGCTCGGCCTCTCCGCATGAATTCATAAAAGTCTTTTTGCTTCTTTTTCTTCAGAAAAAGAAGGCCTTGCTTAGGCTGGTGCCAGCCGATGCAGGATCGCGGCGCGCACCGCGTTGATGATGGCGAAGACCGTCTGCAGGACGGCGCCAAAGAACAGCATGACGAAGGCGAAGAGCAGGATCTGGTCCGACAGGGCCGGGAGGCGTTCGGCCTGGCGCAGGGTGACGAAGATCGCCTCTGGCGTGCCGACCGCGGCGGCCATGGACGAGGCCAGGGTGAGCACGAAGAAGGCGCGGGTGACGTTGGGCAGGAACAGCACGGCGGCGGCCATGTAGCCGGCGCGGAGCGCCCGCAGCGCCACCAGGCCGTTATCGGCGATGTAGGCGACGGCGTAGGCGGCATTGGCCAGGATGACGGCGAGCAGGCCGGTTTGGATGTCGTGGC
>CAMDAM010000258.1 GCA_945888575.1 Asaia bogorensis | reverse complement strand
CGCGTCCGGCTGATCCCGAAAGGACCCACCATGGCCGACCAGCAATTCGACCTGATCGTGCTCGGCGGCGGCCCGGGCGGCTATGTGGCGGCCATCCGCGCCGCCCAACTCGGCATGAAGACCGCGGTGGTGGAGCGCGAGAACCTCGGCGGCATCTGCCTCAACTGGGGCTGCATCCCCACCAAGGCACTGCTGCGCACCAGCGAAATCTACCACACGCTGCATAACCTGAAGGCCTACGGCCTGGCGGCGGACAATATCCGCTTCGACCTCGCCGCCGTGGTCGCGCGCTCCCGCGCCGTCGCCAAGCAGCTCTCGGGCGGCGTCGGCCACCTGATGCGCAAGCACAAGATCACCGTGGTGATGGGCAACGGGAAGCTGGCCGGCAAGCACACCGTGGCGGTGGAAGCCGACGGCAAGCCCACCGCCACGCTGAAGGCCCCGCACATCATCCTGGCCACCGGCGCCCGCGCCCGCGCGCTGCCGGGCATCGAGGCGGACGGAAAGCTGATCTGGACCTACCGCGAGGCGATGGTGCCGCCCGTCATGCCGAAATCCCTGCTGGTGATCGGCTCCGGCGCCATCGGCATCGAGTTCGCCAGCTTCTACCGCACCATGGGCGCCGAGGTGACGGTGGTGGAGGTGATGGACCGCGTGCTGCCGGTGGAGGATGCCGAGATCTCCGCCTTTGCCCGCAAATCCTTCGAGAAGCAGGGCATGAAGATCCTCACCGGCGCCGCCGTGAAGGGAGTGAAGAAGGGCGCGGACAGCGTCACCGTCACCGTGGAGCAGGCCGGCAAGAGCCAGGACATCACGGTGGAGCGCGTCATCTCCGCCGTCGGCATCGTTGGCAATGTGGAGGATATCGGCCTCGAAGGCACCGGCGTGAAGGTGGACCGCACCCATGTCGTGATCGACGAGTGGTGCCGCACCGGCGAGCCCGGGGTCTATGCCATCGGCGACCTCGCCGGCGCCCCCTGGCTCGCCCACAAGGCGATGCATGAGGGCGTGATCTGCGTGGAGAAGATCGCCGGCGTCCCTGGCGTGCACCCCATGAACACCGGCAACATCCCCGGCTGCACCTATTGCTACCCTCAGGTGGCCAGCGTCGGCATGACCGAAGCCGCCGCGAAGGCCGCCGGCCGCGAGATCAGGGTCGGAAAATTCCCCTTCATCGGCAACGGCAAGGCCATCGCGCTCGGCGAGCCCGAGGGCCTGGTGAAGACCATCTTCGATGCGAAAACCGGCGAACTGCTCGGCGCCCACATGGTCGGCGCGGAAGTGACGGAGATGATCCAGGGCTACACCATCGGCCGCACGCTGGAGACCACGGAGGCCGAGCTGATGCACACCGTCTTCCCGCACCCCACCATCAGCGAAGCCATGCACGAGGCTGTGCTTGACGCCTACGGGAAGGCCCTCCACTTCTAGCCCATGACCACCACCCGCGTCGTCATCGACCACCGCACTGAGCCTAAGTCTGGGGCGCGCCATCCCGAGAAGGCGCACCGGCCCGACAACCCGATCCAGCGCAAACCCGCCTGGATCCGGGTAAAGGCGCCCAATCATCCCGTGTACCACGAGACGCGGGAGCTGATGCGCGCCAACCGCCTCACCACGGTGTGCGAGGAAGCCGCCTGCCCGAACGTGGGTGAGTGCTGGTCGCAGCGCCACGCCACCATGATGATCATGGGCGACACCTGCACCCGCGCCTGCAGCTTCTGCAACGTGCGCACCGGCCATCCGGAGGCGCTGGACGCCGACGAGCCGAACCGCGTGGCCGATGCCGTGGCCAAGCTCGGCCTGCGCCATGTCGTCATCACCTCGGTGGACCGCGACGACCTCAGGGATGGCGGGGCAGGGCACTTCGCCGCCGTCATCCAGGGCATCCGCGATGCCGCGCCGAACACCACGATCGAGGTGCTGACACCGGATTTCCTGCGCAAGGACGGCGCGCTGGAAATCGTGGTCCAGGCTCGGCCCGATGTGTTCAACCACAACCTGGAAACCGTGCCGCGCCTCTACCCCACCATCCGGCCGGGCGCGCGCTACTACCAGTCCCTGCGCCTGCTGGACCGGGTGAAGCAGCTCGATCCCACCATCTTTACCAAGTCCGGTCTGATGGTCGGCCTCGGCGAGGCCAAGCCCGAGATCCTGCAGGTGATGGACGATCTGCGCGTGGCGGAGGTCGATTTCCTCACCATCGGCCAGTACCTCCAGCCCACGGTGAAGCACGCCGCGGTGGCGGAGTTCGTCACACCCGAGGCGTTCGACGAATACGCCTCCCTGGCCCGTGCCCGCGGCTTCCTGCTGGTCTCCGCCACCCCGCTCACCCGCAGCTCGTACCACGCGGATGCCGATTTCGCGAAGCTGCAGGCCGCCCGCAGCGCCAAGCTGGCGTCCCGCCCGGTGCCCGCCTAGGGCCATGCCCCGCCACAGCGAATCCCGCCAGGTTCCCTACCAGCCCGAGCAGTTGTTCGACCTCGTGGCCGATGTCGGCCGCTATCCGGACTTCCTGCCCTGGTGCGTCGGCGCGCGCGTGCGCACCCGAACCGAGGCGGAGATGGTGGCCGACCTCACCATCGGCTTCGGCCCGTTCCGGGAGAGCTTCACCAGCCGCGTCGCGCTGCACCGGCCCGACAAGATCGGCGTGCGCTACGAGAACGGGCCCTTCCGCTACCTGACCAACCAATGGCGCTTCGAAGCCACCGACACCGGCTGCCGCGTGCATTTCCATGTGGATTTTGAATTCCGCTCCAAGCTGCTGGAGATGGCGATCGGCGCCGTGTTCCACGAGGCGGTGCGCCGCATGGTGGCCGCCTTCCTTACCCGCGCCCGCAGCGTGTACGGCCCGCCCCCCGCCGCCCCGGCCCCCACCCTCACGGCCCGCGCTGCATCCGAAGGGAGCGCCGGCTCGTAGATGTCAGAACAGGCCGACCTGGCAGGGCTGCTGGCATCCGTCGCCACGGGCGACCGCAATGCGTTGAAGGCCGTCTATGCCAGGCAGTCCACCCGACTGTTCGGAATAGCCATGGCCATCCTGCGCGACCGTGCCGCAGCCTCCGACGTGCTCCAGGATGCCTTCCTCAAGGTCTGGCAGCGCGCCGGCCAGTTCGACCCCACCCGCGGCCCGGCCGAGGCCTGGCTCGGCCAAATCGTGCGCAACACTGCGCTGGACGCCGCCCGCGCCCGCGGCCGCGAGGTCCTCACCGACGACCCCACTTTGGGCGACGGCGCCTTCGAACCTTCCGTGCTTGATGATCTCGCCGAGGCCGAGGACGGCGCCCGCCTGCGCGATTGCCTCGCCCGGCTGGATGCCAAGCCCCGCGAAGGCATCCTGCTCGCCTTCGTCCACGGCCTCTCCCATCCCGAGGTGGCCGAGCGCCTGGCCACCCCGCTGGGCACGGTGAAATCCTGGATCCGCCGCGGCCTGCTCACGCTGCGGGAGTGCCTGTCATGAGCGGCACCGCCGAAGACCGCGACCTGCTCGCCGCCGAATACGTGCTGGGCACGCTGGATGCCCGCGCCTCCGCCGCCGTGGAAGCCCAACTCGCCACCGACCCTGCCCTGGCCGAGGCGGTCGCCGCCTGGACGAACCGCCTCGCCCCCCTCACCCGCCTCGCCCCGCCGGAAGCCCCGCCGCCTGAGCTCTGGGACCGTATCGAAGCCCGCCTCCCCGGCGCCGCCGCGCGCCCCGCCCCGCGCCGCTCCTGGTTCTGGCAGGGCTGGGCCATCGGCGCCTCGCTCGCCGCCGCGGTCTTCGCCGGCCTTGCCTTCATCCCGCGCGCCGAAAGGCCGGCCTACATGACCGTGCTGGTCAGCGACCGCGCCGCGCCGGCCTGGATCGCCCAGGCCGACCGCACCGGCGGCATCACCCTGGCTGCCGTGCGCCCGGCCTTCGGCGAGCCGCAATCCGCCACGCCCGATGGTCGCGTGATGCAGCTCTGGGGCCTGCGCCCCGGCGAAACCGCGCCCACCAGCCTCGCTTTGCTGCCGCGCACGCCGGGCCGCATCAACATCCCGGCCCCTGCGCTGCGCCCGGTGAACAACATGCTCATCGAGATCAGCCTGGAGCCCGAAGGCGGCTCCCCCACCGGCCGCCCCACCGGCCCCATTCTGTTCTACGGCCGCCTCATCGAGGCACCACCCAACTGACACGCCCTACCAGGAGCACTGCCATGGCCTTCCGCCTGATGCTCGCCACCGCCGCCACCCTCGCCCTCGGCGCCACCGCGCTGCTGGCCCAGCCGGAACCCCCGGCCGAGCGCGTGGCCACCCGCGCCGAATACCTGGCCGCCCATCCCCAGCCCTCGCCGGTCGTGTCAGCCTCCTGCACCCCGGCCCCGCTGCGCGCACCGGCCGAGGCGCATATCTGACCGAAGCGCGTTTTTCCGCGCATCCATCCGCGCATCCCCTCCGTAACGAGGCTGTCGGGGCCGCATTGGCCCCCAGCACGGAGGAGAAACACCATGATGCGCACCACGCTCGCCCTCGCCGCCACCCTGCTCACCGCCGCCGCGCCCGCCCACGCCGCCACCATCTGGGCCCTGGATGCCGGCGGCGCCCTGGCCAAGATCGATACCGAAACCCGCAAGGCCATGCCCGCCAAGCCCGTGAAGGGCACCGACGGCGCCCTGCTCGCCATCGCCCTGCGCCCCGCCGACGGCAAGCTCTACGGCCTCACCGCCAAGGGCCAGCTCGTCACCATCGACCCCGACGCCGCCATGGCCAAGGAAGTCGCTCGCCTCGACAAGCCGCTCGATGGCGCCGCCCGCACCACCATCAACTTCAACCCGGTGGTCGATCGCATGCGCGTGGTTTCCAGCAGCGGCGGCAACTGGCGCATCCACCCCGATACCGGCGCCGTCATCGTTGATGGCGGCCTGAAATACGCGCCGGACTCCGCCTATTCCGAGACCAAGCCCATGGTCACCACCGGCGCCTATTCCAACCATTTCGCCGGCACCAAGGAAACCGCGCTTTACACGCTCGATGCCAAGCTCGGCCTGATGAACGTGCAGATGCCGCCCAATGACGGCGTGCAGCAGCCCAAGGGCCGCCTCAACCAGGCCGTTCCCGCCAATGCCGGCTTCGACATCCTGGCCGACGGGCAGGGCGGCAATAAAGGCTTCGTCGTTGCCGCCGGCGCGCTGCATGGGCTGGACATCGCCACCGGCCAGCTCACCCCGATGGGCCGCATCGCCGGGCTTTCGGCCAAGGAGATCGTCTCGATCGCGGTGGCAAAGTAACCCTCACCCCTGGCGCAACACATGGCGGGGTGCTTCTCTTCGGCCTCAGATCTCGGAGAAGCCCCCGCCATGGACTACACCCCGCTGCGCATGGATGCCTCGCTGCCCCCGCTGCGCGTCAACCTCTATTCAGACACGCAGACCAAGCCCACCCCGGCCATGAAGGCCGCGATGCTGGCGGCCGAAGTGGGCGACGAGCAGTTCGGCTGGGACCCCACCACGAACCAGTTGCAGGAGCGCATGGCCGCCCTGATGGGCAAGGAAGCCGCCCTGTTCCTGCCCAGCGGCACCATGTGCAACCAGATCGCCATCGCCACCCATTGCCGCCCCGGCGACGAGATCCTGGCGCATGAAACCGCCCACATCCTCACCAGCGAGGGCGGCGCCGTCGGCGCCATCACCGGCGCGCAGATCACCGGCCTCCGCGGCGCCCGCGGCCAATTCGACGCAGAAACCCTGCGCGCCGCCATCCGCCCGCGCACCCGCTACTCCCCGCCGCAAACCCTGCTGGAAATCGAGCAGACCGCCAATTCCGGCGGTGGCGCGGTGTGGAAGGTGGAGACCATCAACGAGCTCTGCGCCATCGCGCACGAGAACGGTCTCAGCACCCACATGGACGGTGCCCGCCTGATGAACGCCTGCGTCGCCGCAGGGATCGCGCCGAAGGACATGGTCGCCGGCATGGACAGCCTGTGGCTGGATTTCACCAAGGGCCTCGGAACCGGCGTCGGCGCCGTGCTGTGCGGGACCAAGGAGTTCATCGGCGCGGCCTGGCGCTGGAAGCAGCGCCTCGGCGGCTCCATGCGCCAGTCCGGCATGCTCGCCGCCGGCTGCATCCATGCGCTGGAACACCACATCGACCGCCTGGCCGATGACCACGGCAACGCCAAGCGCCTCGCCCGCGGCCTCGCCCAGCTCCCGGGGATCACGGTCGAGGACCCTGAGACCAACCTGGTGTTCTTCAACACCCAGGGCGCCGGCCTCACCGCTGCGGAGCTATCCGACCGCGCTCGCGCCCACGGCGTGGCCGTCAGCACCAACGGCAAATACCGCGTGCGCGCCTGCACCCATCTGGACGTGACTGCCGCCGATATGGACATGGCGGTGCAGGTGATCGGCGAGGTGGTGAAGGCCGCCTGACGCCGAAGACCTGGCGCACGCAGCCAAGAACGGGGCAGGGGGCGCTACGCGGCGCTCCCTGCCTTTTTCTTCTCCGGATGCCGCCCCCGCTCCATGATTTCCAGGGTGTATTCCTTGTAGGTCATGCCGAGCTGTTCCGCCCGTTCCAGCCGGCGCAGCGCGATCTCCCGCGGCGGGGTCTTCCAGGCGGCCTTGCGCTTTTTTCGCCAGATCCAGCCTTTCCAGGAGGCCTCGCCGGGATCCTCCTCCTCCAGCGGCGGCCCGCCATTGTCGCCGATCTTGCCGTCACGCATCGGCCGGCAGCTCCTTGAACATGAAGATCGTTCGCTCCGGCACGCCATGGATGTTGAGCGCGTAGTTCGGCACGATTCCGGCCACGCGCCAGCCCAGGCCGAGATAGAGTTGCTCCGCCTCCAGGCCCGCGGTGTCCAGCACCAGCGTGCGCTTGCCGTCCGCTCGCGCCAGCGCCTCGGCCGCCAGCATCAGCCGCCGCGCGATCCCCCGGCGCCGTGCCGCGGGATGCACCAGCACCTTGGCGATCTCCCCGCGCTGGCGCCCATTCGGCGGCATGCCCAGGATCACCGTGGTGGTGCCCAGGATGCGCCCGTCCTCGCGCGCCACCAGCACCCGCTTGTCGCCGCCGCCCAGCGCCGCGCGTTGTCCCTCCCAGAAGCGCCGGGCCTCGGCCACCGTGAAGGGCAGCATGAACCCCACGCTGGCCCCTTCCAGCACGCTGGCGTGCAGGACCTCGGCGAGACCATCCAGCGCCGCCTCAAAGCTGTCCGCGTTCAGTTCTTCAATCACGGCCGGCACACCACCAGGGCATAATGCGCGCCATCCGCCGCCGGCGCGCGAAAGCGGGTGGGGCCGAACAGCCGGAAGCGCAGGCAATCCCCGCGCTCCAGCCGATGCGTGCGGCCCTCCACGGTCAGTTCCAGCACGCCGCCGA
>CAMDAM010000257.1 GCA_945888575.1 Asaia bogorensis | reverse complement strand
TTGACGAAATACTCCTCCACCTCGCCCAGCGTGCCGCCGCCGCGCCCGGCCAGCCGCACCTTGATCATCGGCTCCTCCACGATGGTGCCGATGTTCATCCGGTGCTGCCGCGCCACCCGCTCCCCCACCACCTGCACCCGCCCCTCGCTGTCGCGGAACAGTTTTCGGAACTGGTGATAGGCCTGCAGCGAGTAGCCGCCGTGCTCCACGAACTCCAGCACATCGCGGAAATCCCGCCGCGACAGCTCGGCATAGGGCGAGGCACGCCGCACTTCCGCATACAGCTCCTCGGGCAGGAACGGCCCGGCGCAGGCCACGCCCAGCACGTGCTGCGCCAGCACATCCAGCCCCCCGGGTCGCGGCGCATCGCCATCCAGCTCCCCCGCCGCCACACCCTGGATCGCCGCCTCGCATTCCAGCACCTCGAACCGGTTCGCCGGCACCAGGATCGCCCGGCTCGCCTCGTCCATCCGATGATTCGCCCGCCCGACCCGCTGCAACAGCCGCGACACCCCCTTCGGCGCGCCGATCTGCAGCACCTGGTCCACCCCGCCCCAGTCGATCCCGAGATCCAGCGACGACGTCGCCACCACCGCCCGCAAGGCGCCCGCCGCCATCGCCCGTTCCACCTTCTGGCGCTGGTCCGGTTCCAGCGAGCCATGATGGATGGCGATCGGCAGCGTCTCCTCGTTCAGCTTCCACAGCTCCTGGAACATCAGCTCCGCCTGCGCGCGGGTATTGACGAACACGATCGTCATCCCCGCCGCTCGGATGCGCTCCAGCACCAAGGGGGCACTCGCCAACCCCATATGCCCGGCCCAGGGCAGCCGCCCCTCCGGCAGCATCACCTCGATCGCCGGTGGCGCCCCGCCCGAGACCTCCACAAGCCGCACGCCTCCCCCGCGCCCGTCATCCGACACGAACGCCACCAGCGCCTGTGGATGCGCCGCCGTCGCCGAAAGCCCGATCCGCCGCACTCCCGGCGCCAGCACCCCCAGCCGCGCCATGCCCAGCGCCAGCTGATCCCCGCGCTTGGTGCCAGCCAGCGCATGCACCTCGTCCACCACGATGGCCTTCAACGTGGCGAAGAACACAGCCGCCTCGGGCTGGGAGACCAGCACGGCCAGGCTTTCCGGCGTCGTCAGCAGGACGTTCGGCGGCGCTTCCCTCTGCTGCTTCCGCTTCGCCGTGGAGGTATCCCCGGTGCGCGTGTCGATCGAGATCGACAGCCCCATCTCCTCCACCGGCGCCACCAGGTTGCGCGCGATATCGGCGGCCAGCGCCTTCAGCGGCGAGACGTATAAAGTGTGCAGGCCGGGCCAAGGGGACTTCGACTCGCGCGCCTCATGCAGATCCACCAGGCTCGGCAAAAAACCCGCCAGCGTCTTGCCGCCGCCGGTCGGCGCCGTCAGCAACACGCTCGCCCCATCCCGCGCCGCCGCCAGCACGTCCAGCTGGTGCGCCCGCGGCACCCATCCGCGCCGAGCGAACCAGCCGGCAAAAGGTTCTGGTAATGTTCCCGCCATCCCTGCCTAGATAGGGCCTTCCCCTCGGTCCGGAAAGCACCACTTCAACGCCAGGAACCGAATGCCGTGACCGCCCCCCACCCCGATACCTGGCTCACCCCCATGCCCGCCGGCCTCTACTGCGCCCCGGGCGATTTCTTCATCGACCCGCTGCGCCCCGTCCCGCGCGCCGTCATCACCCACGCCCATTCCGACCACGCCCGCCCCGGCCACGAAGCCGTCCTCGCCAGCCCGCCCACCCTGGCCCTCATGCGCGCCCGCCTCGGCGAAGGCGCCGGCCGCACCCAGCAACCGCTTGCCTGGGGCGAACGCCTCACCATCAACGACGTCACCATCTTTCTCCAACCCGCCGGCCACGTCCTCGGCAGCGCCCAGGTCGCCATCGAATACCGCGGCAGCCGCGCCGTGATCTCGGGCGACTACAAGCGCCAGCCGGATGTCACCTGCGACCCCTTCACCCCCATCCCCTGCGACGTCTTCGTCACCGAGGCCACCTTCGCGCTCCCGGTCTTCCGCCACCCCCCTGCCGCCGGCGAAATCGCCAAGCTCCTCGCCAGCGTGAAGCTGTTTCCCGAACGCACCCACGTCATCGGCTGCTATTCCCTGGGCAAGACCCAGCGCCTGATCGCCCTGCTGCGCCAGGCCGGCTGGCACGACCCCATCTTCATGCACGGCGCCCTGGCCCCGATGTGCGAGATCTACGAAGCCCACGGCATCCCGCTCGGCGACCTCCGCCCCGCCACCGTCGCTGCGAAGAAGGACCTCGTCGGCCGCATCGTCCTCGCGCCCCCGTCGGCCATCGCCGACCGCTGGGCCCGCCGCCTCGCCGAGCCCGTCGTCTGCATGGCCAGTGGCTGGATGCGCGTGCGCCAGCGCGCCAAGCAGGGCGGCGTGGAACTCCCGCTCGTCATCTCCGACCACGCCGACTGGCGCGAACTGAACCGCACCATCGACGAGGTCGGCGCCCCGGAAGTCTGGGTCACCCATGGCAGCGAGGACGCCCTGATCCACGAAATCGCCAAGCGCGGCATCCGCGGCCGCCCCCTGCGCCTGATCGGATACGGGGAGGAAGACGCATGATCGCCTTCGCCACCCTGCTGGAACGCCTGCTCTTCACCCAGGGCCGCAACGACAAGATCCGCCTGCTGCGCCAATACTTCGAAACGCAGCCCGACCCCGACCGCGGCCTGGCCCTGGCCGCCATCGCCGGCGAGCTCCACTTCGCCACCGCCAAGGCCGGCCTCATCCGCGACCTTGCCAACAGCCGCACCGACCCCGCCCTGTTCGCCCTGTCCTACGATTTCGTCGGCGATCTCGCCGAAACCGTCGCGCTGATCTGGCCGGACTCCCAAACCAACGCCCCGCCCCCCACGCTGCCGGAGGTGGTCGAAGCCCTCAACCTCACCCCCAAAACCCGCCTGCCCGATCTCGTCGCCAGCTGGCTCGACGCCACCGACGCATCAACTCGCCTCGCCCTGCTGAAACTCATCACCGGGGGCCTGCGCGTCGGCGCCACCGGCCGCCTCGCCCGCATCGCGCTCGCCGAGTTCTCCCAGGGCCGCGCCGCGCCTGACGACATCGAGGAAGTCTGGCACAGCCTCGCCCCCCCCTACCTCCCCCTCTTCGCCTGGCTCGAAGGCCACGCCGAGAAGCCCGATCCCGCCACCGCCCCGGTCTTCCGCCCCCCCATGCTCGCCCACCCGCTGGAACCCGAAGACCTCCCAAACCTCACCCCGGCCAATCTCCGCGCAGAATGGAAATGGGACGGCATCCGCGTCCAGCTCGTCTCCACCCCGGGCGGCCGCCGCCTCTACTCCCGCGGCGCTGAAGACATCTCCTCCGCCTTCCCCGAACTCCTCGAAGCCGTCGATTTCGAAGCCGTGCTGGATGGCGAACTCCTCGTCATCCGCGATGGCACCGTCGCCCCCTTCGCCGACCTGCAGCAGCGCCTCAACCGCAAGACCGTCGGCCCGAAGCTCATGGCCGAACACCCCGTCGCCATCCGCCTCTACGACATCCTGTTCGACGGTGCCGAAGACCTCCGCCCGCTGCCGTTCGACAGCCGCCGCGCCCGGCTGGAAGACTGGTTCGCCCGCACAAGCCCCGCGCGCATGGACCTCTCGGCCCTCATCCCCTTCGCCACCATCGAAGACCTCGCCGAAATCCGCGCCGGCGCCCGCGAAGCCGCCATCGAGGGCCTGATGCTGAAGGACGCCGCCTCGCCCTACCTGCCCGGCCGCCCCAAGGGCAAATGGTGGAAATGGAAACGTGCGCCGCTCACGCTCGATGCCGTCCTGCTCTACGCCCAACGCGGCCACGGCAAGCGCAGCGGCAGCTACTCCGACTACACCTTCGGCCTATGGAAAGGGGACGAGCTCGTCCCCGTCGGCAAGGCCTATTTCGGCTTCACCGACGCCGAACTCGCCTGGCTCGACCGCTGGATCCGCAACCACACCACCGCCCGCTTCGGCCCGGTGCGGGAGGTGGAGAAATCCCTCGTCATCGAAGTCGCCTTCGACGGCGCCCAGCGCAGCACCCGCCACAAATCCGGCGTCGCCCTGCGCTTTCCCCGCATCTCCCGCCTGCGCACCGACAAGCCGGCAGCCGAGGCGGACCGGCTGGAAACGCTGGAGAAGCTGATTCCTGGATAAGCAAGGCAACCGCCAAGGCGCCAAGATCGCCAAGAAGGCGCCAAGGCACTCTTGGCGTCACCTTGGCGCCCTTCGCGTCTTGGCGGTTCCCTTCCCTGATTGACCCCGCCCCCCGCCCGTGGTGCGCTCCCTCCAACCCGAACGGAGGAAACCAATGGCCATCATCCCCAATGTCTCGCTCGATCGCCTGCGCGCGGGCAAGGTCTCGCTCGGCTTCGGCGCCAGCCACCTGCGCACCGTCGCCACCCCCATGCTCGCCAAGTCCGCAGGCTTCGACTGGCTGTTCATCGACATGGAGCACGGCGCCTTCTCGGTGCACGAGGCCACCCAGCTCTGCTTCGCCTCCCTCACCGCCGGCATCTCGCCCATCGTCCGCGTCTGCTTCGATGCGCTCGATGAAGGCACCCGCGCGCTGGACAACGGCGCCCAGGGCCTGGTGATTCCCCATGTCGATACGCCGGAGCAGGCCGAGCGCATCGCCGCCGCCTTCCGCTACCCGCCGCGCGGCACCCGCTCCTGGGGCGGCGGCATCGCCCAGTTCGGCTTCCTGCCCCCGCCGGTGGCCGAGGCCCAGGCCCAGATCAACAACGAAACCCTCATCGTCGCCATGATCGAGACCGCCGAAGCCGTCGCCAACGCCGATGCCATCGCCGGCACGGATGGGATCGACTGCCTGCTGATCGGCACCTCGGACCTCACCGCCGACATGGGCATCTCCGGCCAGGCCGAGCACCCCAAGGTCCAGGCCGCCTACAAGGCCGTGATCGATGCCTGCAAGAAGCACGGCAAGTTCCCCGGCATGGGCGGCATCTACGACGAGGAAAACGCCCGCCGCTACATCAGCTGGGGCTGCAAGTTCATCCTCGGCGGCTCCGATGGCATGTTCATCAGCCAGGCCGCCACCGCGCGGGCGAAGTTCCTCAACAGCCTGGCGTGATCGGCGGCCGCCGGCCAGCAAGCATTCCGACCGTGTCTTCCGGTCGGAATGCTTGCCAGGCGCTCTGCAGATGCGCGTCAGTCCAGGTCGGCCGGCTCAGGCAGCGTGTAGAGCAACACCCACTGATCCTTTTCCGTATCGACGAGAATTTCCACATCGGTGTAGCCGAGGGCCTTCTTGGCCTTAGCATCTGCCTCGACCTGCGATCGCGCGACGGTCGCGCGCGGAAACGTTAGGGCGCGTTTTCGGTTATCCGGCATGGTCATTCCTCTCATTGGGCTTTCAGTGCTTTGGTCCAGTAGTCGAGCCGATCTGGCGACATCACCTCGGCCTCGATCCACGCCACGAGGAACTGGCGCGCCCGGGTGGTCTGGTTCTCAATGAACGTCGCACCGCGGTTGGGCAGATACAGCGTCGCGTCCTTTCGGACCGCCTCCGGTCGCTGGCGGAAGTCGGCGAGCAGCCGGTTCGCGAGCTTCACCACCTCTGCGCCCGACAGCTTGCCAAGTTGCTGCTGGACCGAACCACGCGGCACATGCGTCATCACATAGGTCGCATCGCGTGCCGTCGTGATGGCGTCCGCCGCCTTAGCCTTGGCGGTGTTGGCCTCCTCGTTGATCGTGGAGATCGCGCCCTCGATGCTGCCCGCGTCCTTGAGCTTGGCCAGGTCCATGTTGGCATGCACCAGGGAGTAGTCGGCATCCGGCCGGCCCAGCCCGGTCAGGATCGAAGCGATGATCTTGTCGCGCGCCGCATCCATCTGTGCCACCAACGCCGGCAGCGTCTTCTGGAAGTACAACTCCTTGTTGATCAGCCCCTGGGCGCCGACGATCCCGGCGGTCGCCGCCGCCATCGCCCCGGCCGTCGCCAGATGCCCGGTCGTCGCAGCAATGCCCGACAGCGTCAGAACTGCCAGACCGCCCCCCACCGACGCGATGTTGCCTTGCGAGGCAAGCGCCCGCTTGAACTCGGAGTATTCAAGGTCGTAGCCGTGCAGGCGGTGGCGCACGATCATATCGCGCGTGGCCCTGCGTGCCTCTTCGCCCACGGCCTTGTCGTACGCGGTTTCGCTGTCCGGACCGTAATAGCTGCTCAGCCTGGAGTTGGCTGCGGGGTCATTCGGAAAGCCCACGATCGGCGCGCAGCCGCTCAGCAGGCCAATGGCCACCGCGCCTGCCGCCAGACGCCATGTCCGGGTCGCTGCAGCGTCGATCACGTGCATGTCATGTTTTCCTTCGATTACGGATCGAAGCAAAAACAAACATGGTCCAGGCCAGATGTCAACGGGAGCGTAACAAATTCAGCGCCGGAATCAGCTCACTTGATCAGGCGATCGGTATCCTCGGTGCCGATCGCCTCCACCACCACCTCGCCGAAGCGCTTCGTCAGCGCCACCATCGTCGCCCGGCTGATCCCCGCCCCCAGCATCACGTAGTAGTCCACCGCCAGCGTTCCCGGCCGCGCCTCGGGCAGGGAGGCACGGGCCATGAGGTAGCCGTCGTTGATCCGGTTCGCGAGGTCGAGCCGTTCCTGCCAGCTCGCCCGCGGCGCGAAGTCGTAGGTTACCAGCAGCCGCACGCTGTCCTTGCCCGGCAGCACGAACAGCTTCACCTGCGGCAGGGTCACGATCAGGTTGCCGCCGCCATCCACCGAAGCCGGCACCTTCGCCGCATCGTAGATCGCCTTCATCAGGTCGCGGGAGACATTGGCCTCCGTCACCAACTCGGGTGCCGCCGCCGGGCGGGGTGCTGCGGCCGGGGGGGCGGGCCGTGCCGCCGGTTGCGCATGTGGGGCGGCCGCGGGCAGCACGCCCGCGGCCAGCACGGCAATGGGCGCGGCCAGAGCCAGGCGGCGATATCTGGAAAACATCATCCCTCTCCTGTGCCGTGCGCATCCGTCTCTGCCGGCATCGAGTCGCCATCGTGCCCGCTTCACCGCCCGGCGCAACAGTGGCGGCTTAACCCCGGCCGCGCCCCCGCGCCAGCGTCCACACCCCTTGCAGCGT
Source organism: Asaia bogorensis (assembly GCA_945888575.1). Classification (GTDB taxonomy): domain Bacteria; phylum Pseudomonadota; class Alphaproteobacteria; order Acetobacterales; family Acetobacteraceae; genus CAMDGX01. The sequence goes on along the minus strand of CAMDAM010000257.1, from coordinate 229 downwards.
GATCACCCCGCCGCACAGCGCCACGCCCATCGCCGGCCCAACCCACTCGAACACCATCGGCGCCACCGCCAGCACGCCCAGAAGCCCTAGGAGCCCGTCCGAGTAACCCTTGCGTCGTGGGATCGGATGGGATTCGCTGCGTGGATGACGAAGACCTTCCGTCCCTGGGACGTGGACCAGCATTGGCTGTTGCCGGCATCGGTGCATGAGTTCGTGCCGCCAGGGCACC
>CAMDAM010000256.1 GCA_945888575.1 Asaia bogorensis | reverse complement strand
TCCATGGTGGTGGATATCGGCGGCGGCACCACGGAAGTGGCGGTGATCTCGCTCGGCGGCATCGTCTATGCCCGCAGCGTGCGCGTGGGCGGCGACAAGATGGACGAGGCGATCATCAGCTACATCCGCCGCCACCATAACCTGCTGATCGGCGAAAGCTCCGCCGAGCGCATCAAGATGGATATCGGCGCCGCCTCCGCCCCCTACGACAACGACGAGGGGCCGCTGCGCGAGGTGAAGGGCCGTGACCTGATGAACGGCGTGCCGCGCGAGATCGTGGTCAGCCAGCGCGCCATCGCCGAAAGCCTCGCCGAACCGGTCACCGCGATCGTGGAGGCGGTGAAGGTGGCGCTGGAGAACACGCCGCCGGAGCTGGCGGCGGATATCGTGGACAAGGGCATCGTGCTCACCGGCGGCGGCGCGCTGCTCAACCGGCTGGACCAGGTGCTGCGCGATGCCACCGGCCTGCCGGTGGTGGTGGCGGAGGATGCGCTGCAATGCGTGGCGCTGGGAACCGGGCGGGCGCTGGAGGAAATGAAGCGCCTTCGCAACGTCCTCACCTCCATGTATTGACGAAAAAGAAGGATTCCTCTTTTTCGGAAGAAAGCACGGAAAAACAGAAGCTTCGGTCGCGCTGCCCGCGCCGCTGGTGGCCGGTGCAGTCCTGCACCGCACAAGGCGAGCAGAAGAAAGTTTTTTGGTGGGCTGCCATGGCCCTCGCCCGGCTGTTTTCTTTCAAGCGCTTGCCGACTTATCCACAGGATTCCGTTTTCGCTGCCGGCACAACCGGGCAACAGCGGTTGTGCCGGCCCCCCGAATCGGGCTCGAATAGCAAGTTGGTTTGCTTAAGTGTTGAAATGTGTCGTGTTGTGTGGTGTCCGCAGGCTGTGATGCGGACCCAGACAGCACGGAGTTGAGGTGATCCGGATATCAATGCCGCTGCGACAGGCCCTTTCCAAGCTGACGCTGCCCATCTTCATGGTGGCGTCCTTCGGCCTGATGCTGCTCGGCAAGGCCGACGCACTGCTGGCCGAGCGGGCACGCATGGCCGTGGCCGACGCGCTGTCGCCGCTCTATGCCGCGCTGGCCGAGCCGCTCTCCGTGGTGCATCGCGGCATCGAGGGCGCGCAGCACCTCGCCACGCTGCACGAGGAAAATGCCCGTCTGCGCGAGGAGAACGACCGCCTGCGCCGCTGGCAGGCCGTGGCCCTGGCGCTGGATGCGGAGAACACCACGCTGAAGGCGCAGCTGCGCTGGATCCCAGACCCCGCGCCCAGCTTCCTCACCGCCCGCGTGGTGGCCGATGCCGGCGGCGTCTATGCCCGCGCCGTGCTGCTCTCGCTCGGCCCCAACCACAGCGTCGCCCGCGGCCAGATCGCGCTGGACGACCGTGGCCTGGTCGGGCGCGTGACGGAACTCGGCGCCCGCAGCGCCCGCGTGCTGCTGCTGACCGACATGAACAGCCGCGTGCCTGTCACGCTGGAGAACAGCCGCGGCCGCGCCATCCTGGCCGGCACCAACGGCACCCGCCCGCGCCTCATGTACTGGGCCGAGGGCATCCAGCCTGCCGAGGGCGAGCGCGTGGTCACCAGTGCCGAAGCCAACACCTTCCCCCCTGGCCTGCCCGTGGGCGTGGTGCGCTACACCGCCAGCAACGTGCCGGAAGTGGTGCCCTTCGCGCGGCTGGACCGGCTGGAGGTGGTGCGCCTGTTCGACTATGGCCTGAAGGGCGTGATCCCGCCCGAGGCCAGCGTGGCCCGGCAGTCAGAACGGCGGCGCTGAGGATACGACTGATGGATGACCGCACGCCCGGCATCCGCCCCCGACAGACCCTGGGCCGCCGGCTGGATGCGCTCGCGCGCCGCTTCTTCCCCCTGGCGATGACGGTGGCGCTGGTGCTGATCACCGCCGCCCCCTTCCGCCTGCCCGGCCAGGCCGAGCTTCAGAATGCCGCCGCCCTGGCCTGCGTGTGGTTCTGGTCGGTGTTCCGCCCGCTTTCCATGCCGCCGCCGGCCGTGTTCCTGGTCGGGCTGCTGGCCGATTTGCTGGATTTCGCCCCGCCCGGCGTCGGCGTGGTCACGCTGCTGGTGGCCCATGCCGTGGCATTGCGCTGGCGCCGCTCGCTCACCCGCCAGGGCTTCCTGATGATCTGGCTGGCCTTCGTCACGATGGCCACGGCCCTCGCCGCGCTGCAATGGCTGCTCACATCGCTGCTCACGCTGCGCCTGGTGCCGCCGGGGCCGGCGCTGTTCCAGGCCATGCTGGCCGCCGGGCTCTATCCCCTGCTCGCGGTGCTGCTGGTCCGCGCCCACCGCACCATCGCCGAGCCGGCCAATGCCTGACCAAGCCGCCCCAGGCCACGGCCGATGAAGCGCGAGACCCAGCGCAGCGGCGTGTTCACGCGCCGCGCCCTCATCATCGCCGGCGCCCAGGTGGCGGCCATCGGCGGCCTCGCCGCGCGCCTCTACCAGGTGCAGGTGGAGGAAGGCGCGCGCTACACCACCATGGCGGAAAGCAACCGCATCAGCGCCCGCCTCATCGCCCCCCCGCGCGGCCGGCTGCTGGACCGTGGTGGCGCCATCCTGGCCGGCAACCGCCTCAACTGGCGCGCCCTGCTGGTGGCCGAGCAGACCGGCGACGTGGCCGCCACGCTGGACAATCTCGGCCGCATCGTGCCGCTGTCCGAAACCGAGCGCGCCCGCATCGAGCGCGAGCTGCGCCGCCACCGCCGCTTCGTGCCGATCATGGTGCGCGAATTCCTCACCTGGGAGGACATGGCCCGCATCGAGGTCAACGCGCCGGAGCTGCCCGGCATCCTGGTCGATGTCGGCACCACGCGCGAATACCCGCACGGCCCCGCCATGGCGCACGTGATCGGCTACGTCGCCCCCCCGGCCGAGGCCGACGTGGCGGAGGACCCGCTGCTCAGCCTGCCCGGCATCCGCGTCGGCCGCGCCGGCATGGAGCGGGTGCACGACACCGTGCTGCGCGGCCGCGCCGGCGCGGTGCAGCTGGAGGTGAACGCCGTCGGCCGCGTGATCCGCGAGCTGGACCGGCGCGAGGGCACCCAGGGCCAGGACGTGAACCTGACCATCGACCTCGACCTGCAGAAATCCGTTCTGGCGCGGCTGGGCGACGAAAGCGCCAGCGCCGTGGTGATGGATGCCCGCAACGGGGAGGTGCTGGCCATGGCCACCAACCCCAGCTTCGATCCCAGCCTGTTCAACTCCGGCGTCTCCCAGGCGCAATGGGTCGCCTGGACCTCCAACCGCCGCGCCCCGCTCATCAACAAGGCCGTCGCCGGGCTGTATGCCCCGGGCTCCACCTTCAAGATGATCGTGGCGCTGGCCGGGTTCGAGGCGCGGGTGATCACCGTGGGCGAGACGGTGTACTGCCCCGGCTACCTGGATTTCGGCGACCGCCGCTTCCATTGCTGGCGCAAATACGGCCATGGCTCGGTGGATATGCGCTCGGCCATCAAGGTCAGCTGCGACTGCTATTTCTACGAGGTCGCCAAGCGGGTCGGCATCGACCGGATCGCCGCCATGTCCAACCGCTTCGGCCTGGGCACCAAGCTGGACATCGAGCTGCCCGGCGCGCGCGCCGGCCACGTGCCCACCCGTGCCTGGCGCATTGGCCAGGGCAAGGCGTGGAACATCGGCGACACCATCGTGCACGGCATCGGCCAGGGCTTCTTCCAGCTCACCCCGCTGTCGCTGGCCACCATGACAGCGCGGCTGGCCACCGGCCGCCAGGTGGAGCCGCACCTCACGCGCGCCATCGGCGGCACCATGCAGCGCGGCCACCGGCCGGAGGATTGGCCGGCCCTGGGCATCGGCGAACGCGGCCTGCAGGTGATGCGCGAGGCGATGTGGGCGGTGGTGAACGAGCAGGGCGGCACCGCGCTGATCGCCCGCCTGCCGCCCGCCCCCGGCAGCACCGCCCCGCCCGCCCAGATGGCCGGCAAGACCGGCTCCGTCCAGGTCCGCAACGTGACCCGCGAGCAGCGCGAGCGCGGCTTCAAGTCGGAGAACCTGCCCTGGGAATACCGCCCGCACGCGCTGTTCGTCGGCTACGCCCCGCATGATGCGCCGCGCTATGCGCTGGCCGTGGTGGTGGAGCACGGCAACGCGGGGTCGGAGGCCGCCGCCCCCGTCGCGCGGGACATCATGGCCGCCACCATGGCGCGCGACCCGGTGATCCGGTCGGACCGCCCGCGGGTTGCGGAAGGAGGCCCGCCGCGATGAGCGTGATGGAACGCCGCCTGATCCGCGACAACTCCTTCGACATCACCAGCAAGCTGTTCCGCATCAGCTGGCTCTACGTCCTGCTGCTCTCGGCGCTGGCCGGCGTGGGCTATGTGGCGCTCTATTCCGCCGCCGGCGGCGCGCCGGAGCCCTATGCGGCGCGGCACATGTTCCGCTTCGCCGTGGGCCTGGTGATGATGCTCACCATCGCCATGATCGACATCCGCTTCATCCAGAAGATGTCCTGGCTGGCCTGGCTCGGCGGCGTGGTGCTGCTGGTGCTGGTGCTCAAGATGGGCAACGTGGGCAAGGGCGCGCAGCGCTGGATCGAGCTGGGCGGCATGCAGTGGCAGCCCTCGGAATTGATGAAGCTCTGCCTCGTGCTCGGGCTCGCCTCCTGGTTCCACCGCGCCAGCTGGGAGAAGATGGGCAACCCGCTGTTCCTGATCCCGCCGCTGATTGCCGTCGCCATCCCGGTCGGGCTGATCCTGAAGCAGCCCAACCTTGGCACCGCCGTCATCACCGCCGTGGTGGGCGGCACGGTGTTCCTGGGCGCCGGGCTGCGCTGGTGGAAGGTGGCGCTGGCCGTGGGCGGCGTGGTGGCCGCCGCGCCGATCGCCTACAGCCACCTGCGCGACTATCAGCGCGCCCGCATCGACACCTTCCTGAACCCCGAGAGCGACCCGCTCGGCGCCGGCTACAACATCATCCAGTCCAAGATCGCGCTCGGCTCCGGCGGCATCTGGGGCAAGGGCTACCTGCAGGGCACCCAGGGCCACCTGAACTTCCTGCCGGAGAAGCAGACCGACTTCATCTTCACCATGCTGGCCGAGGAATTCGGCCTGGTCGGCAGCCTCGGCGTGCTGGGCCTGCTCGCCTGCATCATCCTGGGCGGCATGCTGATCGCGCTGCGCTGCCGCCACCAGTACGGAAGGCTGGTGGCGCTGGGCATCAGCATGAACTTCTTCATGTATGTCTTCGTGAACATCGCCATGGTGATGGGCGCCATCCCCGTGGGCGGCGTGCCGCTGCCGCTGGTGAGCCATGGCGGCTCGGCGATGATCATGGTGATGATCGGCATGGGCGTGTTGATGAGCGTGCACGTCCACCGAGACGTGGAGTTCGACGAACGCCAGCGGGATTTGTGAACGGGCCCGCCGTCAGTTGGCGGCGGCCGCCGCCGATTCCGCCCGTGCGATGCGCGCCTCTTCCGCCACCCTGGCCAGGAACAGCAGCACCCGCCGCCCCACCATCTGCCAACCGGTCTCGCCGATCAGGAACTCGTGCCCTCCGTCCGTCAGGTGCCACTCCACGTGCTCCGACAGCGGGATGTCGCGCAGGTCCTCGGCATTGCCGTAGGGGTCGTCCCGCCCCTGGATGATCAGCGTGGGCGTCTGGATCGTGGCGAGATGGGCATAACGCTCCGGCTCCGCCACCCGCCCGGGCGCATGGAACGGAAAGCCCAGGCACACCACGGCGGCCACCTCGGCCTGGCGCGCATGCAGCGTGGCCACCCGCGCGCCGGAGGAGCGGCCGAACAGCACCGTGCCGCCCGCCTGCCCCTGCAGCGCCATGGCCAGCCGCTGTTGCCGGGAGGCCAGGTTGCGCTCGTGATGGCCACGATGGTCCGGCGGCAGCATGTCGGCCTGTCCCACCATCGTGCCGGCCAGGAACGGCGCCAGCACGCGGCACAGATGGGTTTCCACATAGTCGTCCGCCGGCCAGGAATCGCCGCACAGGAAGGCGCCGTGATGGCTGGGCGCGATCTCCGTGCCCGGCGCTCCGTAGCCGCGCACCACCAGCACCGACTCCCGGTTGAGTCCCTCGAACATCGCCGCCGGCAGCACGGCCTCGGCGCCGGTCCAGCGCCATCCATTGGATTCCTGCGGGTGGAAGCCAGGGCCGAACGCCGCGGAGCCCGCATCGAAATGCCGCCGCCCACCTGCCGTCACGATGTCGATTCCCGTCACCGCGAAGCCCAGTTCCCGCCGATCCGCCGAGGGGCCGTGGTCGCAGGGCCGGAACGTCGTCGCCCGCAGCACAACCTCGCCGGGCGAGGGTGGCAGCGCGAACGCAAGCCAGCCCGGCGCGCTCAGCACCGGCAGCCGCTCGGCGCCCCTGCTCCTGCTCGTGACGAGGCGTAGGCCCCTGCGCCCCGCCCCTGCTGAAACCAGCATCCAGCCTCTCCGCCCATCGAATCCTGGCGGAACGCTAGGTCGGGGTGGTTAACCAGAAATCACCATCCGTCTCAAAAGAATGCTCATTCTCGGCCCCTGGTGTGCATGCCAGCGCCTGCTACGCGCCCAGCAGCGCACCCGCCGCCGCGGCAGCGGCCACCACCGCCCAGGGTGGTGACTTCCACAGCACCAGCGCCACGAAGGCGGCCAGCACCAGCGCGAAATCCGCCGGCCTATGCACGCTGCCCTGCCAGATCGGGTCGAACAGCGCGGCGAGCAGAATGCCCACCACCGCCGCGTTCACCCCGCGCAGCGCCGCCTGCGCATCGGGCCGCCGCCGCAGCCCGTCCCAGAAGGGCAGGGCGCCCGCCATCAGCAGCAACCCGGGCAGGAAGATCGCCACCAGCACCACCGCCCCGCCCAGCACGCCGCCCGAGGCTGCACCCAGGAAGGCGCCGAAGGTGAACAGCGGCCCCGGCACCGCCTGCGCCAGCGCATAGCCGGCCAGGAACTCATCCGCCGACACCCAGCCGGAGGGCACGAAGGCCCGCTCCAGCAGCGGCAGCACCACGTGCCCGCCGCCGAACACCAGGGCCCCCGCCCGGTACCCCGCCTCCGCCAGCGCCGCCCCGTGGCCCAGCGGCGCCAGCACCGGCAGCCCCACCAGCAACACCAGGAACGCCGCCAGCGCCGGCCCACGCCCGATCGCGATGCCCAGCGGCGCGCCAACAGAGCCCGCCCCGTCCCGGCACAGCGCCAGCCCCAGCCCGGCACCCACCGCGATCACCCCGATCTGCGTCGCCGCCGAGGGCAGCAGCAACAGCGCCACCGCCGCCGCCGCCGCGATGGTGGCGCGCGTGCGGTCCGGCGCCAGGCTGCCCGCCATGCCCCACACCGCCTGCGCCACCACCGCCACGGCCACCAGCTTC
>CAMDAM010000255.1 GCA_945888575.1 Asaia bogorensis | reverse complement strand
GGCCTGATCGTGGGCGGCCCCTGGGCCGATGGCGACAAGCTCTACAACGGCGCCTTCCTGCTCGATGGCGGCAAGATCGTCGCCCGCCGCGCCAAGCACGAACTGCCCAATTACGGCGTGTTCGACGACAAGCGCGTGTTCGATCAGGGCCCCGCCCCAGGCCCCGTCAGCTTCCGCGGCTTCCGCCTGGGCCTGTTGATCTGCGAGGATTGGTGGTTCCCGGCCGTGGCGGAAACGCTGGCCGAAAGCGGCGCCGAGATCCTGCTTTCCGTGAACGGCTCCCCCTACGAGGTGGACAAGCACGAGAAGCGCGTGGCGTTGGCGGTGCACCGCGTGGTGGAAACCGGCCTGCCCTTCGTGTTCTGTGCCCAGATCTGCGGCCAGGATGAGCTGGTGTTCGAAGGCGCCAGCTTCGTGCTGAACCCCGACCGCTCGCTGGCCGTGCAGATGCCGCATTTCGCCGAGGCGGTGACGGTCACCGAATGGACGCGGGACGGCGAAACGCTGGTCTGCACCCCGCAGCCCCTCGCCCCGGAACCCGGAAGGCTGGAATCCATCTACCATGCCATGGTGCTGGGCCTGCGCGACTACGTGACCAAGAACCGCTTCCCGGGCGTGATCCTGGGCCTCTCTGGAGGGATCGACAGCGCGATCTCCGCCGCCGTGGCGGTGGATGCGCTGGGGGCGGACATGGTCCGCACCTTCATGCTGCCCAGCCCCTACACCAGCCAGGACAGCCTGGACGACGCGGCCCACTGCGCCCAGCTGCTCGGCATTTCCTGCGACAGCATCTCGATCGAGCCGGCCATGCAGGCCTTCGGCGCCGCGCTCGCCCCGGTGTTTGCCGGACGGCAGGCCGACATCACGGAAGAGAACATCCAGTCCCGTTCGCGCGGGCTGATCCTGATGGCGATCTCCAACAAGCTCGGCCACATGGTGCTGACCACCGGCAACAAATCCGAGATGTCGGTCGGCTACGCCACGCTCTACGGCGACATGTGCGGCGGCTATTCCGTGCTGAAGGACGTGTACAAAACCACCGTCTTCGAGCTGTGCCACTGGCGCAACGCGAACCACCCCGCCGGCGCCCTGGGCCCGGCCGGCATGGTGATCCCCGAGCGCATCATCACCAAGCCACCCAGCGCCGAGCTGCGCCCGAACCAGACCGACCAGGACAGCCTGCCGCCCTACGACATGCTGGACGCCATCCTCGAAGGCCTCGTCGAAGGCGAGCAGAGCGTGGATGCCCTGGTGGCAGGCGGCCACGACCGCGCCACCGTGCTGCGCGTCTGGAAGCTGCTCGACCGCGCCGAATACAAGCGCCGCCAGGCCCCCCCGGGGGTGAAGATCACGCCCCGCGCCTTCGGCCGGGATCGGCGCTACCCGATCACCAACGGCTTCACCAACCTCATTTCATGACCTGGATCGCGCTCTGACCATGACCCGCGAATTCGACGCCGCCGACCTCTTCGCTCCCCCCGGCGGCTGGCGGGTCCGCATCATCGACCTCTCGGCCGATACCAGCGACAACGTGGTGGAAGAGATCAAGGGCTTCCCCACCATCATGCACGCCAACGCCTTCGCCCGCCGCTACGTGCGCGATTCCGTCGAGTTGTGCCGCGAATCCGGCTTCACCCCCGGGCAGGTGATGCAGGCCTGGTTCGCCTATGGCGAGAACGCCGAGGTGGCCGATGCCGGTGAGGCCGGCTGGCAAAGCGGCACCGAACTGGCCGATTTCGCCGACCGCCCCGCCGGCGACGAAGACCGCAACTGGCGCGCGCTCGACCCCCGCCGCGACGACGGCGACGAAGACGACGATGAATAGGCCCACCGCGTGAGCCTCATCCTCGCCAGCGTCCCGGCCACCGGCGCCCTGCCGCTCGGCCGCGCCCGCCTGCTGCACGCCGCCCACACCGAAGCCCGCCGCCTCGGCGCCCGCTTCGTGCTGGCCATCGACGACACGCAACCCATGCGCCAGGGATCCCCACCCGACGACCTCGCTTGGCTCGGCCTCGATTGGGACGACAGCTTCCGCCGCAGCGACCACACCGAACGCTACGAAGCCGCCGCCGCCGAGCTGGAAAAGCTGGGCCGCCTCTACCCCTGCTTCGAGCACCCCGACGAGCTGCGCGCCAAGGCCGAGCGCCAGCGCCGCAACGGCCGCCCGGTGCTCTACGACCGCGCCATGCTCCGCCTCACGCCGGCGCAGCGCGAGGCCGCGGAAGCCGGCGGCAAGCGCCCGCACTGGCGCTTCCTCCTCACCGACAACGTGCTCTCCTGGCCCGACACCCGCCTGGGCCGCTGCGATGTCGCCCTGCCCACCATGTCCGACCCCATCCTGCGCGACGAGGAAGGCCGCATCGACCCCGCTTTGGCCCAGGCCGCGGACGACCGGGCGCTCGCCGTCACCCACATCGTCTCCGGCGAGGAGCTGCTGGCCACCACCGCCATCCACCTGGACCTGCTGGATGCGCTCGGCGCCGCCCGCCGCACCCTCACCCATCTCCGCGCCCCGCTCGACGAGGACAAGCGCCGCCTGATGGGCCAATCCCTGCACGCCATGCGCCAGGACGGCATGGCGCCGGCCGGCCTGCGCGCCTGGTTCGCCACCATGGCCAAGGGCCGCAAGCCCCGCGCCGAGATCGCCGACCTGCTCGCCGCCAACCGCCGCGCCCTGGCCGACATCCCCTTCGCGGAGGTCGCCCACATGCTCCCGGGCGTTCACGAGCCCCGCTGGCTCTCGCTCCGCGGCACTATCGACCTGATCACCGAAGCCCGCCTCTCCGACGACGACGACGAGGCCTGACCCCCGCCGGCTGGCAGCCCCTTGCCGCGAGTGCCAACAGGTTCCATCTTCCCGGGTCTGACCTGATTGCGCCGGACCAAGGGATGATCCACTACAACCTGCGTTGCGACGAAGGCCACGAGTTCGACAGCTGGTTCAACAACTCGGCCAGCTTCGAGAAGCAGGCGAAGCGCGGCCTGCTGGAATGCCCCCATTGCGGCACCACCAAGGTGGACCGGGCGCTGATGACCCCCAACGTGCCCCGCAAGGGCCGCATCACCGCCGACACGCCGCCCCCGCCCGTCGCCACCCCCCCGGTCCCGAGCGCCCAGGCCCTGGACAAGGTCGCCGAGCACATGCCGGACCACATCCGCACCATGCTGCAGAAACTGCGCTCGGAAGTGGAGAAGAACTGCGACTACGTCGGCCCCGAATTCGCCGAGGAAGCCCGCCGAATCGCCAAGGGCGAGTCCGACCAGCGCGGCATCTACGGTGAGACCACCGCTGAAGAAGCCGAAGCCCTCGCCGAAGAAGGCATCGACATCGCCCGCATCCCATGGGTGCCGCGCGCCGACGGATGAGAGCACCCGCGCGGTATGCGCGGGATCGGAAGCCGAAAGCCGGGCCGGCACGGCCAGCCGGTTCGCTGTTCAATACCGGACTATTCTTATGGAATGGTCGGGTCGGCATGCAGTGGTGTGCTTGATCTGTATCAACGTGCCTCTGGTCCTGTGGCGCTACGGTGCTCTCCAGTGACTTGACCATTTTCACGCAAGGAGCTTCAGCATGACCAGGAATGTCGGTGGCATCGATCGCATCCTACGCATCATCGTCGGTCTTGTTCTGATCGGGCTGACGCTGTCCGGCATGATCGGGTGGTGGGGCTGGGTCGGCGTTGTGCCGCTGGGCACCGCCTTGATCGGCTTCTGCCCGCTGTATCCGCTACTCGGCCTCAATACCTGCCCAATCGACCGACGCGCTTCCTGATCCGGCGCCCAGGCCGATGCGCCTGCGCATTCTGCTGCCGCTGGCGCTCGCGGTGGCCGGCGTGGCCGCCGGATGGTGGTTCGCGACCCAACGGCCGCTGACGGTGCCGGTCGCCGTGATCGTCCGTGATGTTCCGGTGACGGTGTTCGGCCTGGGCGCCGTGGAGGCCCGCGTGCTCTCCCGCGTCGGGTTCGAGGTGCCGGGCACGTTGGTGGACGTTCTCGCCGACCACGGCGACAGGGTCGCCGCCGGCACGGTGCTGGCGCGGCTCAATGCAGCCAGCCAACAGGCCCGGGTGGCACGCGCGGAAGCGAGCCTGCTGTCGGCCGACGCCATGGTGGCGCGGGCCGACGCACAGCGCGAGCGGGCCGAAGCGCAGATGACGCAGAAGCGCGCCACCGCCGCCCGCCGGCGCGACCTGGCCCAACGCGGCGCCGGCAGTGCGGAGGCGGCGGAGCTGGCGGAAACCGAGGCGACCTCGGCACAGGCCGATATCGGCGTGAACCGTGCCGATGCGGCCGTGGCGCGGGCGGTGCTGGCAGAGGCGCGGGCCAACCTGCAGTCAGAGCGCACCGCGCTGGCCAAGCACGCCCTGGTGGCGCCGTTCGATGCGCTGGTGGTGGCGCGCACGCGCGAGCCGGGCACGGCGCTCAACCCCGGCGAGGCGGTGTTCACCCTGGTGGCGCCGGACAGCCTGTGGGCGCTCGCCTACGTGGACGAGGGACGCGCGGGCGACATCGCGCTGGGCCAACCCGCACAGGTAACGCTGCGCAGCCGGCCCGGCCGCCCGATGAATGCCGAGGTGGCCCGCATCGGGCTGGAGGCCGACCGGGTGACGGAGGAGCGCCGCGTCCATGTCCGCTGCCGCTCCTGCCCGATCACCCCGGTTCTGGGCGAACAGGCGGAGGTGGTGATCGAAACCGGCCGCCTGGCCCGCGCGCGCCTGGTGCCGGAGGCGGCGGTGCACGGCTTCGACGGCGTCGAGGGCACCGTCTGGACCATCGAGGGCGACCGCCTCGCCCGGCGCCGCGTGCGCTTCGCCGCCCGGCTGATGGACGCGCGGCTGGCGATCACCGACGGGCTGCCGGACGACGTTCCCGTGGCGGTGCAGGTCGGCCCCGGCTTTGCGGTCGGCCGCGCCGCCCACGCGGTCCCGGTCCGCGCGGACGGGGCTGCCGCGCCATGAACCTCGCGCTCGCCGACATCCGCCACAAGCTCGGCCGCTTCCTGCTCACCTGCCTCGGCCTCGGCCTGCTGATGGGCGTCGCGCTGTCGATGGTCGGCATCTACCAGGGCGTGGTGGCCGAGGCGCTGGCCCTCTCGCGCAGCCTGGCCGCCGACCTCTGGACAGTCGAATCCGGCACCCGCGGACCCTTCGCCGAGGCCTCGCGCATCCCCGGCGACGTGCGCGAGATGGTCGCCCGCCTCCCCGGCGTGGCCGCCGCCGGCAGCATCACCCTGCGCACGGCAGAGGCGCATGCGCCCCAGGGCATCATCCGGGTGCAGGTGATGGGTTACGAGCCCGGCCGCCCCGGCGGCCCCTCGGCGATCGCCGACGGCCGCGGCCTCGGCGCCACGCGGCGCGAGCTGGTCGCCGACGCCCGCGCCCGCCTGTCCCCGGGCGCCACCGTCCTGCTCGGCGGCGACCGCTACCATGTCGTCGGCACCACGCGCGGGCTGGTCTCGTCGGGCGGCGACCCGCTGGTGTTCGTCCATCTCCGCGACAGCCAGGAGCTCCAGTTCAAGCTCGCCCCCCCGGCCGCCCGCCGCGCGCTCGCCGCCGGCGCCGGTGCGGGAACCACCGACACCGTCAACGCGGTGATCGCCCGCCTCCACCCCGGCGCCGACCCGGCCCGCGTCGCAGACACCGTGCGGCGCTGGAAGCATCTCGCCGCGCTGACCGACGCCGAGCAGTCGGACCTGCTCACCCGCTCGGTGGTCAACCGCGCCCGCGTGCAGCTTGGCATGTTCACCGTGGTGCTGCTGTTCGTCTCGGCGGTGATCATCGCGCTGATCATCTACACCATGACCATGGACAAGCTGCGCGAGATCGCCACCCTGAAGCTGATCGGCGCGCCCGACCGCACCATCGCCGCCCTGGTCCTGCAACAGGCGCTGCTCCTCGGTGCCACCGCCTACGCCGCCGGGGTCGCGCTGGTGTTCGCCACCCGCGACGCGTTTCCCCGCGCCGTCGCCCTCGGCCCCGCCGAGGTTGCCACGATGGCCGGCGTCATCGGCGCCATCTGCCTGCTCGCCTCCCTGCTTTCGATCCGGGCCGCCCTGCGCATCGAGCCGCAGCAAGCCCTGGGGGGCTGAGGCGGTGACCGCGCCGCTGGTGGAGGTCGCAGGCCTCGGGATGACCTTCGGCACCGGCGAGACCGCGGTGCACGCGCTCGCCAATGTCGACCTCGCCGTCGCCGCCGGCGAGGTGGTCGGCCTGCGCGGCCCCTCGGGCAGCGGCAAGTCCACCCTGCTGAACATCATCGCCTGCATCCTGGAACCCACCGCCGGGCGCCTCGTGCTCGACGGCGCCACGGTATGGGAGGGCCACTATCTGGTGCCCGACCTGCGCCGGCTGCGCCGCGAGCGCATCGGCTTCATCTTCCAGTTCCACAACCTGCTGCCGTTCCTAGACGCCACCGACAACGTGGCGCTGGCGATGACCCTGGCCGGCACCCCCGCCGCCGCCGCCCGCACCCGCGCCCGCGAACTGCTGGACTACCTCCAGGTCGGCCGCCGCGCCGATGCCATGCCGTCCCGCCTGTCGGGCGGCGAGGCCCAGCGCGTGGCGATCGCCCGCGCGCTCGCCAACCGGCCGCGCATCATCCTGGCCGACGAGCCAACCGCGGCGCTGGATTCAGAGCGCGCGCGGGTGGTGATGGACATGCTGCGCCAGGTCGCCCAGGAGCAGCAGGCGGCAATCCTGGTGGTGACGCATGACGAGAAGATCTTCGACCGCTTCGACCGCCTGGTATCCATGCGCGACGGGCGGATCGAGGCAGCGGGGCTCAGCCCGCCGGCTGGGCCTTCGCGCTGAACTGGTCGAAGGCTTCCACCGCCTGGGCGGCGTACATCACGGAAGGGCCGGCGCCCATGTAGATCGCCATGCCCAGCGTCTCCATCACCTCGTCGCGGCTGGCGCCGTGGCGCACCGGGGCCTCGGCGTGGAAGGCGATGCAGGCATCGCAGCGTGTGGCGACGCCGATGGCGAGCGCGATCAGCTCCTTGGTTTTCGTATCCAGCGCCTTGGGTTCCAGCGCGGCGCGGGCGATGGCGGAGAACCCCTTCATCACATCCTGGGCCCCGCCGCGCAGCTCGCGCAGCGGGGTGGTCAGGCTGGCGGCGAGGTCGGGCCAGTTCTTGTGCATGGTCGGCACTCCGTTCCGGCTGGGACTACTTGAAGGCGCAGCCGGCGGGCAGGCCGAGAGCCTTGAAGACCATCGCCGCCGGGCAGAACCCGGTGACGGCGGCCTGGATCATGTTCGCGCCGGCGAAGGCGGTCAGCAGCAGGAACCACGGGCTGACAAACCAGCCCAGTGCCAGGCTGGCCAGGATGACGAAGCCGGCGAAGGCGAGGACAGCGCGGTCGAGGGTCATGGTGGATTCTCCTGTC